>NZ_JAHHPP010000232.1 GCF_024606265.1 Endozoicomonas sp. SESOKO1
CTAGTGAAAAAGTTGAAAGAAAAAACATCAGATCGTGACAATTCAATGTTCAATAGCAATCGTTTGTTTAAAAAGATATCTGAAATAAAGAAAGATGAGCTGAGTACTATAGAATGGTCATTTAAGTTATCTCAATCTTTAAAAGAAAAAGAATATGCATGGTCATGTATAACGGCAAACAATCAAACAGAACAGACGCTGGCGAGACAATCGAAGATAAAAGTAGTACAAGAGCGAATTGTTAAGGAGTTTTCCAATATTGCCAAGGTATGTGCAGAATTACTTTCACAAATTGGTTTTGATCTTCATTTTCGTTTGAAAGATCGGGATCTGCAAGCGTATCAAGATCGTTCTTTGTTACCTTACGATTTCACCGGGTTAATAGATAATCAGCCAAGAAAACGGCGTGACCTGAGCGATACTGATGATATGGGCAGTACCAATGAACCAATCGATGAGAATGACATCATCAATGAGATTGCCGACGATGACGATAATACCGCCCCTCACTTAATGGTTCAGTCCGAACCCAACAGCCCTCTCTCCTCCGGTGCCAGCATGCACCGTGGCGTATGGTCTGCTATCGGTAGCCAACTTGCCGGTTTAGCCCAATATGCAGGACTGACGACAGCCAACCAGCCAACAAGCCTCAACGAATTGCCCCGGAAGATGGATAAAGTCAACGACCCTGGGGCTGAACCAGCTGAGCATGCGAGGTCGTCCAAACCGGTATCACCTCTCACCAACGACAGCCTGATCCTGGCAAATATGGTTGCCTCTGCACTCAACGATCGCCCGATACGTGCTGTGGGTCATGATCACGATGGCGGACTAAACCATCAGGCCTGCCTGTCCCGGGACCCGCTGGCACAATCCCCCGGTATCAGATTGCTCGAAGGTGCCAGGGGAGTCGCCAGTCAGCTGCATACTGAACTCAATGATTATGTGCAATCGCTTGCTGACGATACGGTGGCTGACATTGCGCCTTACTGGCAACCCCAGGACCTTTTGAATATTGCCATTGTGCAAACCGCCGGAGTTAATCGAACCTCGCCCACCAAAGCCTTTTTGCAGGCAGTTATAGCCTCCCCGGCGCTGGGTGTCGAGCATGAAAGCCCTGATAATATTTTTCGCAGTGACGGAACGGTGCGCAAGGTTGTTACCGGAGCTGATGGGCGGTCATCCGTTTTTTACGACAGTGTTACGGGTAAAACGACAACCGGTTCACCATCGATTGAACTGGCCCGATGCATGCTGCGGGCCATGGCCCAACATCAGCTGGACAATCGGGAGCTATCCAATCCCTTGCGCAAACAAGTGCTTGATCAAGTTCTGCAGTTACAAGACAGGCGGTCAGAAAACAGTACTTTAAGCAGCTGGCTGGGTCTGGGCGGAAACGGCGGTGACAAGGATTTCAGGCATGATTTTGACCAGCTGCTCACGGAACAAGTGGGGAAATTACATCAACGCTTGTCTGTGAATGATGGGGTAGGGCTTAATCCCATGGTGCAGTCCCTGAACATGGGGAATTACCATAATGCCCGGGATCAGTTTATCAATCTTGCCCCAGATCA
Organism: Endozoicomonas sp. SESOKO1; assembly: GCF_024606265.1. GTDB lineage: Bacteria > Pseudomonadota > Gammaproteobacteria > Pseudomonadales > Endozoicomonadaceae > Endozoicomonas. The sequence goes on from NZ_JAHHPP010000232.1 coordinate 1,575, forward strand.
ACAGATCAGCATGATAAGGTCACTGGCTAGTGCCCCGGATATGCTGGGATTGGATCAATCCTCTGAATTTATCGCGCAGCTGCTACGGGATATCGGCAACATATCGGGCAACGATGTCAATGAAGAAATACCGGACTGGTCAGCCTTCGCCATAAGCCAACGGACCTGGCAGTTATTTACCTGGCTTTATGACTGCAAGGTCACTGCCTTTGATGAAGCCTTCTCCCGTCAACAGCTCTCATTGACCATAAGTGAACGTCAGCTTGCAGAGAATGATGATGAGTCATGGCGATTGAATCAGGTGATCACTGATCTTTTACCAACAAAATCCAGTGCCAGCGACAGAGCGTCTATAGAGCCTGGCAGCGATAGCAATCTGCTGCCACCGGTGCAATGCCATCGGTTTGACGACAGTAAAGTTGACCAAATGCTGGATGCCTACTCTGCCATCAAAAATCAGGTTAACGCCAATTTCCCCCGGGTATTTGCTGACACAGTCAGCGACCCGTTGTTGAAACAGGAATTGACAGGCCAGATTGCAACTGCGTGCCTGGAAGCACTGAAAGGTAAGTTAACCGCTAACCCGGATGATTGGCAGGCTCTGGTTGACACAGTTATCAACGAGGAATTTGTCCAATTTACTGAACACCCTGTGGTGTGACTGGTCAAGAGAGGTCATTATGCAATCAACAACAGCCAAAATGCCCGGCGGCGGCTGCGCAAGCCAAGTGACAGATGGTTCTGCTGATGCTACCCAAAGAGATAGTAACGGACAAAAATCCTCCCCTCCCAAGCCGCAAAATTGCGGTACATGGACAGTTGAGCGCCGCTGCCCACTGCATATGCAGTCAGGTTCTTGCTGTGGGGGACCCCCTCGTTATCGGGAAGATGTCATCAAGGCGCTTGCAGAGTATCAATTACTGCCTGAAACGCCAACAAAATCGGTGAGTGACTAAACACCCACGAGCCTGTCGGATTTTTTCGCAGTAGGTCAGTGGTAAGTCCGGCAGACGCTTGGGCATGGGGCATATGATTATCTGGAAGATAGTCATCAAGGCAAGCTGGAAAGAGACCTTCTTCTGCAATAAACAAAGCTCTACTGAGTGCACCGACCCCCGGGGAGCCTGTTTATCCAATGAGGTAGAGCATTACGGGATGTATGCAAAACAGGTGCATACGAAAACAGGTGCATACGAGAGTGCAATGCCTGCATCATTATTCACAATGGTTGACATCGTCTATGCTGCTACGACACGAACTGTGCTGACTTGATATCGCGTTACTTGCAGGTAAACGGAGACCGTACTGATGGACACGATAAGTCGTAATGCTCCTCCTGCCCGGCGGCATGATCCTACCCGTTCAGCTGAAGAGGAGGAGGCAGGCATTTACGGCGTTGACCAGCCCTGTCGCATCGGCAGACCCATGCAGTTTTTGACGTATAGGCGGTGGGTCAGGGAAACGGTAAAAATTGAGGTGATATCGGAACGCTCAATCATCAAGGTCGCAGAGATCAGCGAGGCTGGGTTAATTCAGGCGATCAGGGCCGGCACCTTGCAGAGTGATATTCATTACCGTGTCAAAGGTTGTGTGTTTCTTCAGGGACTCAGCGGCTCAATGTTGCTGCCCGAACGTCTCTCGATCACTGGATCACTTTATCTGCAAGGATGCCGCGACCTGGCAGACCTGCCTCCGTTCCTTTCGGTAGCTGGCTCACTTTTCCTGAGTTCACTGTATAAACTGACAGAGCTGCCCTGGACCATTGAGGTCAAGAGGCGGATCTACATCAAAGATTGCCCTGGCCTGATAAGCCTGCCAGCAAATCATTCCCGGTATGGTTGCCTGGACCTGTGGGGGTGCCAGAACTTGAGGTACCTGCCACGCAAACTTGAGGTGGAGCGGTATCTCGACCTTGCCTACTGTGAAAATCTGGATGAATTACCCGAGACAATGTTCGTCCGGGGTTATATCAATCTCCACGGATGCCACAGACTGAAGTGCTTGCCCAAAGATGTCAGGCTGGGCGGCGACCTTTGCCTCACGGGGTGCACCCGTCTGGGGGAGTTACCTGACTGGGTCACGGGGTTGGGCAGAACATGGGAGAACAAAAGGCGCCATGTTTATCTGAAGAATACCCAACTGCCCGTATTGCTGATGGATAACCTCAGGACTAAACCTTTACCCGGCATACTGTTTCATGTTGACCACTTCCGGAAACGCCCTGCCAGCTTTGCGACGCTCGATCAGGCCATTAGCTTCTGGTGGGCCGTGCCTGCTGTGGCAGCGCCGAAACTGGAGTGTCGGCCAGACCAGGCTGAGGACCTGGTGACGTTTCTGGAACGGTTAACGGAAACAGTGGAGTATAAAGGCCCAGAGACACGATATTTACTGGCAGTTCGGGTCTCGGAGATGTTTTCGCTGCTGAATGGTGACGGTGAGGTCAGTGACAACGCCCTGACCCGGATACACCAGGCCATCAGCAGCTGTGAAGATGGGGTGATCCTGGCCCTGGACGACCTGGAAACACTGCAGCTGTCCCATTTGGCAGAGACCATGGCCCTGCACAATGGCGACAATATTGAATCAAGAGCAGAATTAAGGGTGGAGTTAAGGGCCCTGGGTCGACAGATGATGATTCTTGATGAAGTAAAAAAAATTGCCAGTGAACATATCGGGTCATCAGGTAGGCCAGCGTCGTTTATGGTTGAGGTGGAGCTGGCTTTTCAGATTGGTTTGCGTGAGTACTTTGACCTACCCGGCAGTACCCGGGAAATGCACTACAGCTATGTTGCCGATGTATCGGATCAGGACATTGCCAGCGCGGCTGAGCTTATAGGGCAAACCTGTACGGAGCAAGCCCTGGATAGCTATCTCGAGACCTGGGGTCCCTGGCAGAAATACCGGCGCAACCTTGCCATTCCACCCTTTGAACAGCTGCAACCCATGACCGTTGACCGGATTAAAGACTGCCCGTTCTGTCTGGAGAAAACCGGGCAGATGGTTGCCTTTGGCGATGATCATTTTGATTACCAAAGCTTGCGCAGAGCCTTCCTGGAAAACAGCCGTGACCCATTTTTTAAATCACCGCTAGACTGGTCGGCTGTCTATCGGCTGGAGGATGAGGCTCCGCCACGGAAAAAGGCTAAATTTCAGCGATGAAATGGTTCCACGGGGAAAGTGTTGCTTGTGTCTATAATCGAGGGCTGAATTCCTGATATTGGATTTCATGTGATTGGGCGCATTCTTACAGGTTGGTGAGGCTTGTGGTGAAAATTGAGACGATGTTCCTGTTTTTTTCAAGAGCTTTGATGTGGGGAGTGAGGCAGTGTTGGTGTGGTTGCATCCCGCTGGTTATTGCCGGTAAGGCAATGGCCGGTTATTACGGCCTTTCTGACGCGGTTGTGGCTCCAGATTATGTTGATGCCCTGGAGTTGAGGGATATATACGGTGTTAAAGGGAGTTTGAAATACACAGAGGGTTGCCGGCAGGGTGTTGCCGAGTCCTGTCGAATAATGATTTCAGTTCCATCAGAGGCGAAAGAAATTGATGAAATGAAGGAAGTGGAGGACCGGTTTTTCGGTTACGTCAATTACCTGTCTTACCTTAAAAGGACCGGTCAGACGTTATTGGTGGACTTTGAGGAGATATTGACCGAGTCCTTTTCAGAGGTTTCTGGTTATAAAGTGTTGTTTACCACGGAAAGCAAGATCAAGCGGTTTGTCAAAAGAATTGATTCAAGGACAATGCCTGCCCCTTTGCAGAAGAACCCCCTGTTAATTTTTTTAATACTTGCAACTCATCAGTCAGCCCTTGATTTGATGCTGTCCCCTGAAAGGAATCCTTACATAATAAGCCTGGAGTGGATTGACCTTAAGTCCTTTTATATCAGCGGGGCGGGGCGTGGAGGTCTGTATGGCTATCGCTATTATCATTTTCCCAAAGATAATGAGCTTTTTCTGGATCTTGGCGGACCCTTCAGTATAAATGGCCTCTCGGAAGGTGTTGGGTTCAGTTTTGCCGATAATGACCGAACGCAGCCACCGATAAAAATGGTGACCGGGTATCATGGGGATCAGAAAAACGGATTTGTCCACAGAGCATCTCTGATTGTCACCTACGCTGCCCTTGCCGGTGGCTTTGGCGTGAGTTTATGGAGCAGAAGCATTGTGGGCTTTCTGGTGAGTTCTCTTCTACTGGCCGTGGAAGTACGGACCAGTGCTGCTTCCTCAGAGCTTGAGACTCTGGGCAGAAGGGTGCTTCCGGATGGTCTTCAGTTTAATCCGGACTTTCAGGGTCGCCACCTGTTAAAAGTCCTCAGGGCTTCTGAGGGTGATTTGGAGGTCTTTCATTAGGGGCTTTATTTCCTCCTGCCAAACGGTATAATACCGCTCCCGTTTCCCGATTGAGCGCCCAATGTTTTGAACAGGCCGGTATTGCTGATCCGGGGCTATTAGCCTGGCTCTTGTCCAGCAGGGAACGGCCATGTAGGAACAGGTATCGCGTCAGCGGTATCATAGAGGCGAATTTAATGAAAACTTTTAGTGCTAAACCAGAAACCGTAAAACGTGACTGGTTCGTAGTTGATGCCGAAGGCAAAACGCTGGGTCGTCTGGCAACAGAAATCGCTCTGCGTCTGCGCGGCAAGCATAAGCCAGAGTACACTCCCCATGTGGACACTGGCGACTACATCGTTGTAGTAAACGCCGAGAAAGTACGTGTTACCGGACGTAAGTCTACTGACAAGATGTACCACCGCCACACCGGTTACATCGGCGGCCTGAAGTCCATCAGCTTTGACAAGCTGATCGACCACAAGCCTGAGCTGGTAATCGAGACGGCTGTTAAGGGGATGCTGCCCAAGAATTCTCTGGGTCGTGCCATGTACAGCAAGCTGAAGGTTTATGCCGGAAGCGAGCATCCACATGCTGCTCAGCAGCCTCAGCAACTGGAAATTTAATCAGGGGTGGTTATGTCTGTAACTCAATACTACGGAACTGGACGTCGTAAGTCCTCAACCGCACGTGTTTTCCTGAGAGCTGGTTCTGGCAGTATCACTGTCAATGGCCGTTCCCTGGACGAATACTTCGGCCGTGAAACTGCTCGAATGGTAGTCCGTCAGCCTCTGGAACTGACTGAGCTGACTGAAAAGTTCGACATCAAGATCACTGTATCTGGTGGCGGCGGTTCTGGTCAGGCTGGTGCTATCCGTCATGGTATCACCCGCGCGCTGATGCAGTACGATGAGACTCTGCGCTCTCCTCTGCGTAAAGCTGGCTACGTTACCCGTGACGCTCGTGAAGTTGAGCGTAAGAAAGTGGGTCTGCGTAAAGCCCGTAAGCGTCCACAGTTCTCCAAGCGCTGATATTGTGCTCAGACAACCTGCCGGTTTGTCCGGCTGGTTGCCTGGATTACTGGAAAACTTCCCTTTGTGCCTCTTTCGGGAGAGCGTATCGGGAAGTTTTTTTATGCCTGAAACTTTTATTAAAAAAACCTGTGCCCTGTTTCGGGCATTTTTTTTATGCGTTAAAATCAGTATTATTACGCATTAGCGCTTATGCGGGTAGGTATAGTGCGATACAGATTTATTGTTGGGGGTTGATTGCAGCTGTCAGGTTGTTATTTGAGGTGCGGGTGGTTCTGCGAGAGAGCTTTTGAGTCTTTGTTCTTTGCGGGTTAACAAAAGCCCTGTTTCAGAAGTAAATCTGTTATCACACCCATGAACAAAAAGAAGTCATTGGGCATTCAGCCCGGATGGGGAGAGTAGGTTAATGAGTGACAACGGCGTAAACAAAGGCCGGCGCCGCTTTCTCGTGGCAGCGACTTCGGTGGTGGGGGCTGCCGGGGCTGTTGGGGTTGCTACGCCTTTCCTGAAGTCGTGGAACCCGAGTGCAAAAGCAAAGGCAGCCGGTGCTCCGGTAAAAGTCAATATCAATAAGCTGGAACCTGGTCAGCAGGTTGTCTATGAATGGCGGGGTAAACCAGTCTTTGTGCTGCGCCGTACCAAAGACATGCTTAATGAATTGCCGTCACAGGATGGGCGTTTGCGCGACCCGGAATCAGCAAGCTCAGAGCAGCCTGAGTATGCCACCAATCTGTACCGCTCACGGACGGAAGATGTTCTTGTCCTGGTCGGTTTATGTACCCACCTTGGGTGTTCTCCAAAATATCTGCCGGAAGTCAAACCCATGGAGTTTGATGCCAATTGGAAGGGGGGGTATTTCTGTCCCTGCCATGGTTCACGGTTCGATCTGGCCGGTCGTGTTTATAAAGGAGTTCCTGCCCCAACCAATCTGGTCGTGCCACCTTACTCCTTTGAAGGCGATGATATTCTGATTATCGGTAAAGATGAGGAGAATGCGTGATGGGAAATAAAATAATGGCCTGGGTTGATGCCCGACTTCCCGTCACCCAGGCGTGGGAGAAGCATCTCAGTAAATATTATGCGCCCAAAAACTTCAATTTCTGGTATTTCTTTGGTTCTCTGGCCCTGCTGGTTCTGGTTAACCAGCTCCTGACGGGCATCTGGCTGACCATGAGTTATGTGCCCAGCGCTGAGGCCGCTTTTGCTTCTGTTGAGTACATCATGCGGGATGTGGAATATGGCTGGTTGATCCGCTACATGCACTCTACCGGCGCGTCCATGTTCTTTGTGGTTATTTACTGCCATATGTTTCGTGGCCTTCTCTATGGGTCCTACAAAGCGCCACGGGAGTTGATCTGGATCTTTGGTATGGCCATCTACCTGGCACTGATGGGTGAGGCCTTTATGGGCTACCTGTTGCCCTGGGGGCAGATGTCCTACTGGGGTGCCCAGGTTATTATTTCCCTGTTCGGTGCTATTCCGGTGATTGGTCCGGATCTCCAGCAGTGGATTCGTGGTGACTTCCTGATTTCCGGTATTACCCTGAACCGATTCTTTGCACTGCATGTCATTGCGCTGCCGATTGTTATCCTTGGTCTGGTGGTTCTGCACATTCTGGCCCTGCATGAAGTAGGCTCAAACAATCCGGACGGTATAGATATCAAGAAAAATAAAGGGCCTGATGGTGTGCCCCTTGATGGTATCGCATTTCACCCCTACTACACCGTTAAGGATATTGTCGGTGTTGTGGTCTTCCTGTTTGTTTTCTGTGGCATTATTTTCTTCTTCCCGGAGATGGGCGGGTTCTTTCTTGAGCATGCCAACTTTGAACCGGCAAACGGCCTGAAGACACCAGAGCATATTGCACCGGTATGGTATTTTGGTGCCTTCTACTCCATCCTCAGGGCGATTACCTTTGATATCGGGCCAATCGACTCCAAGCTCGGTGGTGTTATCGCCATGGGTGGCGCGATAGCCATTCTTTTTGTTCTGCCCTGGCTGGATCGCAGTCCGGTCAGGTCATGGCGTTACAAGGGTGTTATCAGCAGAACCAGCATTGTGGTTTTTGCCTTTGTCTTTATTCTGCTGACCTGGCTTGGAACGCAACCGGCGACTGAGACCTATACACTTATCGCCCAGATTTGTACGCTGATTTACTTTGCGTTCTTCCTGTTGATGCCTTTCTACACTCGGTGGGAGAAGACCAAACCTGTACCGGAGAGGGTGACCGGCTAATGAAAAGAATAATACGGACCAATAAGATGGCGCCTGCGATGCTGTTTCTGGTTTCGGTGCTGTTTTCATCGTTGGCGACAGCTGCTGGTGGGGGATACCCTCTTGATGAGGCCAATGTCGACTCTTCTGATAAAGCGTCGCTGCAGCGGGGCGCGAAGTATTTCCAGAACTATTGCGCAGGTTGTCATGCAACCCAGTATCAGCGCTATGAGCGGGTGGCGGATGACCTGGGTATTCCTCATGACCTGATGATGGAACACCTGGTGTTCGACAAGTCCGCCAAGATCGGTGACCTGATGCACAACAGCATGGACCCGGACGAAGCCAAGGTCTGGTTTGGTGCTGCACCTCCGGACCTGACGCTGGTGTCCCGTGTCAGAGGAGGGCCTGACTGGCTATATACCTATCTCAGAACCTTCTATGAAGACCCAAGTCGTCCTTATGGGGTCAATAACAAGGTCTTCCCGGATGTTGGTATGCCCCATGTGCTTCTGGAGCTTCAGGGAGTTCAGATCGACAATTGTGGTGATGCAGATCCAGCGGCCCGTGACCCGCTGAGTGGAGACAAGATCTGTGGTCTGTCGGTTGATCCGCAGCGTAAGGGGAGTATGACGCCCGCCCAATACGATCAAATGGCCTACGATTTGACCAACTTCCTGGCTTACTCTGCGGAGCCAATGCAAGAACAACGTAAGCTACTGGGTATTTATGTATACCTGTTCCTGGCTCTGTTCTTTGTGTTTGCCTACCTGCTTAAACGCGAATTCTGGAAGGATGTGCATTAATAAATAGTCGCCGGGATCGACTGTCTGAATCACCAGGCCCACAAAGGAAGGTTCTTCGTTGTGGGCCTGGTGCTTTTTGTGATTAGTAAAAAGTAGCCAATGGCTGGTTTCATCTCTGGCTGTCAGTAAAAGGGATTGCTAAGATTCCAGTTTTTCGTATTCCCTCTGGTATTTAAGACGATGAGTAAATCACTTCGTGACCAGCTGATGAAAGCTGGCCTTGCGACAAAACAACAGGCATTACAGGCCAAGACCAGTAATAAGAAAAAGAAACAGCAGGCTGCTCGCTCTGGTGATATGACCGATCAGGAAAAGCGCCGTATTGAACTGGAGAAAGAAAGGCAGGCCCAGGCTGAGAAAGACCGTGCGCTGAATCGACAGCTGGAGGATGAACGTCAGCGCAAGGCGTTAGACGCACAGGTTCGTCAGCTGATTGAGACCAATGTGTTGTCCCGTGACCGGGGTGAGGCAGAGTATAAGTTTGTGTATGAAAACAAAATCAAGAAAATTTATGTTACGGATGAACAGTTGACCAGGTTGGAAAGGGGGTTGCTGGCCCTGGCCGTACTGGGCGACGATTTTCTGGTCATTCCTGCTCCGGTGGCGAGTAAGATTGCCGAGCGTAAGCCCGAAGCGATTGTCATTCAGAATGATAAGTCTGGCGACCTGACCGAGGAAGAAGAGGATTGGTACGCGGATTATCAGATTCCTGATGACCTGATGTGGTAACGGGGGCGAACCCCCCCGTTCAATAATGTGTTCTCGTGATGTTACTTAATGCAGGAGAACCATTGTGGACTGCTTTGCCTGACAGATCAGTCAACCGTTGCCAAAGCTTCAATCTCTACTTTCACATCTTTTGGCAGGCGGGCAACTTCAACCAGACTGCGGGCAGGGAAGGGAACTTTGAAGTATTGTTTGTAGACTTCGTTAATATTGCTGAACTCATCCATATCGCGAACAAATACGGTGACTTTTTTCACCCGGTTCATACTGCTGCCGGCCGCTTCCAACACAGCTTTCAGGTTTTTCAGGCATTGATGAGCCTGTTGTTTGGTGTCTTCAGAAACTTCTCCGGTTTCCGGATCAATTGGCAGTTGGCCTGATGTGAATACCAGGTTACCAAAGCGCATACCCTGAGAGTATGGGCCGATAGCTGGAGGAGCGTCAGGAGTTTCGATCACTTTTTCCATGATGGTTGAGTCACTTTGTTTGGGGAATGGGCGAAATTTTAGTGAGGTGGCGTGTTTTTGTCATCGGGGCAAAGTCAATTAAAAGGCTTATTTTGGTACAAATACCTAAATCTCTTCTTTGCCGTGAAAAATATTTTGCGTAACCATTTTTCATCCCTGAAGGTGGCGCAAAATATTTTCACGCGCCATGAGCATTTGTGTCCTCCGTGGTTCCATCCGAAAACCAATGAAAATTTTGTTTGGGATTAAGGTAATTGCAAGTTGGTCGCTGTACCCTTTTCCAGGTAAGACTTCACCTCCAGGTAATGAGGCTGAACCTCTGCACTGTTGAGTTCCCCCAGCCAGAAGGTCCAGGTCATTGGGCTGCCAGCATCAATGGCCTGAACTGCCCTGAGGCCAAAATAGAGCGGTTGGCTGGCATCATCGGCATCGGCATCGGTCATGATGTAGGACGCACCCACTAAATTTTTGGGTATTTCCTTATGTGACAATGGGAGATCCCTCAGGCATCCATTCTCAGGCTTTGCCAGTTCGGCTTTATAGATTTCCTGTTGTTCGGGTCTGCGGACACCCAGACCGTCTTCTGGATAGGCTATGTACAGTAACATTCTTTCAGGGTCTGATTTGGCCAGGTTCCTGACAGTGACCGTTCTGTCGCTAATGGTCTTCTCCCGTGCACTGTCACCTTGCATCTGAGTGGACATGACTTCATGGGGCGCTGTGTTCTCCGGAGTAACCAGAGGTGTTGTAGGGGTTTTCGTATGGATGATAGCCACAGCATTGATGGTTCTATTCATCAGTAATTCATGCACTGCCTGTTCGACAATGGTTTGCATACCCACTCCAATGGGGCGTACTGTTTTGTCATCGTCGGACAGATCAAATGTTTTGACGGTTGAGAATTTTTGGAAGCAGCCAGATATCGCCTGTTTAATTTCCTCGTTATTTTCTGCTGAGCCGGAGCCTGGTTGATAATTCTTAAGATGGCTGTTTATGCTGGATAGCAGGCTGGCTTGGAGGGTGGGGGCCACGGTTTCGTACCTCTCGACGTGAGTACAGCCTGACAAAAAAAATACAATAGCACTGGAGATCACTGCTTTTATTGCATCTATTTGCATCAGAAAAGTTCCATATTTTTTGTCGCGCAGGCTGATTTTTGTTGAATTTGAATGCTAAAGGTAGAACAGCCTTTGGACATTTCAATCTTTGGCTAACAGTTTGGACAGTTTTTTAATCGAACTGCCGGGAGGCTATCACGGGGCATACTTCGCAATAGGGGGGCAGAAAGTTCGATTGGTGTAAGTAAAGATATGGGCTTTAACAGGACTGTCTGAAATTCATCAGGCTTTCTAAAAGGCTGTTGACCAAACCACCCCGATATTTCTTTTTATTCAGTAATAACCAGAGTTGCCTCCTCATGGGTTCTTTACCATAGGGAAGTTCTACCAGATTGCCCTGTGCCAGCTCATTGGCAATGCAGAGTTCAGAAAGGCAGCTAATACCAATGCCGGAACGTACCATGCTCTTGATGGCCTCGGTTTGGTTAAGCTCCATCTTCAGGTGCCTTTGCCGTAAATGCTGGCCAATATGAAGTTCAAAAAGCATGCGAGTGCCAGATCCAGACTCCCGTAATATCCACTCTGTGTGTTCAAGGCTTTCAATAGTGACCATTTTGCTGTTGGCCAGAGGGTGTTCGCTGCTGCAAAAAAGGGTCAGATGGTCCTCTCTCCAGGGGATTGTTTCAATGTCGGGGTGTTGGCAGGGGCCTTCCACACAGGCAAGGTCTATTTCCAGTGCTGCCAGTTTTTCCATGATGGTTGTGGTGTTGTGGATATCCAGCGCTACGGTGATGTCTGGCTTTGCCCTTTCAAACCGGGCAAGCGCTTCCGGCAAAAGGTAGTTTCCAATAGTGGTGCTGGCGCCAATCGTCACTTTGCCGCTGTGGTAGTCGCTATGATTGAACAGCCGTGATATTTCTTCGCTGCGGTCCAGCAGCTCACAGGCGAGGGGGAGTAGTTTCTTTCCCTCGGTGTTCAGAACCAGCCGGTTGCCAGTACGGTCAAACAGTCGACAGCCCACATGCTTTTCGAGTTCAGACAAGGCCATGCTGGTTGCCGGCTGGGATAGATACAGCTGGCGAGCAGCCAACTGAACCTGACCGAGCGTAGCGATGGCTCTGAATACCTGCAGTTGTCTTAATGTTATGTGCATTGGCCTGTTACCCGGGGTAATGGCGATCGTGTTGGGATTTTTAGTATAAGTAAAACTTAACCTGACTATCCATAAGTTTGATTTTTCTTATTTTCTGTTGGGTTATATCTTTATAACAACTATTTTCTGGAGATGAGTACAAGTGGCCGTTAGTCAGTTAGAAGTTGGCTTGCAGATGCGTAAAACCGGTTTGAGTGTCCGTCTCAGGAACGTGCCGACTCCGCTGGGAGGTCTGGCACTGGGTATTGCCAGCCTTGGTGCCCTGTGGGCCCTGGTGCTGCCAGGTTATGCTGAGTGGTTTAAGTTGTCCTCGGCGCTGGTGGCCAGTCTCTTGGTTTTGGCAATTTTTTTCAAATTTGTGAGTAATCCTGGCCTGTTTCGGGAGGATCTGGCTCATCCGGTAGCAAGCAGTGTGATGCCAACCTGTGCGATGGCAAGCATGGTGATTGCGCAGTCACTGTTGTCGGTGATGCCTGTTTTTGCCAAAGGTCTCTGGCTGTTGGCTGTTATTACCCATCTCCTTTTGTTTATCGGTTTTACGGTTCACAGGCTTATTGACTTTCAGTTGCACCATATGGTCCCAAGTTGGTTTGTGCCACCCGTGGGCATTATTGTGGCGGCAGTGACCAGTGCGGGCATGGGGCATGAAAAACTTGTCTTTATGCTGTTCATTTTTGGGCTGTGCTGCTACTTCATAAAACTGCCAGTGATGCTGTATCGCCTGATCTTCAGAGAAACGATACCGGATGCCGCTCTGCCTACGTTTGCCATTATGGCGGCACCGGCAAGCCTTTCCCTGGCGGGCTACCTGTCCATAACGAACCAGCCCAATTACCTGTTGGTTGCAGTCCTGTTGCCACTGGCTATTTTTATGACCAGCCTGGTCTATGTTGCGTTTGTACGTTTACTCCGCCTGCCGTTCTCACCAGGATATGCCGCTTTCACATTTCCAATGGTGATTGGGGCTACAGCGTTGTTCAAGCTGGCAGATATACTTCATCAGCAGGGATATCAAAAAGTGTGTGAAGTTATTAACAATCTGGCCGGTTTTGAACTTTTGGTGGCAACGGTGATCGTATTTTATGTTGCCCTCCGCTATCTCTGGTTTTACTTCTCACCTCGCCATCCCTGATGTATGTCGAGACATGGACTGACCGGTCAATACGGCCATGGGTAAATTGAGCTCATGGTCTGTAATGCCGAACATCCCTCTTCAATTCGGCATTTATCGATAAACGGAACAGGAAATGTCGGTAACACATTCTGGTGCTGGTCTCGCCATTCCCATGCTGGTCTTCTGTGGCCTTTTTTTATTGGCAGCTATTTCTGCAATCCTTCTTAAAAAGTTGCGTTTTCCCTATACCATTGGTCTGGTTGTGATCGGAATGGCTCTGGGGATAGCGGCTGAATATAGTGAAATACTGGCTCCTATTCTTCGTCTTTCCCTGACCCATGACCTGATCATGTACGTTTTTCTCCCTGTGCTTGTCTTTGAGGCGGCCATCCATATAAAGCTTTCAGCCCTTATCAAAGAGCTGGTGCCGGTGTTGATTCTGGCAATTGTGGGAGTGGTCCTGTCTACACTGGTCGTGGGTGTGATTCTGGGTGAGTTGACGACTATGACGCTGGCGGGTGCGCTACTGTTTGGTGCGCTGATTTCAGCAACGGATCCCGTCGCTGTTATTGCGCTTTTTAAAGAGGTTAAGGCACCTGAGCGGATGTCTCTGCTGATGGATGCAGAGAGTTTATTTAATGATGCAACCGCAATTGTTATGTTTGGCATTGTGCTTTCGATTATTCAATCGGGGGCTGGGTTGTCTGGCAGCAAAGCTTTTGCTGCCTTTATCGAGTTCTTCAAGGTTTTCTTTGGTGGTATTTTTGTCGGTACGGCCATGGGAGCAGGAATGCTGGTGCTGCTCAGGTTATCCCGGGGTATGCCTTATGTGCATATTGCGCTGACCACTATTCTTGCTTTTGCCAGCTTTATTATTGCTGACCATGTATTTGAAATGTCTGGTGTCATGTCAGTTATCGCTGCCGGGATTGTCACCCGCAGCTATGGCCGTCGGGCTATGGCAGACTTTATGACATTGCGTCACCTTGATCCTTACTGGGAGTTTATGGCATTTGTCGCCAATAGCTTTGTTTTCCTGCTGCTGGGGTTAAGTGAGGACTTCCTGTTGCGGAATATAGAGCAGCTCAGTATGTTCTACCCCACGTTGATTATTGCCATTGTGGCTGTTCTCCTGGCCCGTTTCCTGGTGGTATACCTGTTGCTGCCAGTCAGCAATTTAATGCCGGGGAGTGGCAAAGTGGACGGTAACTCAATGAAAGTGATGTTCTGGGGAGGGCTGAGAGGGGTTGTGCCCGTTGCCCTGATGCTATCGATCCCGGACGCCATGCCTGAAAAGCGAATAATCATTGAGATGACGCTTGCCGTAATTCTTTTCTCATTGCTGATTCAGGGCACTACGATTGGCTGGTTGATGTCCCGCCTGGGAATAAAAAGGGAAGCATGAAGGCTCTGAATTAAATCAGAATTAAATCAATAGTTGGGTGCTGTCGAGTCTCAGTCTTATAATACCTGTTTTAGCATTCTGTCAGCCCGCTCCCATTGAGGTTTGGGCTTTATTGAGAAAGCAATTCCATGACTGTACGCACCCGTATTGCACCTTCCCCTACCGGCGATCCCCATGTCGGTACTGCTTATATTGCCCTGTTTAATCTGGCGTTTGCCAAGAGTCAGGGCGGCCAGTTTCTGCTCCGTATAGAAGACACTGATCAAACCAGAAGTACGCCTGAGTCTGAGCAGCAGATTCTTGATTCCCTGCGCTGGCTTGGATTGAATTGGGATGAGGGTCCTGATGTTGGTGGTCCCCACGGCCCTTATCGGCAGAGTGAGCGTCGGGAAATTTACGCTGAGCATGCTCAGATACTGTTGAATAAAGGACATGCTTTTCGTTGCTTCTGTTCATCAGAGCGCCTGGATGCCCTGCGTGCAGAGCAAACGGCCAACAAGCAGACGCCCGGTTACGATGGCCACTGCCTGCATCTTTCTGAAGACGACGTTCAGGCCCGGCTGAATGCGGGTGAGCCTCACGTTGTTCGAATGAAGGTGCCTGGGAGTGGCGTCTGTAAAGTGGATGATATGCTGCGTGGCACCATCGAGATTGACTGGTCCCAGGTGGATATGCAGGTGCTGGTGAAAGCCGATGGTATGCCAACCTATCACCTGGCCAATGTCGTTGATGACCACCTGATGGAAATCACTCATGTTATTCGTGGTGAGGAGTGGATTAACTCTGCGCCCAAGCATCAGCTGTTGTATCAATACTTTGGCTGGCAGATGCCTGTACTTTGTCACATGCCGTTGCTGAGAAATCCAGATAAAAGCAAGTTGTCCAAGCGGAAGAACCCAACCTGTATTACTTACTATCGTGATATGGGGTATTTGCCAGAGGCGCTGTTGAACTACCTTGGTCGTATGGGCTGGTCCATGCCAGACGAGCGGGAGAAGTTCAGCCTGGAAGAAATGCTGGCGGATTTCGATATCAAGAGGGTTTCTCTGGGTGGCCCAATTTTTGACCAGGAAAAACTGTCCTGGTTGAATGCCAGCTGGATCCGCGAAAACCTGACCACAGAGCAGTTTGCTGATCGTCTGCATCACTGGTTGCTAAACCGTGACTACCTGATGAAGTTTCTGCCAATGGCCAAAGAGCGTGTTGAGCGTCTGAGCGATTTTGCCCCCATTGCTGCCTTTATGTTCTCCGGTATGCTGAATCTGTCGCCTGAAGACTTTGCCCATAAAAAGCTGGAAGCGGGTGATGTCAAGAAGGTGCTGCAGTTCACTCTCTGGAAGCTGGAACAGCTGCGGCAGTGGCAACGTGAGCAGATTTTCTCGGAAATTAAAGGGCTCTCCAAGGCCATGGATATTAAGCTGGGTGATTTTAATCATCCAATTTTTGTTGCTATTGCTGGTACGCCAAATTCCTGGTCGGTCATGGAGTCTATGGAAATTCTCGGTCCGGATATGACCCGTGCGCGCCTTCGCCATGCTGTTGAAGTGTTGGGTGGCGTTTCCAAAAAAGAAGCGAAGCGTCTGGAAAAAGAATTTGCAGCGCTTTAACCCTGCTTTATTTGCTCTAAGGTCGGCTGTATACCGGCCTTTTTATTGTTTTATATATAACTTCGCTATTATCCGTGCATAATTTTTATAAGCGACGCTTGACAGGATGGGGGGGCATCCATATCATTCGCCCTGCGTTTCGGGGACTGAACAAAGAGTTCTTCGAAAGGTGCTAAAGCAAAAGCAGTTGCTGAATACTTTAAGTATTGTTGCTGCGAAGGTTTTGGGGCTATAGCTCAGCTGGGAGAGCGCAACACTGGCAGTGTTGAGGTCAGCGGT
>NZ_JAHHPP010000233.1 GCF_024606265.1 Endozoicomonas sp. SESOKO1
ACCTTCCGTGGAACCGGAGAGACGCTCCTGGTCTCCCAGGGTAATATTGTTCTGTTCTTTCAGCAGGGCCCTGGCTGTCTCCAGGGCTTCTTCATCACCTTTTTCCAGATAGGTTTTACGAAGCTTCCGGTATATTTCACCCTGTTTTCTGCCCATTTTCCGGATGGCCATTTCGGCATTCTGTTCAAAACCGGGTTCACGGCCATAAAGATGGTTAAAGCGTCGGGCAATTTCCCGGGTAATTTCTACATGAGCTTCCTGGTCAGCGCCGACAGGGATACTGCCTGCCCGGTAGGCGAGAATATCAGCACTTTGCAGGAGTGGATATCCCAGAAAGCCATAGGTAGAAAGGTCTTTCTCTTTGAGTTTTTCCTGCTGATCTTTATACGTTGGAACCCGTTCCAGCCATGAGAGTGGTGTCATCATGGAAAGTAGCAGGTGAAGTTCGGCATGCTCCGGAATCCGGGATTGGATAAACAGGGTGGAAGAACCCGGGTTCACGCCAACGGCGAGCCAGTCAGTGACCATATCCAGCATGTGTTGCTGAAGGTGCTGGGTATCCTCGTAGTGAGTAGTCAGTGCATGCCAGTCTGCCACAAAGAAAAAGCAATCGTATTCGTGTTGCAGTGCCAGCCAGTTTTTCAAAACACCGTGATAGTGGCCAAGATGTAATCGGCCAGTGGGTCGCATACCAGATAAAACACGCGACTGAGGATCTACAGCGCTCAAAGGGCTCTCCCGGGTTCGTCTTCAGTGGACAGGGTACGACAGTTTTAATCCGGGGGAAAGGGGGGGTAAGACAGTATTCCCTGCCATGAACTGATGACTTAAGTTTGCATTTTTTCACTCATCAATCAGTTTGCTAAATGTTGTTATCAAATTTCAGGAGTTGTTCAGTGTCGTCGGTTCTGAAGAGGGTATCTTTCTGGATATTTAATAATGTCAGTGGCGATATCAAGAAACTCTGACTGAATACCTTCATCTTCCAGAATTTTGATGGCAATGTGCTGTTCAGAATATCCGGGCTTTAAAAGATAGTCATAGACCAGTCTGCCATCGCTGGTGATTTCTGCGTGAACATGCATGTTCTGGAATATTCCGGGGTATTCTTCCGCCAGCAGCGTGGGTCTGGGATAGTGGGTTGTGCAGATATTAATGGAGTTCCGGTTGTTTGAAATGATTTTCAGATAGCCATAAGTGCCAGCCTCACCTTCTATCGGATTGGTACTGCTGAAAATCTCATCCATCAGGGTCAGGCTGAACTGATACGCTTCCATGTTTTCAATATGGTCCATCAGTTCAATGGCCCTGACCGATTCTGCCTTGAATGTTGACAGGCCTGCAGCAACCTCTGAGCTGATATCCATATGAGTATGGATCAGTGAAAACGGGGTTATTTCAATATGGTGAGCCGGTGCAATACCAAAGGTCTGTGCCAGAAGGACGGCAATGGCGATGCCTTCCATATTGGTTGATTTCCCGGCGGCATTGGGTCCCGTAATGATGGTGTTCAACGGCAGTTGCGCACCTATTTCAATACTGTTTGGCACGGCTACTGCTGGTGATAAATGTGGATTCCAGAACCGGTCAAGTTTCAGGTAAGGTGAATGGTGTTCCGGAATGTATTTGGCAAAGGTAATGGGGTTGTTTTCTCTTTTCTGCCCCTGGCTTACCAGTCTGGCAATAGTCAACCAGGCATCAACTTCACCGACTGCCTTGAGAATGTATAGCATGGAGTTTTTATGCTTCTGCATAAGTTCCAATGCCATGTGGTAGCAACCCATATGCGTGGTGTAGTATTGCCAGATGGAACGGATCGGGCTGTCGGGAGCCTCCTTCAGCAGAGCAAGCATTCCCCGGAGTTCCCTGGAATGATCCAGCCTTGAAAGTTCCGGGTAGGACAGAAACACATCATGAAACAGCGGGTGCTTCTCCAGTGTTACCCAGAGCTTTCTGGCTTCAAATAACGCCAGCCCCGGGCGTCTGCTGCGCTCCATTACGTAGGTGTAATAATTCCTCTCTCTCCTGGCGCTTCTTTGCGTCAGGTAGAGTGTCAGGGCATAAAGTGTCAGGCCGCTGGCCAGGTGCAGTGGATGTGATGAATTGTAATAAAGGTAGGTAGGCATAAACCCGAGACCGAGTAAATTCAGGCTTTCAATAAATCGACGGGACGCCTCCTTTTCATTACTGGTTTTCGGGTTCATGCCGAACTGAGTGGTGGCATCCAGGCTCTGGAAGAGTCCTTTGTAGATCGTGTCGGAGGGGTCAAGCAGAGATATGATTCCATCCTCATTGGTGGCGAACAGCCGTAAATGGTTTTCCAGTTTCGCCATTACCACAGGGTGATCGATCAGGTATTGAATGGTGGATTGTCTTTTCTCCAGTACATTGATATCCGTTGTTGGCGTAATCAGCATATTGGCCAGCATGATTTCTCCGGATACAGTAACAGGGGTTCCAAGTCGTTTCAGAATGCTGTGATCCGGTGAAAGTGTTGATCCATTTAATAAATCCAGGTCTTTAACGGCATAATGCGTCAGTATCTTGTTTTCAGAGCCGGCCTGGCCGGTGGTTTGCTGGGTAAGTGATTTCAGTACAATTTTTCGCTTTTCACCGGGAGTGAGAATGATGTCAGGAAGTTCAGATTTATTGTCTGTTAATTCTGTTTTTTCATCAGAATCCGGGTAGGCTTGAGAGAAGTGCTGCTGTGATATTCGATAAGTGTTTTGTATGCCAAGTTCAGCCTGAACGTTTAAGGTGTTTATAAAAAATCCAGTAATTATTATGAATAATTTTTTTTTGAACCCTCTAGGCGCTGTTTTTGTAACTGCTGATCTTTGCATAATCTGGTCAGTGCTTTGTTAATTGATCGACTTTGGTTTTTTGCCATTTAATTATTAACTGTTGGATGATTAAAGCATGGGTGTTGATTTTAAATTAAAGTATCAATCCTAGACGAACTTTCTGAAAAGCAGGAAAAAAGTTTTTACGGTTATGATTGAAAAACTAATCAATCGTAAAAGGCTCAGGATCACCTTTGCCGACCCTGAGAATTTCCGGGACATCACCAGTCAGGCTGACCACCGTTGTCGGCTCCATGCCCCGGTATCCGCCATCAATAATCAGGTCCAGCTGGGATTCCAGAGTCAAACGGATATCGTAGGGATCCATCATGGGGAACTCGTCACCGGGCAACTGGAGCGTTGAACTCATAATGGGGGACCCCAGCTCGCTGAGCAGGGACTGTACAATTGGGCACTCGGGAACACGGATGCCGATGGTCTTCCTCTTTGGGTGCATCAATCGCCGGGGCACTTCCCTGGATCCTTTCAGGATAAAGGTATAGGGTCCCGGTGTGTGATTTTTCAGCATTCGATATTGCGTATTATTAACCTGGGCGTAGGTTGCCAGCTCGGAGAGGTCCCTGCAGACCAGGGTAAAATTATGTTTTTCATCCAGCCTGCGTATTTTCCGGATCCGCTCAACCGCCTTTTTATCGCCAATGTGACAACCCAGGGCATAGGCTGAGTCGGTAGGGTAGGCGATCACACCGCCATCACGGATAATATCGACAGCCTGGCGAACCAGACGCCGTTGAGGGTTGTCGTGGTGAATCTGAAAGAACTGGCTCATGGCAATCGTCGGTATAAAGAGTAATGCTTCAGCGAAAGAGCACTGCGGTGATTGCGCAAAAGCGGTGACGAATCATAACACTGGGGTCAACAGGAAAGAAGTGCCTAACTTTATTCCTGGCCGCATTGGTCCCTATTTCCAGATGTCCCAGATCGGTGTCAGATTTTCAGGCAGAGAAGGCGGCAGTCGACCAATATCAACCCATGGGTAGTCCGGGTTGTGAAAATCGCTGCCCTGCGATGCCATCAGGTTAAACTCGCGACAATATCGAGCCATTTGCTCTACCTGACTGTGTGGATGGTTGGATCCCTGAACCTCCATGGCGTGTCCGCCGGCCAGCTTGAAGTCTTTGATCAGGGCCCGGAGTTTGGTTGCGGTCATCCGGTATTTTCCGGGATGGGCAAGAACGGCCGTTCCTCCCAGTGCCCGGATCCAGGCAACGCCCTGGCTCATTCCTGGCCAGAAGGCTTTGAGGTTGCCAATTTTGCTGTTATCCAGGTACTTTCGAAAAGCGGCATCCATATCATTGCATCGCGCTTCACTGATCAGCCAGCGGGCAAAGTGTGGCCGGCCAATCTGCACGTCGTCCGGTTTCAGAATAAAGCCATGACGGCTGTTTTGTTGCTGTTCAACCGCGCCCTCAAGGACTTTTTGGAAAATCTGGTCGGCGTTCCAGTCTGGCAAACGGTGGGCCAGTCGTTCGGCAATATGATGTGAGCGTTTTCTGCGGGACTCGCCCTGGGCTTTGACGACCATCTCCAGATCGCGGTGATCAAGGGAGAAATTCAAACCGACAATATGAATTTCAGCGCCGGACCAGGTCGTGGAGAGCTCAATGCCGGTGATTAATCGGATATCCCCCCCAGGGGCATGGTCTCTGAGGAAGTAGTGGGCAGCCACTGTGTCATGATCGGTAATGGCCAGCGTATGGACATGTCGCTCCTGAGCCCGATGGTAAAGCTCAATTGGGTCAAGAGATCCATCGGAAGCGGTTGTGTGGCTGTGTAAATCAATGGAAATCAAAATTGTCTCTTACCCTGAAATTCAATTAGTTTATTATGTAGTTTGACTGTTATTGTCTGCAGGCTCAAACTCCCTGATCGTTATTCACTATGTGCAGTGGGTGCCATTGTGGTGAATTGTAGTGAATTTTGTGGTGAATTGGTGCCTGCCATTCTACTCTGACCGGCTAAATATGAAGCAAATAATTGACTTTATTCCTCTGATTCTCTTCTTTGTGGTCTATAAAATGGACCCCAGAATAGTCAGCCTGGGTTCAAACGAGTTTGAACTGGGTGGACCGTTCAGTGCAACACTGGTGTTGATGGTTGCTTCCATTTTGATTTATGGCAGCCTGTACCTGAAAAACCGCGAGCTTGAGAAAAGCCATGTGGTCACCCTCGCAGCGGTTGTGCTGTTTGGCGGCATGACACTGGCCTTTCATGATGAAGCCTTTCTGAAATGGAAAGCCCCCATCGTCAACTGGATCTTTGCGGTTGCTTTTCTGGGCAGTCAGTTTATCGGTGAAAAGACCCTGCTTGAGAGAATGATGGGACATGCCCTGACACTGCCGGACAATATCTGGCTCAAAATGAACATCAGCTGGGTCATATTTTTCATTCTTCTGGGGGCGGCAAATCTCTTTGTGGCGTTTACCTTCCACGATATCTGGGTGGACTTTAAAGTGTTCGGCAGCCTTATTCTGACCTTCCTGTTTGTGATTGGTCAGTTTCTGGTGATTTCAAAACATATTCAGACTGAGGAGAATTAAATGCTCTACGCTATTTTCAGTGAGGATGTTGATAATAGCCTGCCATTGCGAATGAAAGCTCGCGGTGCACACCTTGAGCGGCTTCAGCAATTGAAGGATGAAGGGCGGCTGGTGCTTGCCGGTCCTTGTCCTGCCATAGACAGCAATGATCCGGGAGAGGCTGGTTTTACCGGTAGTCTGGTGGTTGCCGAATTTGCCAGTCTAAACGAAGCCCGGGCCTGGGCAGATGCAGATCCCTATATTGAGGCTGGTGTTTATCGACAGGTTGTCGTTAAGCCATTTAAAAAAGTTCTGCCGTGATTTGAGATTCTGATACCTGTGAAAATGCAAAAATATTGGCTGGTTGTTTTCTTCGGTTTTTTATGGATTGGGCAAGTCTCTGCAGAGACTCGTTACATCACGGATATTACCTATGTTCCCATGCGGACCGGACCCAGTAATGAGTACCGGATTCTTCACCGTGGACTGAAGACCGGCACTGCGCTGATACTGTTGGAAGAAAATTCTGGCAACGGCTTCAGCAAGGTGAAGCACGGTGATCAGGAAGGTTATGTACCGACACAATATCTGATGAGCAATCCACCGGCTTTTCGCCAGTTACCGGCAGCCCTGGATCGGGCCAGTAAAATTGCGGCAGATAATAAAGAGCTGGAAAAACGCCTGACAGAACGGGATGGTCAGCTGCAAGAGGTCACGTCCGAACTCAGCAAGGCTGACGATAAGCTGGATCGTCAGCAGCTGGAGCTGAAACGACTCCAGGATATTTCTGCTGAGCCTCTGGCGATCGATCGCCGTAACCAGCA
>NZ_JAHHPP010000234.1 GCF_024606265.1 Endozoicomonas sp. SESOKO1
GTCCAGTACATTCTGGTAATCACTGGCATTGACCACAATGGTGGTATCGCGGTAGTTCTTGGCAGCGGCACGAACCATGGTGGGGCCGCCAATATCAATGTTTTCAATGGCGGTGGCCAGGTCGCAGTCAGGGCGGGCAATGGTCTGTTCGAAGGGATAGAGATTGACGACCACCAGGTCGATAGGCTTGATGCCATGCTCGTCCATCACGGTTTCGTCCTGACCGCTGCGGCCCAGAATACCACCATGAACCTTGGGGTGAAGGGTTTTTACCCGGCCGTCCATCATTTCCGGGAAGCCGGTATAGTCAGAAATCTCAATGGCAGGAATATCATTCTCTACCAGCAGTGCATAAGTCCCGCCTGTAGACAGAATTTCAACCGAATGCTGTTGCAGGGACCGGGCGAATTCGACAATGCCTGTTTTGTCGGAAACGCTAATCAGAGCCCTGCGAATCGGGCGTGTCGTGACTGCCATTGTTTCTTTCTCACCACTTGTTTGTAGATAGTTTGAATAGATAGCTGGAATAAAAATTCCGGCAGATTTTAGCTGGAAATGGCGGCTATTGGCAGGGGGGAAGGGAAGAAAGTAGAAATCAGTAGTGTCCGTTGTCCAGAAACTACTGATTGATTGAGTGGCAATGAATGATGGGTCAATTAAAGCAGGCCGTACTGCTTCAGCTTCTTGCGCAGGGTTCCCCGGTTCAGGCCCAGGAGCGTCGCCGCACGGGTCTGGTTGCCCTTCACGTAAGCCATGACCGTTTCCAGCAAAGGCGCTTCTACTTCAGACAGAACCATCTGATAGACATCGGTGACGTCCTGCCCGTCCAGGTGGGCAAAGTAGTTATTCATGGACTTTTCCACACTGTCGCGCAGAGTCTGGGACTCCGGGATTCTCGACGCTGTGGCAAGGCTTCCCCCATGGCCATTTACTGGACGACCTTCTTCTACGATTACTTGTGTTGCCGTCATGCCGCTATGTCCTCTCCGTTACCTTTAACAAAAGTCGACGCTGAAAAACACTGAAAATACTCCCGTATGCAGGTGCGCTGTTCTTCCGAAGATTCCAGCTTATTAAAATGCCGACGAAACTCCGGGCCGGATGGCTGGTCCTGCATGTACCAGCCAACATGTTTTCTGGCAATCCGCACAGCGTGGCTCTCCTGGTAAAAAGCGCCGTAAAACTGATGGAGGGCTTCCAGGTGCCCCAGGAGGATTGCCTGAACCTCACTCGGATCCGGTGCTGCGAGCTGCTCCCCATGTTGCAGGAAGTGGTTGATCTCCCGGAATATCCACGGACGGCCCTGGGCAGCACGGCCAATCATTAATGCGCTGGCACCGGTAACGTCCAGAACATGCCGTGCTTTTTCCGGCGAGGTGATGTCACCATTGGCAATCACCGGGATAGTCACCGCCTCAACAATTCTGGCGATGGTTTCGTATTCTGCCTCACCTTTATACATGCAGGCCCGGGTACGGCCATGAACCGCCAGGGCGGCAATGCCACACTGCTCGGCCAGTCTGGCAACCGCAACACCGTTGCGACTGTCCGGATCCCAGCCGGTACGAATCTTCAGGGTCACCGGGATATCCACCGCCGCCGTCACGGCTTTCAGGATGGACTCCACCAGTTCAATGTCCCTCAGCAGTGCAGAGCCAGCCGCCTTGTTGCAGACCTTTTTGGCCGGGCAACCCATGTTGATATCAATAATCTGGGCACCGAACTCCTGGTTCAGCCTGGCCGCCTCGGCCATCTGTTCCGGATCGCCTCCGGCAATCTGGACGGAGCGCGGTTCGGACTCACAGCTGTGATCCATACGCAGCCGGGACTTGCGGGTATTCCACAGCTTCCGGTTGCTGGTTACCATCTCCGACACCGCCATGCCTGCACCCATTTTCAGGCAGAGGTGGCGAAACGGGCTGTCGGTAACACCCGCCATGGGCGCAAGCACCACCGG
>NZ_JAHHPP010000235.1 GCF_024606265.1 Endozoicomonas sp. SESOKO1
TTGAAGTAAATATTATCAATCAGTCGGGCTTTACCCAAATAGCCAGCCGCAAGAATGACCAGTGACTGTTCATCATGGGTTGCGGGCAGCAGTGTTTGTGGATTGCAGATATTAAAGTAATCCGGCTTGAAGCCGGCCTGGGCCATTTTGGCAAACGCATTTCTGCGCAGCAGGTCAAAGTCGGTTTCGCCAGCCTGAATAGCTTCTCTGGTTTCAGTCAGACAGCGATAAAGGGCTGGTGCTATCTCTCCCCGCTCTTCCGGTGTCAGATACCCGTTACGTGAACTCATGGCCAGGCCGGTTGGCTCACGGGCAATCGGGGCGCCGAGAATATCAACCGGCATCACCATGTCTTGCACCATTTTGCGAATGATGGTCAGCTGCTGGAAATCTTTCTCGCCAAATACCGCGATATCCGGGCGTACAATATTGAACAGTTTGGTGACCACCGTGGCAATGCCCCGGAAGAAACCGGGCCGACTACTGCCGCAGTGCATACCATCAAGGATATCGACGCTCACATGGGTGTGGTTTTCACTACCTTCCGGATAGATTTCATGGGTGCTGGCGGCGTAGAGCAAATCAACACCGTGATCCATCAGCAGCTGCTGGTCCTGCTCCATGGTTCGTGGATAGGAGTCATAGTCCTCGTTAGGGCCAAACTGCAAAGGGTTGACATAAATACTGACCACCACAAAGTCGCAGCTTTCTTTGGCTTTCTCCACCAGGGTCAGGTGCCCGCCGTGCAGGTTCCCCATGGTCGGGACAAAGCCAATGCGCAACCCTGCAGATTTACGGGCGCCAACGATATCCTGAACTTCAGCAATAGAGTGTACAGTTTGCATGATGGATACTTTCCGTTTATTCAAATCCGTGTTCCGGACCCGGGAATGTGCCGTTCTTGACTTCTTTAACATAGGCAGCGACAGCATCCTGGGCAGAGCCACCTGCCGCCATAAAGCTTTTCACGAATTTGGGTTTGCGTCCGGCGGTCATATTGAGCATGTCGTATATCACCAATACCTGACCGTCCGTGTCAGCACCGGCACCGATACCAATGACCGGAATATTCACTGCACGGGTGATTTCCCGGGCCAGCGCCGAAGGTACGCACTCCAGCACCAGAATGGCGGCGCCAGCCTCTTCCAGCCCGACGGCAGCCTCAATCATGGCATTGGCGCGGGCTTCATCCCTTCCCTGCACTTTGTAGCCGCCCAGCACATGCACTGACTGTGGTGTCAGGCCAAGATGGACGCAGGAAGGGATTCCCTGCTCACGCAGGCGGGTAACAATGGGTGCCAGCCAGGCCTCACCTTCCAGCTTGACCACTTCAGCAC
>NZ_JAHHPP010000236.1 GCF_024606265.1 Endozoicomonas sp. SESOKO1
GTTACCGTGATGAAGTGGTCGCCAAGGCAGAGGGTGAAGCGGATCGTTTCGTGAAACTCATGGGTGAATACCAACAGGCACCTGAAGTAACCCGCGAACGTCTGTATATTGAAACCATTGAAGAGGTGTTCAGTAAATCCAGCAAGGTACTGGTGGATGTTGAAGGTGGCAATAACATGATGTACCTGCCGCTCGATAAACTGACACAGTCTCATGGCAGCAACAATATGCCATCCAGACAGTTATCGGCCCAGGAATTAAAAGAGATTACCACCCGGGTGACAGAAGAATATCCAGAATGACATCACCGCTATCGGAATAGGCTTCTGATTGAATAGCGCCAAGTTTATAGAGACGGGCACGAATGCGTCCCTGGGCTGGTTTCAGGGTTAACTGCCCCTGCAGGATATCATCCGACAGCAGCTCTTTGATGGCTTCCTGCAGCAGGTCAGCGCCATCACCGGTAACCGCCGAGACCCAGACCCGCACAGGTCGCCCTTCATCATCCCTCTGAATTTTCGGCTCTACTCCCTGAAGCAGGTCAATTTTGTTATAGACCTCCAACTGTGGCACTTCATCAGCATTGATCTCTTTCAATACTGAATGGACCTGGTCCATGTTTTCCAGACGTTCTGGATCATGACTGTCAATGACATGCAGTAGAAGATCAGCCTGACGGGTTTCTTCAAGCGTTGCCCGAAATGCCTCAACCAGTTTATGAGGCAGGTGTCGAATGAAGCCGACGGTATCGGCAAGTACTACTGGCCCAATATCCGATAAATCAATTCTGCGCAGTGTTGGGTCAAGGGTGGCAAACAACTGGTCCGCCGCGTAAACCCCGGATTCGGTCACACGGTTAAAAAGTGTCGACTTACCGGCATTTGTATAACCAACCAGTGATACCTGGGGAACTTCTGCCCGTTGTCTGGAACGTCGACCCTGCTCACGCTGCTTGCGTACTTTTTCCAGACGACGGCTGATACTTTTGATGCGGGTCCTTAGAAGACGGCGGTCGGTTTCCAGCTGGGTTTCACCCGGTCCCCTGAGGCCAATACCACCCTTCTGTCGTTCAAGGTGAGTCCAGCCTCGAACCAGTCGTGTACTCATGTGTTGCAACTGGGCCAGCTCAACCTGAAGCTTGCCTTCAAAGGTTCTGGCACGTTGGGCAAATATATCCAGAATCAGTCCGGTACGATCAATAACCCTGCACTTCAGCTCTTTTTCAAGGTTACGTTCCTGGCTTGGAGAGAGGGCATGATTAAACAGCACAACATCGACATCGTGCAGTACAACCAGCTGACGGATTTCTTCTACTTTGCCCGGGCCGACAAAGAAACGGGGGTTGGGATGTTTGCAGCCTGCAGTAATAAATGCAGCAGACTCAACGCCGGCGGAGCGTACCAGCTCCATGAATTCCTGGGGGTCTTCCCGCTCACGATCATCGTTCAATTCCAGATGAACAAGAACTGCGGATTCACCACCCTCATGGCGGTCAAAAAACAAATAGATCTCCTAAACAGCCACGAACCACGCGCATACACAGCTGGGAACCAGCTTACAGAAACCTGACAATAAGACTGCGCCACATGGCTTATTTTTAAAATAAAT
>NZ_JAHHPP010000237.1 GCF_024606265.1 Endozoicomonas sp. SESOKO1
ATCCCCACCACATCCGGCCAATAACAGGGCAGAAGAAACAGCGACAGCAAGGGCTGCCTGCTTTGCATGAAATGTCGTCACGTCTTAATTTCCAACAACTTATCTGTGAAAAAATATCTGTGAAAAAAGCGGCGCCATTCTCTTTTTGTTGGTGGTGTTTGTATAGCGACGCTGACAAATAAACGACATTTTATTGATATTAATCAACCCGTCATGCAGGTTTTGGCACCCAGGCCTTACACCACCCTTCCGGTGCTACGGAGTTTGCCGGGAATAGCCTGCAACCCTGGTTTTCAGGGGTATAGAGCGCACAATTTTCACACTTTCGCCCTTCCTGATAGCCATCTATGGATTTGGCGGCTTCCTGTGTTTTCTTGTAGGCGAGTCCCATGGCAGTAGGGTTTGACTCATCCAGGGCCGGGAGTGCATCAGCCCGGGCCTGACGACTGGGAATATAAAGCATGGGAATAAGCGCAGAAGCAGCGGCCAGTTGTAAAAACCGACGCCGGGTGGGTCCTAGCTTTGCAGAACCAAACGATTTCTCAGACATGGGGTTACCTCATCGTACTTTTATGTTTTTTAAACCTGATGGCATCAGGGTTTAAAACTTTTTTATTTGTACGAGTCGGTATATATCACGGATCATGGGGAAAATCAGTTTTCCAGACATCAGAAAATTAACCGGGATCAATCGTTGGGCAGTTTTTTGAAACCCGGGGCTGAGTTTATTTGGCTATAGTGACTTTTAAAAAGTTGACTTGAGGATTCCCTCTATCAATAAACAATCAATTTTAAAATCGAAGGCTGAATACGGTGACTGATAAAGCGTTTGCCTCATCAGGGGATTGGGAACCCAGAAAAGAGACACTTGATGTGCTTGCAGACGGTGTTTATGCCTTTACGGCCGAAGGTGACCCTAATGTCGCGGCTATTGAGGCAGAAGACTTCCTGATTGCTTTTGAGGCCCGGGCAACCCCCAGGGCCGCGTCTGACTGGTTAAATGAACTCAGAAAGCATACGACGAAGCCTGTTAAATATCTGGTGTTGTCCCACTACCATGCGGTTCGTGTACTGGGTGCATCTGCCTTCTCAGCCGACACGATTATCACCCATGAAAACACCCGGTTCCTGATCGAAGAGCGCGGTATGGATGACTGGGAAAGTGAGTTTCGTCGAATGCCCAGGCTGTTTAGGGAACCCGGGGGAATTCCGGGACTGACTTATCCTGATATGGTGTTTAACGATCGATTGGAAATCCCTCTGGGTGGGCGTCGGGGAAGCCTGGTGCTTGAATACTGTGGACGGGGTCATACGGCTGGTGATATCTGTGCCTGGTTGCCTCAAGATAAAATTCTGTTTACTGGTGACCTGGTTGAAGCACAGGCAGCACTCTATACCGGTGATGCTTTTCATTTTGACTGGTCCACTACCACGCTGGATAAGATAAAGGCTTACGGTGCCGAGACGCTGGTCGGTGGCCGGGGGACTGTCGTGTATGGTCGGGAGCAGGTTGATGCCGCCATTGAGCAAAGCCGCACTTTCCTCAAGACCATGATTGATCAGGCAGGGACCGTTTATAAAAACAGGGGAACGGTAAAAGAAGCCTTTGTCGCATGCCATAAAAGCCTGGCTCCCCGCTATGGCGGCTGGCCCATTTTTGAGCACTGCCTGCCATTTGACATTCAGCGCCTCTGGGATGAGTTTGATGGTATCGACTGGCCGAGAATCTGGACTGCTGAGCGGGATCAGGAAGTTTGGGATCAACTGCAGGGTTGATAATTTATATATGACTTGACTCTACGGAGTGAAATCCGTTTAATACGCATCGTCTTCGTAGTTGTATGAAGAGCGCCTGGGTAGCTCAGTTGGTAGAGCAGCGGATTGAAAATCCGCGTGTCGGTGGTTCGATTCCGCCCCTAGGC
>NZ_JAHHPP010000238.1 GCF_024606265.1 Endozoicomonas sp. SESOKO1
GGTTGTAGAACAAGGTCGTCGTGTAACTGCACGACACATCCGTGATCGATATCGTCACAGATACCTTTACCATTACGGATATCGACGAGGATGCGCAGGACATCAATAATGTCGGAATTATCCAGAACACCGGAACCGGTATCTTCATCACGCCCCAGACGACGGTTGAACTTCATTCGACCGACGGCAGACAGGTCATAGCGCTCGGTGGAGAAGAACAGGTTCTGGAACAGGGCTTCAGCAGCATCCTGTGTTGGTGGTTCACCGGGGCGCATCATGCGGTAGATTTCAACCAGCGCTTCCAGGCGGTTGGTGGTGGTGTCTGCACGCAGGGTATCAGACATGAACGGACCACAGTCCAGCTCATTGATATAAAGCGTTTCTACGGTTTTGATACCGGCAGACAACAGCTTTTCATAAACGTCAGGGGTAATTTCAGTGTTGCACTCAACAATGATTTCACCGGTACTCTTGTGAATTACAGTCTTCGCCAGAACACGACCATAGATATAATCTACCGGAGCATCCAGACTCTTGATGTTGGCTTTTTGCAGGTCACGGATGTGTCGTGCAGTTACACGACGACCTTGTTCTACAACCACATTACCGTCGTTGTCGTAGATATCAAAGCTGGCTGCTTCACCTCTCAGGCGGTCGGCAACAAACTCGGTGCTGACATTTTCAGCGCCAATATTGAATTCAACAAAGTCAAAGAAATTCTCAAGAATTTCTTCATTGGAAAGCCCGATGGCCCTGAGCAGAATGGTGGCAGGCAGCTTACGACGACGGTCGATACGAACATAAAGCAGATCCTTTGGATCAAACTCAAAGTCCAGCCATGAGCCACGGTAAGGAATGACACGGGCAGAATACAGCAGCTTACCGGAGGAGTGGGTCTTACCCCGGTCATTATCAAAGAATACGCCCGGAGAGCGGTGCAGCTGGGATACGATAACTCGCTCTGTACCATTAATAACAAAGGTACCGTTATCGGTCATGAGCGGAATTTCGCCCATGTACACTTCCTGCTCCTTGATATCCTTGATTGCCTTGTTGGCGGAGTCTTTATCGTAGATAATCAGGCGCACCTTGACGCGCAGAGGTACTGCATACGTGACGCCTCTGAGCTGGCATTCCTTGACATCAAACGCAGGAGCACCCAGTCTGTAGCTAACATATTCAAGGGCAGCATTGCCGGAATAGCTTACAATTGGGAAGACGGATTTAAAGGCGGCGTGAAGCCCGATATCTTCTCTGGCTGCCGGTTCTTTATCTGACTGCAACAGCTTGTGATATGAATCAAGCTGAATCGCCAGCAGATACGGCACATTCATGACACTCGGCAGCTTGCCGAAGTCCTTGCGGATGCGTTTTTTCTCTGTATACGAGTATGCCATCAGCGTTCCCCAGCTTGGTTACCTGTTTTTGACTTCAGGCGGCATCGCCTGGCCATAGTAGGTTAGTTCGAGAGCGGGTGGCTCCCTGTCAAAACCAATAAATCTTCAATTTTTCTGGTCATTAGCTGACCTGTATCACAGACACCTTTGAGGTGTTATGGATACTCTCAATGTCGTCACAGACACTTTCGCACCGTTGTAGACGCTACGTGTCGCTATAGACATCAACCGTTGTATGAGCTTTAGCGCCTGAACAGAAAGCAACCTGATACTATTATTCAGATTTACTACCCTGCTTTCACGGCAATACCGCTTACATCGCCTGAGGCAACGGAAGCGGTATTCAAATCTGCCCGATGAATCATCGAACAGCCTATGTATGTCAGGCCGGGTAAAACGGTCAGCACATGAATTCTCTACAGCAATCTACCATCATCTCACAGCTTGATATGAAGTGGTACTGTAACTACCGAAAATCCCCTGTTTTGAATCGTTTTACACCAACATAAAAAGCTTTCTCCAGAATGATCAGTTTCTGAAACGGCTTTTCCAAGCTCATATCTCTGCCCCTCATATCTGCAAAAACGGCAATACCCCAACCAATATCACGAAGAAACCCATCCAGTGATAAAGACTGAAAAGAGTAAGAAACTTCATGATTAAGGACAGGATCTACGTGCAAATACAGTTACTCAGACGATATAGCTCATACAACGGAAAAAAGGCCGGCACCCTCACAGGCACCAGCCACCTGAATCTATTATGCAACAGACTCGGGATTATGCAATGCTTTTATAGAAATTACTTGATTTCTACTTTAGCACCAGCTTCTTCCAGCTGCTTCTTCAGCTCTTCAGCTTCTTCTTTAGAAGCGCCTTCTTTCAGAGGAGCTGGAGCGCCGTCTACAACAGCCTTGGCTTCTTTCAGACCCAGGCCAGTAGCAGCACGTACTACCTTGATGACGTTAACTTTCTTGTCGCCAGCGTCAGCCAGGATTACGTCGAACTCAGTTTTTTCTTCAGCAGCGGCAGCAGCTTCAGCAGGAGCAGCAGCAACAGCAACAGCAGCAGCAGCAGAAACGCCGAACTTTTCTTCCATAGCGGAAACCAGTTCAACAACGTCCATTACAGACATTTCAGCGATTGCATTCAGGATATCTTCTTTGGACAGAGCCATCTCTATATCTCCAAAAATCTTGGTTGGGGCAAACAAACAGCAAGCCCCGGAATTTGTTTAAGCAAAAAAGCAAGAAAACCAATCCAACAAGGATTAAGCGGCTTTCTTCTTCTCGTCGGCAACAGCTGCCACAACACGGGTAATGCTTGCAGGGAACTCGTTCAGAGTTCTTGCCAGCTTGGTTACCGGTGCGATCATTACGCTCATCAGCATTGCGCGAGCCTGATCCAGAGTAGGCATCTTGGCCAGAACATCGATCTGTTCTGCACCCAGCAGCTGTCCGGAAATAGACAGTGCCTTGATGTCCAGCTCTTTGTTCTCTTTGGCAAAATCCTTCATCAGACGCGCAGCGGCACCCGGATCTTCCATAGAGAAAGCAAGCACAGTAGGGCCTACCAGAACTTCCTGCAGGCACTGAAGTTCAGTACCTTCTACAGCGCGCTTGGCCAGGGTGTTACGAACTACCTTCAGGTAGACGCCACCTTCACGAGCCTGCTTACGCAGAGCAGTCATTTGACTGACAGTAAGACCACGGTAGTCCGCGATTACAGCCGACAGAGCGCTTTGTGCAGCCTCGCTGACTTCGGCAACAATTGCCTTCTTGTCTTCGAGTCCTAACGCCATGGGCTTTACTCCAAATTTATGAAGTTTCACTTATGATTTATCCGAGATAAATCATTAAGCGCTTACAATACGGTGATGGGTGTATATCGTTTTGGATAAAACGCATACTCACCGTCTACGCAGGACATTAAGCCCCATACCTATAACCCTTTCCAAAGAAAGGCCCCTGACTGAACAGGCACGGCATTGGACACCTGCGATCTTTGACGACCCCCGCTATGAAAGCAGGGACCCCAAAGAGGGTTGTGGCTGGCTTGCACCAACCAGAAATCTGACAATCCAGATTTCTGTAATTCTTTCTTTCGCTTACGCAGACAGGCTCAGGCAGAAAGAGAAGACATGTCGATAGTCAGACCCGGACCCATGGTAGAGGACAGGGTAACTTTCTTCATATAAACGCCTTTGCTGGAAGAAGGCTTCAGCTTCTTCAGATCAACCAGCAGAGCTTCGACGTTCTGCTTCAGGGCAGCCGCTTCAAAGTCGATCTTACCAACACCAGCGTGGATGATACCGTTCTTGTCAGTACGGAAACGAACCTGACCAGCCTTGGCGTTCTTAACCGCTTCAGCAACGTTAGGTGTAACAGTACCAACCTTGGGGTTAGGCATCAGGCCGCGTGGACCAAGGATCTGACCCAGCTGACCAACAACGCGCATCGCATCCGGAGAAGCGATAACTACGTCAAAGTCCATCTGACCCGCTTTAACCTGTTCAGCCAGATCTTCCATACCAACCACTTCAGCACCGGCTTCTTTAGCCGCTTCAGCGTTAGCACCCTGGGTAAACACAGCCACGCGAACATCTTTACCAGTACCGTTAGGCAGTACAGTAGAGCCACGAACCACCTGGTCAGATTTACGAGGATCAACACCTAGGTTCACAGAAACTTCGATGGTTTCCTTGAACTTGACGCTGGAAATCTCTTTCAGCAGGCTGGCCGCCTCTTCAAAGCCGTAAGACTTGGTAGAGTCGATCTTTTCAGCGATCAGCTTCGCACGCTTTGATAACTTGGCCATTACTCAACACCCTCCACGATCAGACCCATGGAACGAGCTGAACCAGCAATGGTACGTACCGCTGCATCTTCGTCAGCAGCCGTCAGATCAGGCTCTTTGATCTTGGCAACTTCAAGCAGTTGCTCGCGAGTCACAGTACCGACTTTCTCGGTATTTGGACGGCCGGAACCTTTTTTCAGCTTCAGAGTCTTCATCAGCAGAACAGAGGCAGGCGGAGTCTTGGTTTCGAAAGTGAAACTGCGGTCGCTGTATACCGTAATAACAACAGGAATTGGCATACCAGCATCCATTTTCTGGGTGCTTGCATTAAATGCCTTACAGAATTCCATGATGTTTACACCGTGCTGACCCAGGGCAGGACCAACAGGTGGAGATGGGTTCGCCTGTCCAGCAGGCACTTGAAGCTTAATATAAGCTTGTACTTTCTTGGCCATTTTCAACCTCTACATGGGTCACTGCCTCATTCAACCCTCTTTCCCTGACCCCTCCTATACAAGGAATCCCAACAGGGAAAAGCATCAAACTCCACGGCTACCCGTCTACAAAGCGCGGTAGTCTACAGAAATCATCCACAAAGTACCAGCGCAAAAACACCTAAGTTAGATGCAATTGGCACAACCAACCCTTTTCAGCCGAGAAAGGCCAGCAAAGAAGGGAGCCCCCCAGAAACACAAAACCCCGCTACCACAGCTGGCAAACGGGGTCATTGGATCAATTCGATCAGCTTACACTTTTTCAACCTGGCCAAACTCAAGCTCTACCGGCGTTGAGCGACCAAAAATCATTACCGCAACCTGAAGACGACTTTTCTCGTAGTTTACACCTTCCACCACACCATTAAAGTCAGCAAAAGGACCTTCGATAACACGAACCATCTCACCAGGCTCAAACAACGTCTTGGGCCTTGGAGCCTCAGCACCTTCGTGCACACGACGAAGAATCGCGTCCGCTTCCTTTTCAGTGATCGGCGCAGGCTTGTCGGCCGTACCACCAATGAAACCCATGACACGCGGCGTATCTTTAATCAGATGCCACGAGTCTTCGTTCATTTCCATCTGGACCAATACATAGCCCGGAAAGAATTTTCTTTCACTCCTGCGCTTCTGGCCGTTCTTGATCTCTACCACTTCCTCGGTAGGCACCAGAATTTCACCAAAATACTCTTCCATACCAAGACGCTTGATACGCTCATTCAGAGAGCGCAACACCTGCTTCTCGTATCCAGAGTAGGCATGAACCACATACCATCGTTTCGCCATGTCCTGTCCCTATCAAATCAGGCTGCTGATCATCCAGCCTAGCAGAGAATCGAGCCCCCACAAAATAAGGCCCATCACTAACACGACAGCAACCACCACCAGAGTGGTTTGCACCGTCTCCTGACGAGTAGGCCAGACAACCTTGCGAATCTCGGTTTTGGCATCCTTCAGCAACGTCCAGAAGGCACCACCTTTTATCGTCTGCAGAGCAACAAACCCGGCAACCGCCGCAATTACCAGCAGACCGACAACCCTGAGAAGGAGCGACTCAGCAGAG
Organism: Endozoicomonas sp. SESOKO1; assembly: GCF_024606265.1. Taxonomy (GTDB): domain Bacteria; phylum Pseudomonadota; class Gammaproteobacteria; order Pseudomonadales; family Endozoicomonadaceae; genus Endozoicomonas. The sequence goes on from NZ_JAHHPP010000238.1 coordinate 5,750, forward strand.
AAGTAATAATTACCGTAAACACCAACAGCGACCAGAACCGCCACAAGGCCCCACTTGAGACCATCCAGACGACCCGAAGTCGCAATTTCAGAATTTCCACTCATCAGCTTGATTTTCTCTATCCAGGCTTTGTTTAAAAGACCTTTAAAAAGACCTCTGAGAACAAGCATCCCAAGAGCTTGATCATTGGAAATGGCAGGCCAGGAGGGAATCGAACCCCCAACCCCCGGTTTTGGAGACCGGTGCTCTACCAATTGAACTACTGGCCTAAATCATTATCACTCTGAATACAGAGCCGGTGAATTATAATCATCATCAACCGACCTGAAAAGCCCTGAGGCTTATCGAGCACAAAAAAAGCAAATCAGCACTCGAAAAAAAAAGAGACAAAAGCCTCTCAAAAAAAATGGAGCTCTTAACCGGAATTGAACCGGTGACCTCATCCTTACCAAGGATGCGCTCTACCGACTGAGCTATAAGAGCACTTTATCTAAAAAAAACATTAAAAGAGAAAATGGAGCGGGTAGCGGGAATCGAACCCGCATCATCAGCTTGGAAGGCTGAGGTTCTACCATTGAACTATACCCGCACAAATAAAACTTAATTTATGCAGAAACTCCTGAGCATCCAAAAAAGAATACAAAAGAAGCCATCAGTCTCCAAGCACAAATAACCAACCTCTTGATTACTTAACACAAGGAAGTGAAATCTGGTGGTGGGGGCTGGATTCGAACCAGCGAAGCTTTCGCGTCAGATTTACAGTCTGATCCCTTTGGCCACTCGGGAACCCCACCAGATGCTGCGATATTTTATTCAGGAAGTTTTCTTTGTCAAGACAACCTTTTTTCCTGAAGCAATCTCCTTGATCGATCGCCCTCTGGTTTGTCTGACTGCCTCCCTGAGCAGCGAGGCGTATACTAGAGAAACTCTTTGGCCGTTGCAATGCTTTTACATCACTTTTTTCAGCACTTCATTTTTCCTGCAGGCCGCTTTTAACTTTTGCAGTTCAGGAAACTGATCAGCTGCCTCATCCCAGAATGACGTACCCAACTTTCCCTCTACCGCAGCATCCATCTCGACCCACCATTGTTCCGGAACCCTGGGCAGAGATTTGATCGCCACAACATAACCTGCAGCCATTAAACGACGTTTTACCGCTTTTGCAGACTCCCATCGCGAAAAAAGTCCCAGGGATATTCCATTGGCCAGTTCACCCTGGGTAATCACAAAGCTGTCAATTCTCTGGGCCTGAAGTTCTCTTAACTGTCTTATTGCCGCATCCCTGCTGGGCAGTGGTGGTATATGGACCCAGTAATCCTCCTGCTGACTGTTTTCTTCCGCACGTTCTTTACTGCTGATACCAACGGCAAGAAGGCGCTGTTGCAGCTCATCCACCTCAACCACATTGGCAAAAGGCCCGACAACCAGACATTCCTGAACCACATCCCCCAAATGAAGCGATGTATTCAACACAGGCTGACCCCCTGCCTCACTCCCAGGTGACTGGCGAGCATCTTCAGTCTCAGTTAACAGGACCAGTCGTTCACCTGAGGCTTCTGCGTAGGCATCACCAGTCTCCGGCAGCCAGTAACCAACTCTGGACTCCTGCCATGAGCCCCAGGCAAAATAACTGATATTGGCAAATACAAGAAAAATTACTGTCAAACGCATCTTATATAACGGTGTTACCCTGCCCCTCCTCATCGAAAGCCAGTGCCAGACCATCCATCACCAGTGAGGGATAATGATAACACTCACCCTGAATATACGGCTGAATTAACGTAGCATCACCTCCTGTCAGATAAACAGGGCACTCTTTTCTACCAGCCGTCTTATACTGTGCCTGTTGTGCATTAATCATGGCTACGGCCATGGCCAGAATACCGTTGTTAATGCACTCAGTGCTGCTGGTTCCGGGCCTTATTGTTAACGCGTCTGCTTCTACCATGGGCAGTTGTGCAGTCTTGCTATGCAGCATTCTCTTCATCAGGCCAACTCCTGGCGCAATATATCCGCCAAGGTGGTTCCCGCTGCCACTCAATAAGTCGATGGTAATGGCAGTGCCACAACTCACCACTATTATATTACTGCGTTCCGTACCCTTATGCCCGACCACATGATGGGCCGCAAGCAAAGCCAGCCAACGATCAACACCCAGACCGGAATAGGCAATCCGAACCCCCCGACACTGTTCTTTAACCTCGGCCTTTAACAGGGGCACATTAAAGTGCTTATTCACCACCGCGCTCAGCAGCGCAAAACGGTCATCGCCTGAAACAATGGATGCCCTGGCAGAATCGACTTGCCCAATTTGATCCAGCAGTCCTGGTAGCTCGCACTGCCAGTCTTCGCTATTGGCAAGAAAGCCATGGGAAGTGATTTGCCCTTTATCCAGAAGCCGCCATTTCAATCGACTATTGCCTGCATCCAGCTCCAGAACTCTCATTACTACTTGCTCTTTCCAAGTGTTACGGCCTTTAACGAAACCTCACCGCCATTAAAAATTTTCATCCCTTCGCTGGTCTTCAATAACAGTCCACCATGTCCATTTACCCCTGAAGCTATTCCGGAAACCATATTTCCCGATGCATCCAGGACAACATTCTGCCCGGCAAAAGCATCATATTGTTCCCACTGTTCCTGAAAATGGCCGAAACCCCGCTGGCTGAAAATATCCAGGGTACGGCACAACCCGTTGATCAATTCACTGGCTACCCGGTTACGGCTCACCGTGGTACCACAAACCCGCTGCATATCCACTGCAGGCTGGTTGATATTGTTGATCTGTTTCTGGCTCAGGGCAATGTTGACGCCAATACCGATGATCACCTCACAGTCCCCGGTGGGGTCTCCATGCAATTCCAACAGAATGCCACTCAACTTCTGAAAGCCGTCTGGAGAGCTCCAGAGCACATCATTGGGCCATTTCAACTTGAGATTACCTGCACCGCAGCGCTCAAGGGCTTTCAACACACCCAAACCAACCGCCAGGCTCAGCCCTTCCAGGGATGCCATGCCCGCGCTGTAAAACCAACGTAGAGACATACTGATGGTAGAGCCAAACGGGTTATCCCAGGCTCTGCCCCTGCGACCACGACCGCTGGTCTGATATTCCGCCAGACACACCCCTTTTATTGACGGGCTGGCAACAGGAATCTCTCTGACCAGATCATTGGTAGATGCTGTTTTCAGACAGGTGTGAACAACAACCGCCTCCCTGACGGATGGGTCCAGAGCATCGAGAATACGTTTATTATTGAGCAACTCAACTCCGGGGTGCAGCCTGTATCCCCTGCCTTTGACTGAGTCAATCTGAAGGCCGAGTGCTTCAAGCATTTTCAGCTTTTTCCAGATCGCTGCGCGACTGATCCCCGCTACACTACCCAGTGCCTCGCCTGAGTGGAAACCACCGTCTGCCAGAAGTTCTAACACCTTTTCCATTTATAGGAAGTCCACATGCCTGTTGGGAAGCTGGATATTATATCAGGCCAGGGCATTTAGCGGACCCGGCACCTTTCTGATAGCTTCTTCCGGGAACTCTGCTCTATACTGCGCTTTCTCCAGACACCGACAAAAACAGATGGATCAGGGAAGCCGCAGAGATGAGCATTTTCAAGTCCCACATCACCCGGATGAGCGCCTATACTCCGCCACTTGAAGGCAGGGATCCTCATCACCATCTGCTGCTGGACTTCAATGAGAGAACACTGCCCGTCAGTGAGCACGTCAAACAGGCACTCATTAACTTCATCAATGATGATCGTCTGCAGGTTTATCCATCCTACGGCGACCTGCCCCGAAAAATTGCCGACTACGCGGGTATCGATGAATCCCAGGTAATGATTACTAATGGCTCTGACCAGGGCATTGACATTATTGTCCGTGCTGCCTGTACAGAAGGTGATGAAATCATCATCCCGGGTCCGACCTTCGCCATGTACCACCAATGTGCCAACATTGAAAAGCTGACCATTATTGAGCCAGATTATACGCGGGAAAAAGGCTTTCCGGTTAGCGACGTATTGGGCGCCATCACAGAAAAAACCCGGCTGATTGTCATCGCCAACCCGAATAACCCCAGCGGCACCCGAATCCATCGTGAAGATATTCTGGCCATTGCCAGATCCGCACCGGATACCGCCCTGCTGGTTGACGAATGCTACTTTGAATATTCTCAGGCAACTGTCGCTGATGCAGTGATGGAATACCCGAATATTCTGATTACACGCACATTCTCGAAAACCTGGGGCCTGCCTTCCATTCGTCTGGGCTACGTGATCAGCCACCCTGACAATATACGCGCATTACTGAATATTCGTGGTCCTTATGATGTTAACCAGTTTGCCGCCGTGGCCATCAGTGCCGCCCTGGACCACCCGGAATATACCCGTCATTACGTCAGGGAAGTCATGGAGGAATCCAAACCGTTATTTGAGCGGTTCCTTGATCAACAGGCCATCCCCTATTGGCCCAGTGCAGCTAACTTTATCTGGGCATTCCCGGATAATCCTGATGTCATCGAGCAACACTTGCGCCGTCACGGCATCCTTGTTCGCCCCAAGTCTGACCAGACTGGACGCCAGGGCCTGAGAATAACACTTGGTGATATTGCCCAGACCCGGCAGCTGATAGACAGGATTCAGGAGGGGCTTTCTATTATTCAGGAATAATCACCCTCCAGCTCTTTAAGCAACTTGGTCATATATCCCCTGAGGTAATCAGAATTCCGTTCTGCCATCCTTCGTCCGGCAGTGGTTTGCATGGTTTCAGACAGCTTTAGCAACTTCACCTGAAAGTGGTCAAGGGCATATTCACGATCATCAAGCGCTCGATGCTCAGCCAGCGGGTCTTCGGGGTCGAACATTTTTCGCCGCAGGAGGCCGGACGTATAAAAAACCCGGGCCAGCCCGATAGCCCCCAGAGCCTCCATCCGATCAGCATCCTGCACAACTTTTGCTTCAATGGTTTCGGGCACAATGCCAGCAGAGTAGCTGTGACTTTCCACGCTGTGGCATACGTTATCAATCAATTCGCCCGGGAATCCCATATCCATAAGGCAGGTCCTGGTCTTTATGGCTGCAAGCGAAGAAGCACGGGACCTCTCAGGATGATCTTTTGGCAAAACCACAATATCGTGAAAGTAACAGGCAGCGAGAACAACCAGGCGATTCACGGACACCGGCTCCTGATCCATGATCTGCTGTGCCGTCTTCCAGACCCGCTGAAAATGGGACAAGTCATGGGAATGGTCATCATGGTCGTGGTCCATGGACTGTAACCGGACGATAATTTTCCGCTCCCAGCTACTCAGGGTGTCGATGCTGTTATTACTCATGTGCTCAAAAAAGACAGTAGATGAAGAAAAATTAGTGGTTCATATCGGTGACTGTATGCGGTAACGCGCAACTGTACAGGTACTCCACCCTTCGAAGCGATCAAGTGTCATACCCAGTTGCTGCATTACCCCCTGGGCAAATTCATTACTGGGGGTTGTATAAGAAATAATCTCTTCCATGCCCAGCTGGTTAAACCCAAAATGTGTCACTGCCTCAACGGCTTCAAGTACCAACCCCTGCCCACGGTAAGCGGGCAAAAAACGCCAGCTCATTTCAATATGCTTGCCATAGGGAGAAAAGCCACAGTAGCCAATCAGCTGGTTATTCTCTTTGAATACCACCGCCCAGCGAGACCACCCCCATTTATCAAGTTCCACCTGATAACGCCACAATTCGGTTTCTGCAAGGCTCCCTGGCTCTGTCGCCATGGCATCCGAAGACCGGAGAAGTGTTTCACCCAGAAGTGCGGAGTACGCATCGACATCCTGCAACTGCCAGGTACGAAGTATCAGACGAGGCGTATCAGTAACAATCAGCACGGTAAAACAGTCTCCAGAAACTTTGCTCCAACAAAAACGCTCCAACAAAAACGGTTACACCACCATTTGGACAGTTAGAAGATCTAAAAAGTTCTCACTGAATAGGTAGCCTGAAAATACAACTGACTGATTTACTGATACAAATGCCAAGAAAGCTATTACCATCATTAGATCAGGAACACCAGCAGTCTCACCGGCAAACCTGGACTCAGACTACCTGATGATCAAAAAAAAGCGAAAAGAGCTTCAAGCTGCAATCTCTTACAAGCAGATGATGATTTCAAAGGCTACACAAATTCTTCTGCTGTTATTAGTGTGCGCAGGCAGTCAAAAGTTCCCTGATCCATTAAACCAGAAACTGGCAGGTAAACCCGGACACTTTTTTTGAATAACTGGCATATCACCACACATATGACCAAGTAATCTGCTGAAAAAGTCTTATCGTATAGATATTTACAGGAATTCATGGATCACTGGACTTATCAATCCTGCTTCAGGAATACAGTAGAGCCTTACCTGTTTTTAACGGCTGGCAGGCAAAGGAACTACTGGTAACTGACGACATTCGTTAGTACCGTGTTTTTAACGTAAAGCGGAGAATAACAAGTGGCTATCGTGAACATACCCGAGCCTGAAAAACAGATCACACTGGGCATCAGCTCTTGCCTTTTAGGCCATAAAGTACGCTATAACGGGGGACACAAACGCTCATCTTTTTGTGTCAACACGCTGGATAAATTCTTCCATTTTGAGCCGGTCTGTCCTGAGATGGCCATAGGACTGGGAACCCCCAGAGAGCCCATCCGATTAGTTGGTCAACTGGCTGAAACCTCCCACAAATCAGCCCAAAGTTCATCGTCAGCTCCCGACAAACAGTTGAAAATCCGGGTCGTCGGCACTGAAAATTCCAGCCTGGATGTGACCGATGCCCTGGAGCAATATGGTCATGACATGGCTGACCAGCTATCCCATATTTGCGGCTATATTCTGATGCAAAAGTCCCCCAGCTGTGGCATGGCACGAGTTAAGGTTTACCATGAAAATGGCCACCCGCTGGGTGAAAGTGCGCCCGGAGCCTATGCCAGGGCATTTATGGAGAACAACCCACTACTGCCAGTAGAAGAAGAAGGCAGACTGCACGACCCGATACTTTGTGAAAATTTTTTCACCCGGGTTTACGCCTATGATCGTTGGCAGAAGACGGTGATGGCAGAGCCATCTTACGCTGCCCTGGTCGACTTCCACTCTACTCACAAGTATATGATCATGGCCCATTATCCCCAGGGATATGAGTTACTGGGCCAAATCGTGGCCAAAGGCAGCAAGGCACCCCTGGATGAATTGCTGGAAGAATATCTGCGCAGCTTTATGAGCGCCCTTAAACGGCGTGCCAACCGCAAATCCCACACCAATGCCATGATGCATATCCTTGGATATGTTAAAAAGAGCGTCGATGGCAAAGAGAGAAAACAACTGCTGACGTTAATTGAAGAGTACCGTCAGGAAATGATACCACTGATTGCTCCCATGACCATGCTGCGACACTTCATCGAAAATCATGGTAATGTATACATTCAGCGACAAACCTACCTGACGCCTCACCCGGATCAGCTGGGCTTGCGCAACCGGATCTGACAATCAAGAGAAAAAAGGAAAAAAAGATGCCCATCTGGAAAAGGCCTTACAACCCTGAAGCAGCAGTATTCAGAGAAAACATGGTTGACCATGTGGGCATTGAGATTACCGAAGTGGGAGATGATTTTCTGCGCGGCACCATGCCGGTTGACCGCAGGACTATCCAGCCCATGGGACTGCTTCACGGTGGAGCCTCGGTCGTTCTTGCAGAAACACTGGGCAGTATTGCCGCCAACCTGTGCTGTGAGGACGGAGCCTACTGTGTTGGTCTGGAAATCAATGCCAATCATCTTCGCTCAGCCACTTCCGGAAAAGTGACCGGCACAACCCGGCCCATTCATATCGGTCGCAGTACTCAAGTATGGGAAATCAATATTGAGGATGAGCAGGGGAGACCCACCTGTATCTCCCGTATTACCATGGCAACAAAGAAAATCTAAAATGCATCAAACAACTGTTTTTCCAGCTTAACCTGATCGGCCGTAAAGTTCCTGATACCCTCCGCCAGTTTCTCTGTTGCCATAGCATCATTGTTCATCGCCCAGCGAAATGCGGCCTCATCCAGAACTACTTTTTTATCACCACTATCTGGCGAGTCGGCGAACAATTTTTGTTCGAGCGGCTTATCAGATGATTCCAGCTGATCCAAAAGATCCGGACTAATGGTCAGGCAGTCGCAACCTGCCAACTCAATAATCTCACCGGTATTTCGAAAGCTGGCCCCCATCACCACGGTTTTATAGCCATACTGCTTGTAATAGTTATAGATACGCGTGACAGACTGAACGCCAGGATCTTCTGACGCAGTAAAGTCTCTACCTTCTGCTTTTTTGTACCAGTCCAGAATTCGGCCAACAAAGGGGGAGATCAAATAGGCACCAGCATCGGCACAGGCTTGAGCCTGGGCAAAACTGAACAACAAGGTCAGATTACAGCGGATACCTTCTTTTTCCAGAACCTCAGCCGCCCTGATACCTTCCCAGGTAGACGCTATTTTGATCAGCACCCGCTCACTATCAGCGCCCTGCTCTTTATAAAGATCAAGCAGCTGCCTGGCTTTTTCAATCGTCGCGTCAGTATCAAACGACAGTCGTGCGTCCACTTCCGTTGATACAAAGCCAGGCACTACCTGCTGGATCTCTTTGCCAATACCGACCGTCAACCAGTCACAGGCGTGACGGGCACTGACCGCCTTTTCCGGGGAACGGTTGCGTCCAAAGGCAATGGCCTCATCAGCCAGCTTTTTATACGCCGATAGCTGGGCAGCTTTTAAGATCAGTGACGGGTTGGTCGTCGCATCAACCGGCCGGTATCGACGGATGGCCTCGATATCACCGGTATCGGCCACAACTTTGGTCATATTTTTTAATTGATCGAGCTGATTTTGCATACTGTGCCTTCTTCCAGCCAGTCAAGGGGCTGGTTTTTTTATAAACAGATCAATACGTTCAAGGTGTACAACTGTCTTCGTTTCCAGTAAGGGAGAGCGCCCCAGAGTATCCGTATCAGCCCCTGAATCAAGGCAATACTACAGCCATCAGGTGTGAGGAGTGTCAACAGCCTCGGCAATTTCCTGATCGCACAGAATAAATTCCTCAACCTGAAAACGATAGGGAATAGACGACTGTGAACCAACACTCATGACAGCAAGACCCGCACTGGCATTGGCAAAAAAGGCAGCTTCCTGCAGCGATTTCCCTTCCATCAGGGCCACCAGCAATGCGCCATTAAATGTATCACCGGCTGCGGTTGTATCAACCGGCTTTACCGGAAACGCCGGAACCATCAACCCTTCAGGATGGCCTGAGGTCATTGATGATACATAGGCCCCAGCCTGTCCCATGGTGAGCGCAACGTCAGTAATGCCTTGCTCATGCAACAGGGCAGCTGCCTGTGTTGCCGACTTTTCATCTGTAACTTGAATACCGGTAAGCATATCCGCTTCTGTCTGGTTGGGCGTGATCAAATCCACAGCCAGCAGGCAATCCCCGGAAAATGGCCTGCCGGGCGCGGGGTTCAGGACCACCCTGGTATGGTTTTCCCGGGCAATCTGAGCAGCCTGTTGATTGATAGATTCAGGAACCTCATTTTGCAAGAGCAGATAATCTGCACCAGCAATCAGGCTATGATTCTGCTCAATGTGGTATTCAGTCAGGCAACCATTAGCGCCTGCTGAGATGCCAATCATATTTTCGCCGTTGTCATTAACAAAAATCAGGGCAACCCCGGTTTCCGTATCCACTATTTCTGTAATTGCGGATGTATCGATACCTTCATCACTCAGTTGCTGCACTATTTCCTGCCCCGTATCATCCTGACCAATAGCTGCCATCATGTGTGTATTTCCCCCAAGCCGGGCGCAGGCTACCGCCTGGTTAGCACCTTTTCCTCCGGCCATAATGTCATAAGATGACGCTGTTATGGTTTGGCCTGGCTTTGGCAAACAATCAACCCTCAGAACATGGTCAACATTAATACTGCCTAGCACGAGAATCTGCTTACTCATATCACCACCGGTGAAAATCAGGCTGACAATTCATAAAGTGCACTTCAAATGTCGTTTGAGGCAGGTGGCTTTATAAGAGAGCCGGGGAGTCTGGCCAGAAGCCAGACTTTTAAATACTAGGAGGCTTTAAGCTGCTCAGAAATGTACGTGCCATCCAGCGGCTCAAAGGTCGAGTAAGGGCGCTCTGGCAAAAATTCATTGGTGTAACAGCTGTGGCAATCCATGGTTTCATCGGTAATCCCAAGCTGCTGCGCGTAGAGGCCAACTTTCTCCCAGTCCCGATCCACATTAACCAGGTCGCGGGAGAAATAGGGCAGGCAGCTGATGTATATTTTCCTGAACGTTTCTGTTCTCAATCTCGGAATCTGTTCACAAAGCAACGCATAGGCTTTTTCAGGGTTTTCAAGCGTCCACTGAGTCCCTCGCAGAGTCGCCCTCATAAACCGTCTGACATTCTCCCGGTTGTTTGCCAGATAAGCTTCATTCACCAGGAAAAGGATTGAACAGAAACAGCAACAGCCCAGCCCGGCAAGCTCATCAACCCGCAACATACCCGTCTCTTTGCCACTGACCTGCTCCAGTTCAACCTGCTGAAAGCAGCCGATGCCCATACCGGCATCCACTTTGCCCTGCACAATGGCATCGGTAATGTTCATGCCAACCCGGATCGTTTCGTAGGCATCAGGTTTAATATTTGCCCGCCGGGCAAGGTCATCAATGATGATTTTTCCGAACCGGCCAATATAACCAATCCTTTTTCCCCGGATATCATCGAACCCCTTAATACCGCTGGACTTCAGAAAAATCAGACCAGTCGGGGGCTCATGAAACAGGGTACCGGCAGAAACCACCTTATAGCCTTTGGCCCTGGCCGCATAGGTATGAATCATCGCTTTCAATGCAATATCCACTTTGTTCTGGCAAATCAAATCAGTGACATCAGAAGGGTCAGTGGTTTCCATGATGGCTGGAGCAAGCCCTTCTTCTTTATAGAAACCCAGGTGGTGAGCCATAAAGACCGGGGTGTGATAGGGATTGGCATACCAGTTCAGAAGCAGGGAAAGCCGGGGCGTTGCGATCATGCGTTAATCCTCAGGACAGATAGAAGTAACGTGACGCATAAAGACCCGAAGAGGACAGTACTATCTCCAAGGAAAGCTACACAGAAAAAACGACAGAGAAACAGTAATCCCTGCGGAATTTCTGAGAAATGAACAGAAGCCTATGGCAGTTCCTACGCTGGTACTAACCGGTTCAGGTTCAACAGGTATAATCTCAGCCTGAAAGCTTCATGCTCAAACAGGCACCCTGCGCCACTGGAGTCCACCAGCAACCATTAATAGAAAATGAAACCGGCAGACCTTGACGGAAATTATAGAGTGCTTTTGGACTTCTGCCAGTTGGCAGTCTATTCATGGATGGCCTCTCAGGAATGCTCCCTGGTTCCCCTTCTCTGCAGAATACCGGATGATTGGGAGGCCGAAGTTTTATCGCTTGAGGTCATTCTTATCAATAGTTGATTCAACGGTTAACTATTGAAACATTACTCAAAAAATGCCTCTTGAATCCGGGTAACATACGACAGTTCAACCAGGTTTTTCAAAGTCACCAGATAATTGGCCTGATGAGTATTACCAACCACCAGATACTGCTCATTACCACACTGTAAACGTCCGGGGGATTCTTTGTAGACAATGGCCGTTGGATCAATAGACATCACCTGACGTGCCGTATTCACATGGGCAGGAATACAGAACTCATAACTCAGGGCTCGCTTGCCATCAGCAGGCCCATAAAGGCCATCAGCATCCAGGCGCGTCAAATCAAAGGTTACCTTTTGCTGAACCTTGTCTTTCAGTAGACCATCCAGATAACTGCAGGCCGACAGCAAGAGCGCACTCAGTACAATGGCTAAAAGTTTTGATGGATTCATGGGATTTCCAGTCGGGCGATCGGTCTGTCATTATTACTTTTATTATCAACAATGGCTTTCCCAAAGGAAAGCCAAACGCAAAGATGACTGCAGAATATTATGCCAGCGGCTTGAGACCTACGGCCTGGCGAATAGACGTCAGGAAAGGAGCGGCTTCTGCCCGGGCCTTTTCAGCCCCCTTAAGCAGCTCTTTTTCGATAAATGCAGGGTCTTCAATCAGCGCATGATAACGTTCACGAGGATCTTTCAAGTGAGCATTCAGAAACTCAAACAGCTCATTTTTCAGATCGCCCCAGCCAGCGCCATCAGCATATTGCTGACGTTTCACCTCAATCTGGGTGGCATCGGCAAATGCCGAGAAGATCTGGAAAAGTGTGCAGGTATCCGGATCTTTCGGCTCACCCGGCTCCAGTGAGTTGGTTTTGATCTTGCGAATCAGCTTGAGCAGTTTCTTTTCAGGCACAAAAAGCGGGATGGTATTATCGTAGCTTTTGCTCATTTTACGACCATCAAGACCATTCAGAACCGCCGTGGTTTCACCAATGATCGCTTCCGGCAAAACAAACCTGGTCCGGTAATGATGATTCATCCGACCAGCGATATCCCGGGCCATCTCAATATGCTGGACCTGGTCACGACCCACCGGCACTTTATGGGCATTGAACATGAGTATGTCTGCCGCCATCAACACCGGATAGCAGAACAACCCCATGGTCACACCCTTGTCCGGGTCCTGCTCTCCGGCTTCCTCATTAGCCTGAACCGCGGCCTTATAAGCATGGGCACGGTTCATCAGGCCTTTGGCTGTCATACAGCCAAGAATCCAGTTCAGCTCGGCAATTTCCGGAATGTCTGACTGACGGTAGAAGGTCACACGGTCCGTATCCAGTCCCAGTGCCAGCCAGGTAGCCGCAATCTCCAGCGTAGACTGATGGATGCGCCTGGGGTCACGGCCTTTGATCAGGGCATGGTAATCAGCCAGAAAGTAGTATGAAGCAATATCGTCACGCCAGCTTTCCTCAATCGCGGGCTTGATGGCCCCTACGTAGTTACCCAGGTGTGGTGTTCCAGTGGTTGTAATACCTGTAAGTACTTTCGTTTTACTCATGAGTCCACTCGCACAGCGACGATTTAACCTGGCCTGAAACCCAGACCAGAAAGGAATTTCCTTAAAAAAGGATTCGAGGAAAGTGCGGCATTATAGAAGAGCGCAG
>NZ_JAHHPP010000239.1 GCF_024606265.1 Endozoicomonas sp. SESOKO1
GCCTGAGTAACCGTCAGTAACATCGCCACCTAAGGCTTGAGACAGGAAGTACAAATCCGCTTCCGCTTCTTCATTGAGCCAAGGCTGATAGTCCTTTGCAGGGTTATAAATCCATGCAGGAATGGTCTTCATGTCCTTGTCTTCAGAGACAATGATTTTCTTGAAGCCAGCATAGAAGTCGTCATCAGTAGCCAGAATACCCATGACATCATCAGCTTCCAGTGAAGGCCAACAGTAAGACTCATAATCCTCTGCAAGTTTCTCTTTAAGAGGAATAAGACCAGCAGGACGAATGCTGTCAGCCTTACGTCGATGTGACTTGTAGCTAGGCAGTACGTCTGTCCTCCAGTTAGAGGTATAGTCTGTCCAAGTGAAGATAACTGTACCTCCACCACAAGCCTGTCTGATAGCTTCGATCTGAGCTGTAGCGATGTTGTAGGCAGTCGTGAAGTCAGTCATATTGTGGTAGAAGACGTGACCCTCACCATCCACAAGTTCTAACTCATGGAGCGATGCAACAATGGAATTGAAGGCGACAATATCACCGTCAATTAGCAATACTTGTTTTGTCTTTGCCATTACCAAGGCTTCCCTAGAATAGCTTTACGATACTCATCGTGAATAGCAGCCTCGCACTTAGAGCAAGGCTGAATGCTGGTCTCAATGTAAATACCACGAGCATCTTCTTGATGCGTGCTAACTGTTTTCAGAGGGGACTTGCAGTTATGGCAGATAGTCTTACTTCGAGAAATCAAAGTTATTCACCATTCCAAGCTGAAAGGGTTTCTTCCAAGACCCCGATTACGATAGCTACCTCTTTTAAAGCGTCTTTCGTATCAGCATCAACGTCTTTGCCGCAGAGAACGGCCTCGGTTAATTTAGCCTTGTTTTCTTTCAGCCATACTTTAACTAGCGGTAAGTTATTCTGAGTGTTAGTCAGTATTTGTTTTGCAGACAGTTTTTCCATTAGTCAATACTCTCAGTTTCTTTGTCAGCTCTGACTCGTTTAAATCGTGGGAATCTTGGATGACCATTCTTCGTTAATTCAGTGAACTCGATTTCAATTAGTGAATTAACTTGAGGTACAGAAGGGTCATAAAGAAAGGTCTTATGGGAGAGGGTATTTAAATGTGTCTTCCAGATACTCTCTCGGTCAGCATCAGTAAAGCCTGTACCGACTTTACCCATAGTCGTTACGAGCGCACCCATGCGACCCTTATGTTTTCCAGTACCCTCAATAACATCAAGCACTCGAACATCAGCAGTCAGCTTAGGTTTGACTCGCAGCCACTTATCGCCTTGACGTAGGATTAACCCTTCGTAACCCATATCAAGAGCCTGTCTCAGATAGAACTTGATGTCTTTAGCTGTTGGGTTTTCAAAACTGTCAATTACAAGCCTTGGGTCAGCTTCTTTCAGCGGGAATAACTCAGAGGCAACTACAGTTCGACCATGAGCTTCTTTAACATTTCTTGCAATGGAGACCGAAGTGTTCCAGTCTTTACGGAAGAACTCACAGTCACCATATTTCTTCAGCTTAATTAAAGCCTCAGCGTTCATGCTAATTGTGAGGCCGTCAAAAGG
>NZ_JAHHPP010000240.1 GCF_024606265.1 Endozoicomonas sp. SESOKO1
GCGGTTCTTCATTATCCTCCTCCGGATAGTCATCGAAATAATCGCCCCCCGAAAAACCGGGCTCAACACGGGTTCTGGCAGGTTCTTTTTTAGCAAACCCTTCCTTCAGAAGGCTCTCTTTCAGAATGCTCTCTTTCAAAGAGCTGGGCCGGGCACCACCATTAGGCAGTTCACTGGAAAAATCATCGTCATAGCCTTTGACTTCCTCCAAACCAAAGCTGATTTCCGATGACCTTTTTCTGGCCAGTCGCATCCTGCGATAACCGTCAGCCAATACGCCGACAATTACCAGTATTCCTATGAGTGTCAGCCATTCTCGCAAACTCATGTCCTTGCTGCCCTGTAGACCTTGAAACAACGCCCGAATTGCAGTTTGTTTCCCTGTGATAACACTTGATGACAATAACTATTCTGTAAAATAGACAACTGCCATGTATCACATCCGCATTTATTGCTGCAATCGACCAACGTTGCAATATTACAATAAAAAAATAACAAATTAAGCTATGGACGTTTACTTAACGCGCTTTTTTGACTGCGTTGAGTCAAAGTCATAGCTAATTTATCCAACTACCAAGTATCCCCTCTGTGGATACTTACAACTCAGCCATTGCCGCCGCCTGCTCAATATCCACCGATACCGGCCTGGATACGCCAGGCTCATGCATGGTGACACCCACCAGCTGGCTGGCGGCCTGCATGGCAATTTTATTGTGAGTGATGTAAACAAACTGCACTTTATCACTCATTTCAGACACCATTTTTGCATACCGACCAACGTTGGCATCGTCCAAAGGGGCATCCACCTCATCCAGCATACAGAAAGGCGACGGATTCAACTGGAAGATGGCAAATACCAGGGCAATGGCCGTC
Source organism: Endozoicomonas sp. SESOKO1 (assembly GCF_024606265.1). Taxonomy (GTDB): domain Bacteria; phylum Pseudomonadota; class Gammaproteobacteria; order Pseudomonadales; family Endozoicomonadaceae; genus Endozoicomonas. Next base: position 874 of record NZ_JAHHPP010000240.1, read on the forward strand.
AGCGCCTTTTCACCACCGGAAAGCAGGTGGATAGTACTGTTTTTCTTGCCCGGAGGCTGAGCCATTATAGCCACACCGGTATCCAGCAGGTCTTCTCCGGTTAATGCCAGATATGCCTGACCACCGCCAAATACCCGGGGAAACAACTCCTGAAGACCGCTGTTGACCTTATCGAACGTCATCCTGAACCGTTGACGGGTCTCCTTATCGATCTTGCGAATAGCATTCTCCAGGGTATTCAGGGCAGACTCCAGGTCATCATTCTGGGCATCCAGATACTGCTTCCGCTCCGACTGGGTTTCGTACTCTTCAATGGCCGCCAGGTTAATAGCACCCAAACGCTCAATTCGTGCGGCGATCCGCTCCAGTTCCTGCTCCCACTGCTGCTCAGAAGCATCATCCGGAAGGTTCTCAAGTACCGTTGCCAGATCAAACTGATCTTCTTTCAGTTGTTCAGCCAGTGTCGTTCGACGAACCTGCATCCCCTGCCAGTCCATTCTCAGCTTTTCCAGCTGTTCCCGGATTTTCTGCGCCTGCTGCTCAGCACTGTGACGAACCTTCTCCCCTCCACGAATCCGCTGCTCCACTTCTTCAAGGGCCATCCGGGCCTGCTGCATCGCCTCTTCCTGCTCAAGACGCCTGGCCAGCATTTCCTCCAGCTGTTCCCGCAGATCCCCCTCTGGCGAGTTGGATTCAGACATGGACTCCCTGAGAAACTCCCGTCGCTCCCGGAGCTTGGTAGACTGTTGGCTTAAACGCTCAATCGCTGCCTTCAGAGAGCCTATCCGGGTATTGATGGATTGCTGACGAAGGGCAAGTTGGTGGGCTCGCTCTTTATCAAAACGCGCCTGGTGACGCACCTCTTCGAGACGTGCCTGAAGCTTCTCACGCTGATCCTGCATCGCTTCCCGACGACCAATGTCTTCTTCCATATGGTCCAGAGCTTCCTGCAGGCGCATGCGGGACTCGCCAATCACCTCCTGCTCAAGCCCATACTGTTCCCTGACCTCCTGCAGCTCCTGCTCAAGGCGTCGACGACGTTCGGAAAACTGTTCTAACCGGACCTTTCGCGCACCAAGATCCGCCCGCACCTCACCCTGGTTCCGGTTGAGTTCGGACAGCTGCTTTTGCAGTTGCTCCCGCTGAGTCTCATGCTGTTCGAGTTTTGCCCTGGCGCCTTCCAGCTGCTCTTTCAATAGCAGGCTGCTTTCTTCCAGAGTTGTAAGCCTGTCACCCAGGGCGTCCATCTCTTTCTGGCGTTCCAGCACACCGGCATTATTATCAACGCCCCGGTTAACCCGCAGCCAGCCGGAAGATAGCCAAATGCCATCCGGTGTAATGATTGATTCGCCAGCCTGGAGTTTTGCACGCAGGGAGAGCGCCGTTTCCAGTGAATCTGCAGCATAGATTCCAGCCAATAAGGGCAGAGCTTCCTGACCGCTGATCACTTTGTCTGCCAGCAGTGGCAACTCACTTAACGAAGGAGTATGTTGCTGGCCTGCGCCAGCCTCCAGCAGCACCAGCGATCCCTGCTCTAACGCACCCAGCGCATCCGCGACAGGATCAAGGCTATCCAGACACACGGCCTGGAGGCTATCGCCCAGAACGGTTTCAACCGAACGTTCCCAGCCCGCATCCACCTGAAGCTTATCCATCAGACGGGTATGTTCATTGAGCTGCTGTTGCTCCAGCCACTCAATGGTGCCCGTATCCTGATGCAGTGATGCCTGGTGCAGAGCTTCCAGCGAAGCGTGTCGACCACGCACCATGCTGAGTTCATCCCGGTTGTTGTCCAGCTCAGCCGTCAGGCTCTGCACCTGATCACGCTGTTGCTCAACCGCTTCAACACACTCTTCGATGCGCAGCTCAACAGTTTCTGCGGTTAACTCCAGTTCGGTCAGCTTCTCCGACAGAAGCGTCATCTCTTCCTGGTCTTCAGTACCACCAAGAGCGGCAGACTCTTCTTTCAGGCGACCTTCCCGTTCCTGCAAACGCCCCATCACCTGCTCGGCATGATGGATGCGGGACTGCTCAACTTCAGCGGTTCGCTTTGGCTCATGGGATCGCTGATTAAAGTTATCCCACTCCTGCTGCCAGCGCTGCATCGCCTCTTCTGCCCGGGTCAGGACATCACCAGAGTCTGCCTCCTGATCCTGCAGCATGGCCAGCTCCGGCTCCAGTTCGATCAGCTCTTCCTGAAAAGCCTCCAGCTGCTGCTGATCATCCGCCAACTGTTCACGGGCCTCTTCCCAGCTGTGTTCCACCTGCTCAAGGTCACGACTCAACTCTTTGGAACGTTCTTCCCGGTGCTGCAGGGTCTGTTCAATACGGGTAACTTCATTGCCCGTGCCGTAATAGCTGGATTGCGCTTCATGGAAACGGTCACTCAGCTCCATCTGCTGGACGCGATCTTCTTCCATGGCAGCATCCGCTGAACGCTGTTGACTGATCGCCGCTTCCAACTGAACCTCGAACTCACGGATGGCCTGTTCCTGGGACTGGGCTCCGGTATTGATGGTCTGCCATTTCAAGGCCTGCAACTGAGCCTTTTTCAGCCGCTCCTCGGCTTTGAACTCTTTATACTTTTCCGCTGCCTGAGCCTGCCGTTGCAGATGGCCAAGCTGACGCCCCAGCTCTTCTCGCAGGTCGGTCAGTCGTTCAAGGTTTTCATTGGTTCGGCGGATGCGGTTTTCCGTCTCACGACGGCGCTCCTTGTAGCGGGAGATACCGGCAGCCTCTTCGATAAATACCCGAAGCTCTTCCGGTTTCGATTCAATCAGATTGGAGATAATGCCCTGACTGATAATGGCATAACTTCTGGGCCCAAGACCGGTGCCCAGGAAGATATCCATAATATCTTTACGGCGACACTTACTGCCGTTGAGAAAATAGGTGTTCTTGGCATCGGAGTTAACCGTTCGCTTGACCGAGATTTCCCGGTAAGCGGCAAACGCTCCGGTAACCCGCCCTTCATTATTATCAAAGATCAGTTCTACAGACGCCTGATTGGCAGGCTTACGGCTGTTGGACCCTTTAAAGATAACGTCAGTCATGGATTCGCCACGCAGATGCTTGGCGGACGACTCCCCCATTACCCAGCGCACCGCATCAATAATATTTGACTTGCCACAACCATTGGGGCCTACCACCCCACACATATTGGAGGGAAAGTGAACTGTTGTGGGGTCCACAAACGATTTGAATCCGGCCAGTTTGATGGATTTTAAACGCATCGTTTCCTTTAGCTCTTCACTGTCGGGGCCCGGCTCGGTGTAAGAGCCTGAATACTGACCAATAGTTCACGCTATGGGGCTTTATGCTCCGGTAAAACCACCATTCATAGCATGTTGCTTTGGGCTCCGGTTCCTTGTCATAGCGAATCTTTTACCTGAAAGAGTTTATATTTCTTTCAATCCTGATCTTACACACTATCACAGTAAATAGAAAAGTCGCCTTTTCCGAAATGAAAAAGGCGACTTCCGGTTTTTATAACCGTTTGAGACTGTTATAAAGCTCTCAGTCAACCCCTTATAAACAGCGGGTCTAACCCGTCGGCGTAAATGTAAGCCTGACAGGCTCGGTTGCCGTGGTTTTCACCCCTTTTACCTGCACCTGATAATCAGGGGACATGACATTGCCAGTGAGGCTGATCCGTGCCGTGATATCAAGACGGTCAATGGATGACAGCAGCTGCCCCCCCATCATCATGGCACCATTATCATCCAGTATGATCTCCCGTGGGAGGTCTCCGACACTCAGTGGCACAGCAACCACTGGAGGTTGCCTGGCGTCCCCGGCCGGGCGGGCAAAAACCACCACCCTGGCATCATCTGGCAACCCCGCCATTTCAGGGGCCAGATCAATCATGACCCGAAGGGCAACCACGGTATCACCCAGCATCGAACGGGCCTGATTAATGCCCACGCTCAATGACTGCCGGGCTGCGGGATCTACTTCATGGGTCAACGCCAACTGCCAGGCGGCAATGGCTCCCTGGTAATTACCACTGGCAAAGGCATCAATCCCCTTCAACCCCAATGCCGTAGTATTCTGACCATCTTTCAGCAGTGTCTGCTGATAGAGTTCACGAATTTCAGGAGTGACCTCATTATTGCTGTTTAAAAACAGCACCTGGGCCAGTTCTGCGGTGACCTGGGGGTGCCCATTACTGATGCTGGCCAGGTACCGATAGGTTGTAACCGCTTCGTCCAGTTTACCCACTCTCAGGTAATGACTGCCCAGCATGAACAGCGCCTGATTATTTTCCGGCCGCTTGGCCACCCAGTTTTTAAGGACGGTTTCTACCTGCTCGCTATTGAGCTGGCCATCCTGCATGGCGTTTACCACGGCAATCTCAGTGGTTGCACCCAGCTTAAAATAAAGGATCACAGTGGAAACCGGCACAATCAGTGCAATCAGCAGTGCAAACCCCGGCTTTTTCAACAGAGAATATGCGCTCGCGGGCTGTTTATCCCCCAGCTCATCAGCCAGCTTTTTCTTCAACTCCAGTTTCAGCTTTTCCGCCTCGTCTGCTGACACCTGCCCCTGTTGCAACTGCCAGTCCAGATCCGCCATTTGATCACGGAAACTGGCAACATTGGCAGACTCTTCAGACTCACCCGGCACCGACACGGCAGGCTTGATCAATGGCCAGACAGAAATCAATACAGCAATGGCAATCAGCAATGCGGCTACCAACCAGAACTCCATCATTACTCCTTACCATCCGTTTTATGATCTTCTGATGAGTGTGTGCTCAAATGGTCTGTCAGAAATCTGTTCAGCTTTTGATCCAGCAACGCTTCTTCGGCGTTATGTCCGTCAGGGGCCGCTTGTACCGATTCCGTAACCGCCGCTTTATGCCTGCGAACCACCACAACAAGCACTACCAGGCCAACCAGCAACAGCAGCAAAGGCCCAAGCCAGAGGACAAGGTTCAAACCGGAAACACGGGGTTTGTAGAGCACAAAATCACCGTAACGGGCGAGCATAAAGTCGACAACGGTCTGGTTATCTGCGCCCTCATTCAACAGACGGTGGACTTCCCGCCGAAGATCCTGGGCAATGGGCGCATTAGAATCGCCGATGGTCTGGTTTTGACACTTTGGACAACGCAGCTCATTGGTCAGCTCGAAAAAACGCTGCTCCTGTTCCGGTGTCGAAAACTGATAGGAGTCGATGACACCATAGGTCGTGCCCGTAAACAGAACCATCGATAGCAGAATGATCAACCGGGAGGTTAGGCGCTTTATCATTTGACCTCCCCTTCATGATTATTTGCCTGCGCTTTGCGGGCTATTTTTTGCAAATGGCTGAATCTGGGCTCAAGGTCATTCTTCCAGACATTGGCATCAACAATGCCGACATGCTTATAACGAATAACACCCTGATGATCGATTAAATAGGTTTCCGGCGCACCATAAACACCGAGATCAATGCCCAGCGAACCACTCTCATCGTTAATACTGAAACGATAAGGGTCATGCAGCGTCTTCAACCACTTTCTGGCTTCAGGCTGGTCATCCTTGTAGTTCACACCGTAAATGGGGACACCTTTATTGGCCAGATCCACCAGATAGGGGTGTTCGACCCGACAGGCAGGACACCAGGAGGCCCAGACATTGATCAGGGCAACTTCACCCAGCAGGTGCTCTCTGGTCACTGTCCGGTCAGGGTTCTTAACCGTTGACCGCTCAAATGCCGGTAAAGGCTGATCCAGCAGGGCGGATGGCAACTCGCCCGGATTTTCCCGGAACAGTGCCACATAAAACATCAGGCAAAGCCCGAGAAAGATCGCCAGCGGCAAAAACAGTTGCAAACGTCGTTTCATGCGCTGGCCACTCCCTCATCCCCAAAAGGTCTTAATGCGTTCACTTTCTGACGTACTTTCATTCTGTAGCGCCGGTCAGAGATCGCCACCACACCACCCAGCGCCATAAACAGGGAGCCCAGCCAGATCCAGCGAACAAAAGGCTTGATATGCAGTCGCAGTGCCCAGCTGCCGTCATCACCCAATGGCTCCCCTAAGGCAACGTAAATATCACGGGTTAATCCCGGGTCAATGGAAGCCTCGGTCATGGGCATTTGCTGGGCGGTATAGACTCGCTTCTCAGGATGTAATACCGCTATTTGACGACCATTTTCGTAGACAGTTACAGACCCATAGTCGGATGTGTAGTTAGGGCCGGGCCGCATACTGACACCATCAAAACGGAACTGATACTCTCCAAGAGTTACCATATCGCCGGGAGTCATTCGCAAATCACGCTGGCTGCTGTAACCACTGCTGATGGCGACACCAACGATGGTGACCGCCAGACCCAGATGCGCAAGATGCATCCCGTAATACGCAGGTTTCAGACGCTTTAATGCATCGACCATCCCCGTTTTTGCCCGGGCGTTTCGGGTCTTATTGAGAATATCCCGCCCCATGGTGAGCACGATCCACAGCACCAGGGCCATGGCCAGCACTTCACTGATCAGAAAATGCTTTGCAAAAACGTCACCGTAGAACAGGCTGAACCCTAAACCACCAAGAATGGATACCAGCAAAATCCAACGGGTCTGGCTGATCAGCCATTTGACAGAACCACTCTTCCAGTTGAGCAGAACACCAAACCCCAGGGCAAAAGCCAGCAACATGGCCATTGGCACAAAGACAAGATTGAAGTAAGGAGGTCCGACTGAAATCATGCCCATATCAAGAGACTCCAGCAGCAGCGGGAATAAGGTTCCAAGCAGCACGGTAGCGGCACTGGCTGTCAGCAGAATATTATTAACCAGCAGCAGCGTTTCCCTGGATGCCATGGAAAAACTGATTCGACTGCGCACTTCAGGGGCCCTGAGGGCAAACAGTGTCAGCGATGCACCGACGACAATCATCAGATAAAAAAGGATAAAGACCCCTCTTTCCGGATCATTGGCAAAGGCGTGGACCGAGGTGAGCACGCCGGAGCGAACCAGAAACGTACCCAGCAGGCTCAGTGAGAAGGTAAAGATGGCCAGCAGCAACGTCCAGCTTTTGAACAGGCCGCGTTTTTCTGTCACTGCCAGGGAGTGCATCAGCGCCGTTCCCACCAGCCAGGGCATCAGAGAGGCATTTTCCACCGGGTCCCAGAACCACCAGCCGCCCCAGCCAAGCTCGTAATAGGCCCACCAGCTACCCAGGGAAATCCCCAGGGTCAGGAAAACCCAGGCCACTGTCGTCCATGGCCTTGCCCATCGGGCCCAGGCAGTGTCAAGCTGCCCACCCAGCAGTGCGGCAATGGCAAAGGCAAAGGCAACGGCAAAACCAACGTATCCCATATACAGCATGGGCGGGTGAACGATAAGGCCAAAGTCCTGAAGCAGCGGGTTCAGGTCGGCACCATCTTCCGGGGGAAAAGGCAGAATGCGGTTAAAAGGGTTGGACGTCAGCAGGGTAAACAGCAAAAAGCCAACGGTAACCATCCCCATGACCGAGAGCACTCTGGCGGACAACTCAGGAGGCAGGCGGTCGCTCCTGAAAGCGACCATCGCCATCCAGCCGACAAGGATCAGCACCCACATCAGCAGCGACCCTTCATGCCCTCCCCAGGTGGCACTGACTTTATATGGTACAGGCAGCAGACTGTTCGAATGCCTGGCGACATAATCCACCGAAAAGTCATCAGTAATAAATGCCCAGACCAGACACAGAAATGAAAAGCCAACAAAGGCAAACAGTCCCCAGGACAGGGAGCGGGCCTGATTCATTAAACGAAGATTACCGGTGTAACTGCCCACCAGCGGAAAAATGCTGAGCAAAAGACTCAGGCACAAGGCAATAATCAGAGCCAGCAGGCCAGCTTCAGCTACCATCTTGCAGGCTCCTCAGCTCACGTTGAACAGTGGTTTGTGCAGCAGGCCTGGCGTAACCCGGTTTTGGATGTGCTTCATCAATGGCTTTCTGCACTTCCGGCGGCATGTAGTTTTCATCATGTTTGGCCAACACTTCCGTCGCAGCAAAAACACCGTCACTGCCAAGCGTCCCCAGGGCAACAACACCGGAACCTTCAACAAAAAGGTCAGGCAAAATACCTTCATAGTGGACCGTCACTTCTCCGGCACCATCGGTGATGCGAAAGCTGACCTTCAGGCTTTCGCTATCGCGCTCAACTGAGCCTGGAACCACCAGGCCACCACCGCGCATCCGCTGAGCTACCGGTGCTTCACCGGCAGCCATCTGGGCCGGGGAGAAGTAGTGATTTATGTTCTCGCGAAGCGCAAACAACATCAGCGCCACAGCCAACCCAACGCCTGCCAGCAGCAGTAATACAAGTATTAATCTCTGTTTGCGAACTGCATTCATTGGGCGCTCCCCTTAACAGACTCAAGGTTTTCTTTTTGTTGTTCGGCTTGTTGTTCAGCTTGTCGCTCAGCGCAGTGCTTTTGTTGTGTGCTCCCGGAGTTGGCAGAGTGCCTCCCGGTGTCATCACCACTGCCTGCAGTGACCTGATTCACGTCCACGCCTCTTTTGACCAGGCGCTCCTCTCGCCTCACTTGTGCAGCTATCTGTGCGAATATCCGCCGTCTTGCCATCAACGGCACGGCCAGATTGTAAGCAATCACCACCGAAGCAACGGCATAGGCACTCCAGACATAGATTCCATGGCCCGCCATGGCAAGAAAACCGCTCCAACTGTCAAAATACATAGGCATCAGCTCACCAGCTCTTTTACCCAGCGGGTCTTTCGTTCACGACTGATAATTTCTATACGTAGACGAAGCACCATGACCATCGTAAAAAACAGATAAAATCCAAGAATGGCCAATAACAGGGGCCATAGCATTTCAGGTGCCATGGATGGTTTTTCTGTCAGCGTCAATGTGGCTCCCTGGTGGAGAGTGTTCCACCAATCCACAGAAAACTTGATGATCGGGATGTTGACCACCCCTACCAGGCTGAGAATGGCGCAGGCTTTTGCGGCCGCTTCTATTGTGTGGATTGCACCGCGCAGGGCAATAATGCCGATATACAGGAACAGCAGAATCAGCATGGAGGTCAGCCGTGCATCCCATACCCACCAGGTCCCCCAGGTCGGCTGCCCCCAGATTGCTCCGGTAGCCAGAGAAAGTATGCAGAAGGAAGCCCCGATAGGTGCCATGACTTTCAGCGCCATATCGGCGAGTTTGATTTTCCAGATCAGGGTCACAGCCGCCGCCGTTGCCATCATCATATAGACCGATTGGGCAAGGAAAGACGCAGGTACATGAATAAATATGATTCGGTAACTGTTGCCCTGCAGGTAATCCGGAGGGGTAAACGCCAGCCCCCAGACCAGCGCTACCGATATCAACACCAGGGATGATACCTGAAGCCAGGGCAACCACTTACCGCTGATATCATAAAACCACTTGGGAGAGCCCAACTTATGAAAAAACGTCCAGTTCATAATCTTGTTCTACTTTCCAATCTGGAACCTGAGGCCGCCACCAATGCGACCTGATTTGGCAGGGATTCTCTGCAGGCAGAGAGTGCTGGAAACGTCTTCATTTTTCAAGAAATTGCCCGAAGAAAGATCAGCCTCTTTACCATATTGTGAAAAAAATCGTTACTCATTAATTACCCTTAACGCCCCGGCAATGGCCAGCGGTGCCAGGCACACACCAAGTACCAGAAAAACAGACAACCAGAGAATATGGCCTGTATACGGCATGTTTTGCATGGCAGCGTTAACGGCACCCGTGGCAAAAATCAGTACCGGTATGTAAAGCGGTAACGACAGCAGGGTGAGCAACAAGCCGCCACGCTGTACCCTTACCGTTAATGCAGAACCGATGGCTCCTGCCAGACTGAGTACTGGTGTTCCCAGCAAAAGCGTAATCATAAGCGCGGAGAAAGCATCGGATGGCAGGTGTAACATGATGGCCAGTAATGGCGCCATGAGCGTTAAACAGAAACCACTGGTCAACCAGTGACTGAACACTTTTGCCAGAACCAGTAAGGGAAGCGGGTGTGGCGACATCAATAATTGGTCCAAAGCCCCATCGTCCTGGTCACTTTTGAACAATGAGTCCAGCGACAGTAAAACCGCCAATAATGCACCAATCCAGATAACGCCAGCCGCCAGTTCTGACAAGACTTCCCGATCCGGCGCAATACCAAGGGGAAACAAAGTAGCCACCATCAGGAAGAACGCCATGGGATTAATGGCCTGACCAGGTGACCGGAAAGTAAGTATCAGGTCCCGGCGAATCAGGGCAAGGCAGGCTGAAAACCCTCGCATGGATTGCTGGTCAACATTCGACATCTCCCCCTCCCCTGCCATCAGCAATCCTTTCTTCTGCAAAGCTCTCCACATTCAACTTACGCAGTTTTCCCTGACAATTATTCAATGGCTGATGACTGGTTACCAGTACCATCCCCCCGTGATGAGTGTGCTCATCAAAGAGGCTCTCCAGCCAGGATACACCCTCAATATCAATCGCCGTGAATGGCTCATCAAGAATCCAGAGCCGTGCCCGGCTGGCAATCAGCCCGGCAAAGGCCACCCGCCTCAACTGCCCGGCCGACAGGTGGCTACAGGGAATATCTTCATAACCCGCCAGCTGCACTCGATCCAGTGCACAGAGCAATGCTTCCCGGCTGATTATGGTATTGGCGAGCCTGGCTCGCCAGACAAGGTTTTCGAGAGGTGTCAGGTCAAGTTTCAGCCCCGGTTTATGGCCAAGGAAAAAACAGTTAAGGCGAAAGTCAGCGTACACTGCCGATAAAGGCTGGTCGTTCCAGAAAATATCACCACTACGACTGGGTGAAAAGCCAGCAATAATTCGGAGCAGCGATGTTTTTCCAGCTCCGTTTCTCCCCTCAATCTGGAGTATTTCTCCACTACCAAGCTGAAAGGACAAGTTACTGAACAGCAGCCTGTCGTCCCGTTCACAGCTTAACTGAACCACATTCAGCAAAGCGAACTCCTGAATCTACTGACAATCACCAAAAGCGCCTATCGTTGAGACCCGGATTCACAAAGCAACACAGCCATAAGCCATGAAACGCCCTGTTTTCTCTGATGTCCCTAATTAGCATTGGCTGGCGATTATATCAGGATTTTTTGCTGACTGCGGGGGTAAATGCAGCTCTTTGACCCCATTAACCAGGCTTGGGAAGGTCTCAGGGCATGCCGATCTTCACTCCCATAGAGAAAGTGAAGACAGAAGGCATTTGGAAAGCGGGCACAGAAGGAAAATCTGTGCGGAGAGACAGGTGCCGTTATTGAGCCATAACGCCTGTTGTGTAGGACTCGCCAAGGTCATCAGACTTCAATGTCACCGGGTAATCCAGCGCCAGCCAGGAATAATACCCGTCCCGAAGGAAAAACACGCGTTCATAACCCCATAATGCAGCCAGATAACTGCCGATGGCCCCTCTCATATGGTATGTGCTGTTACCATAGATCACGATAGGCGTCTCTTTTTCCAGAACCCCCGGCACCAGAAGTTGACGAAATCCCCCCCTTAGATCAAGGTTGTGAGATCCATCGACATGACCATATTGCCATTGTTGATAGGGGCGCACATCGATAAAAAGTGCACCTATATCATGAAGGCGTTTTGCCTGATGGGTATTGATGGTAATAACACCATTTATTGCTTCTGGTGCTTCTTCCTGGGCAGGAAGAATAAAGGAAAATGCCGACAACAGAATGGCAGCCGAGATAGAAGTCCATTTCATATAATGCAGGTCCGTTATTAAAAAACTTAATAAAAGAAGTATATGAAGCTAAGACCTACCCACTTGGAACAATAAGAAACTAAAAATAAAATGTTCAAAGCAATGCAGCATATAACCGGCATATATTTCTGAAAACAGATCAATTCAACTAAACTTTGTCAACATAAAAAAGAAAAAGACCAGCTTTCCGACTATTGACCTTTTTTTGTCACTGCCCTTTGAAAATGGAGTGGCTGAGACATTAACTCAGCCAATTTTGCAACCGCGACCTTAAACGCAGTGCAGCCTGAGAGTGAATCTGGCTTACTCTTGATTCACTGACCCCTAATACTTTACCGATCTCTTTCAAATTCATTTCTTCATCGTAATAAAGCATCAATACCAGCTTTTCTCTTTCAGGCAACTTATCAATGGCTTCAATCAGTGCTATTTTAAACTTTTCTTCCTGAATATCTGCAGAGGGCCCCCTGTCTCCTGATCGAGCCTGCATTCTTGACTCTTCACTGTCAAATAACTCTTCATAACTAAAAAGACGACACCCTCTTAAATCACTCAGAATGGTGTAATATTCATCAATTTTCACATCAAGTTCTTTTGCGACTTCAGAATCCCTGGCATCTCTTCCCAGCTTGGCTTCAACAACCTGAACCGCTTCAGTAATACGACGACTATTTCGGTAAACTGATCTTGGCCCCCAGTCACCTTTTCGAATTTCATCCAGCATTGCTCCACGAATTCGAATACCCGCAAACGTTTCGAAACTGGCACCTTTGGATGCATCATATTTTGAGGCTGCTTCAAGCAACCCAATCATTCCTGATTGGACCAGGTCATCAATCTGCACACTGGCAGGCATTCTTGCAGCAAGGTGATTAGCAATTCTTTTTACCAATGAGCGATGTTTTACTACCATCTCTTCCATGCTCAATGTCTTCTTCTGCGCCGTCTTGGTTTGCACCGTCTTAGTTTGCGCCGTCTTAGTTTTCACCGTCTTAGTTTGCACTTCCTGTGCAGTCTCTGTCATAACTAGATCCTCTCCTTGATCCTACCAGGCAAAAAGAATTCTATACGACCTTTTGGCTCAGGCACCGGTAATTTTGATAGCTGATGTCCAATTCTGTGAAATGCTTTTGCAGCCCGGCAGTCGTTACTTTCCATTAAAAGTGCCGACTGCTTTAATACCGCTTCACTTACAGCCTTATCATGTGGAATTGCCCCCAGATAGCTTAACACTATCTGTTTGTCGTCTTTCAGATACTCCTGTAACTTCTCAAACTGTTTTGCACCGCCTCTTCTGCTGCTTACCAGGTTAACAACAATATAAAACTGGTGAACATTGAAAACCCGATACAGAAGCCTTATCTGTCGAACCGCATCAACAACAGACACATCTTCCTGGCTGACGACAACGACTACCTCTGTTGCCGCCTGAATGAGCGTTACATTATCCGGAGCCAGGCCCGGAGCCGTATCAATAATCAAAGTATCCAGATCCGATGCAAGATCATCCATGTCCTGAATCAGCTCCACTGCCTGAATAATTTGAATACTTTCTTTCCACTCACCTTGAGCAACCGGTGTAAATACCCTTACGCCTGAAGGACCATTTAACAGTCCTTTCTGCTGATGACCAGAAGTTGCATTAGCCAACTCAACTTCAGCAGGAGATGAAAAAACAAAATCAGACGACAACTTCTCTGTGATATCACTTTTATTATTCATCCCAAGATTATTCATCCCAAGAGTAAACTCAACATCGGGTACAGAAAGATTACCATCCATCAAAACGACACGCTGACCCAGCTTTGCCAGAGCCAGAGCAAGGTTTACTGCAACTACGGTTTTACCTACACCACCTTTACACCCTGAAACCGCAATCACTCTTTTCTTTGCTTGCGCCATCGTTCTCACTTTAATTTTTCAATTGCTCAGGAAATACATATAGAAAAACGACAAATAATATATATCAATGAGCGTGCCAACTTTGATTTTGAAAATAAAAACAGCAGTCAAACCCTAAAAAAAAACACATCAAGAAAAACAGAAAACCATAACATCATGTTTTTTAACAACTTTCTAAAAGAACACTATTTTTAATTCGCTAATTTTTTGACATAGAATAATTTTCGGTTGCTTTGAAAATATCTTGAACACTTTTTTGAACTGTCTGAAAAGATAGTTATTTGACAGTGTCACTTTATAGTGACGCAAAAATGGCAGCATTTGATCACCAAAACAGGAAGGAATAACGTGTGAACTCATGAAATGATATCGAATAGCAGAATAGCAAGAAGCAGAAGGGATTCGAAGTAGAGTCGAACTACGCAGAAACAACGACGGGAAAGAATTGACCACCTCAGTAAAGCTGAAATTAGAAGTTCATCATTGCAGATAGTTACTATCTGCTATAAAAAAAATGACCACAAGATATGCAGCCATTTTTTCCATCACTGAATATCAGGTTTTAACCGAGTCCTCATATCTCTGAAGGCCATACTTGCGCATTTTTTCCACCAGGGTCGTTCGCCGTATCTGCAGTTTGTCTGCAGCCCTGGCAACAACGCTATTACAGTCATTCAGCGCCTGCTGAATCAAGCTCTTTTCCAGCCGGGTCAGATATTCCTTAAGGTTCAAGCCCCCAACAGGCAGTACCGCGAGATCTTCAGAGGTGGCAGCACCTGCTGGCTGAATACTGTCCGGAAATAAATCAGCCACACCATCATCTTCCTGACTGATCAAATCAAGGTGGCAGAAACTTTCTGGCAGATCCTGGACACCAATAACCCCATAGGGATACATGATCGCAAGACGCTCCAGAAGATTTGCCATTTCACGGACATTTCCCGGCCAGTCATGGCGACAAAGCGATAATATTGCCGCTGAGCTGAGTCGGATGGACCCTCTCCCCTGCTTCTCCATACCATGGGTCAGCTCATTAATCATCAGCGGAATATCTTCAGGTCGCTCTTTGAGAGAAGGCATCTCGATGGGAAATACATTCAAGCGGTAATAAAGATCTTCCCGAAAGCTTCCCTCAGTGATCATAACTTCAAGATTCTTGTGGGTTGCGGCAATGATTCGAACATCCACTTCAATTGGCTCTGTTCCACCAACCCGTTCGAACGTCCTCTCCTGCAGAACCCTGAGCAACTTAACCTGCATATGCAGAGGCATATCCCCTATTTCGTCAAGAAACAGCGTTCCGCCCTGGGCTAGTTCAAACCGCCCCTTGCGACTGGTCACCGCTCCCGTGAAAGCCCCCTTTTCATGACCAAAAAGTTCGCTTTCCAGCAGGTCTGTGGGAATTGCACCGCAGTTAACCGGGACAAAAGGCGCGCTCCGGCGATAGGAGTGTTCATGGAGATTACGGGCAACCACTTCTTTGCCTGTACCCGACTCACCGGTGATCAAAACATTGACATCCCGATCTGCCACCTGGGCCATGGCTGCTCGAACTTTCCGGATTCGATCACTCTTTCCAACCAGCCCACGGAACAATTGTACCTGCTGGTTATAGCCAGTCTGGTGTGCCAGGCGCCACTGCTCACGGTAGACCTGACCGTAATGCAAACTGGATAAAAGTTGAGGCTTGCTGCATGGCCAGTCAACCCGGGCAATAATTTGCCTGGCAAGTGCTACCGGCAGATTGTCAGGCAATGACTCCGAAATCCTGATGACGGGGACGCCACCACACCAACCCTGAACTCTGGAAACCATTCCCTGCAGAGAGCTTTCTGCCTGCAAAAAGTCACCCAGAAAAAGAGCACTGAAGGTTTCCGGAGGAAAAGCACTGACTGTATCTTCCCAGTAGGCTGCACCGATAGCCACTGTGTGATAGCCCATGAACTGCAAAATCGTGCTAAAGTCATGCCGACGCTGCTCCGCGTCTTCAATGATGAGTACCTGCTCAGCTGTTTCCATAAGACGACTATCCCTGTCATCCGGTTAATTTTTACAGCGTAGATACAAATTTTCGAAATCAAAATACATCTTATTATT
>NZ_JAHHPP010000241.1 GCF_024606265.1 Endozoicomonas sp. SESOKO1
AATTCGTTATCTGCCTCGCCTACTGTCGCGTAGAAACGCAGCATTGGCCGGGCACCAGCAGAAAACGCATCAATGGCAATATTCTGGGAAAGGGTCAGTTTCCAGGAGTCGTTTGTTGCATCAATGTCCTGATAATCAACCACGTTATAGCCCATTTCCAGCCAGGTGGAGTGTGTCTCGTTCCATGCGTAGGTTGGGCGGATAATGATATTGTAATTATCACGGCTCAATTTATCCCCTGCACTGTTAGTGTCTACGTCAAGAGACTGATAGGCAGCCAGATAATGCAGGCCAATATTTTGGGTTACCGGTATGCCGCCTTCCAAACTGAACAGTAATGCTTCATGGCCAGATACCAGGTCGAACGCGCTGTTCACTGCATTATCCGCATAGCGGACAACGGCCTTTTGGCCAGAGAACAGAAATTCGGCGGCCAGCTGGTAAGCATTGCTGCTTCGGTTATATCCCCCAAACTCCTGGTTATAATCCTTGGTCTCTTTTCTGTCGCCGTCTGAACTGAAGCCATAGTTGGCGTACAGGTTCAAGGCGGTTTCGCCAATTTCTATGCCGTGTAATTTGGCGGTCAGCGCACGGCGGCTGCTGTCAGTCAGGCTTTCCACCATGCCCATATCCATGCTCATATCCATGTTGAGAGTGTTCAGCTGGAAATTCTGCAGGCCTGCACCCTGGCCATCGTGTCGAATCCAGTAGTAGTCATTCAGATCTGACATTGGACGCTGATGAAAATTACGACCGGCCCAGATATACAGGTTTGGCTGGGACTCAAGGATGTTGCTGACGCCGGCATACATCTTTCTGACTTCTGTCGTATTATTGCCCCATTCGTCAATCATCAATACCAGATCCCACTTGGTGCCACTGGCACTGGTGCGTGTGGTTGCTACTTGAAATTCCCCGCCATTGCTTTCATTGCCAAGTCGTCCTGTAGCATTGCCATTCAGTGCCCCGGCGGTTTTTACCTCTTTCGCATCGCCTCGCTGATCGGTGATGCCGTAGCGTGCATAGCCGCTGAATACCACATCGAAGTCTGACGCCTGGTCAAGCTCCATCTTGTTTACCTGATCCTGCAGCTCCTGGATCTGGTTACTGTCAAGTCTGGCTTCCAGCTCTTGAATGCGCTTTTCCAGCTGTTCAACTTTGGTTCCAGCCACAGCGGACATTGACGCCAGCGCAGCAGATACGGCTAAAGCCACAGGCAGTGCTTTAAACATTTTCACGGTAAAATCCAACGACAGGTGTTTAAAAAAGAAAACGAACAATCAGTGCACTGGTCAGGGCTGGCCAGTCTTCAGGCAAAAAACTGGGCAAATCACACGCGCATGATCAAATAGTATCAGGATGCCAACAAACTCTGGCATCTGAGAACAGGTTGGCAGTTTATCTATTTCTCTTTGTTAAATATTGATCTATCTCAATA
>NZ_JAHHPP010000242.1 GCF_024606265.1 Endozoicomonas sp. SESOKO1
TCCATGTTGATTACGACAGCCTTGTCAAGAGTTACCTGCTCAATGGTGAGAACCCTGACACCCTGGCTCCTCTGGACTGGTCGGAGGTTGTAAGGCTCATAGAGGCGGTTCCATCCCCGGCAAAAAATGAAGACTAAGTAACCATACAAGGAGGAATTATGAATACCAATGCAATGACCACAGGCACTATGCCTTTAGCAAACACATCATCACCTGTTGATAACAGCCAAGTTGATCAAAACCGTCTTGATCAAAACAACGTAAATGGACAACGATGCATCCCGCAACCTGAAACGGCTTCTTACCCATCAGCAACCGCATCATTGGCAGATCGTGATGCCACTGAGTCAATACCGGTGACCCCGGATGAAATGAAAGAGTTAATTCTGCGGGGGAATTTTTCTAATGATGTCCATTACCTGGTCATAGGTAACCTTAAACTTGACCAATGCCCGGCCGCTAGTCTGCCCGGGCAGTTCAGCGTGTTCGGGGACTTATCGCTTACCGATTGCGTCAATCTGAAGCACATATCCGGAAAACTCACCGTGCAGGGGGATTTTTCTGTTTCCGGTGACACCGGCCTGGAGACGCTGTCTGGGAAAATCCACATCAAAGGCGACGGTATGCTTAAAAATCGCCTCAACCTGAAAAGTCTGTCCGGGGATATCACCGTTGATGGCCAGCTTTATTTGGAAATGTGCCCCGAGCTGTCGGAGCTGCCCGAGCAACTCATTGTGAAGAGTCATTTTAGACTTAAGGCTTGCAATAAGATCAGTAAGCTGCCCGATAACCTTGGTGTGGGGGGGGCTTTGTTACTCAGGCGTTGCACCGGCATCAGGGAACTGCCCAGGAATCTCTCTGCGGCGGAGCTTATTCTCGATGATTGCAGCGGTCTGAGTGAACTGCCTGATGGTCTCTACGTGAGGGGCGATGTCAGTCTTATCGGTTGTATCAGCCTGAGAGCCTTGCCTGAGAACCCCTTCTTTGAGGGCCACCTGTCTCTTAAGGGTTGCAGGAGCCTGACAGCACTGCCTAACTGGATTACCGAGTTGGGAGCACTTGTTGGTGGTCAAACCCGCGAAGTCGATCTTTCTGATACCGGGCTGTCTGATGAATTACATCAACGTATCTCCGCCCTGCCCCAGCCCGAAGGCATGCTGTTTCGTTTTGACATGGGCAGAGGCAACCCTGCGCATAAGTTTGAAACACTGCAAGAAGGCCTGGATTTCTGGCGGGAGTTGGCTTCAGCCGATGCAGAAACCCCGGAACTTAACCTTCAGTCTGGCCAGGCTGCTCACCTTATTGGCTTTTTCGGGCGACTGACAGGCACCGCCGATTACCAGAATCTGGCTACCCGTCCTGTCCTGGCCCAACGGGTAATGGCGGTCATGTCATTAATGGCCGGTAATGACCAGCTTCGCAATGCTGCCGTGGATCGTATCGTATTTGGCAGCACTTCCTGTGATGACCGGGTGACCCTGGCCCTGGATGATCTGGAAACAATGCAATTACTGACTGCTGCCCAAACCCTGGCAGTTGAACAGCATGACCCCACTCAATTGAAGGCGTTGGGTCGGCAGATGATGATTCTGGATAAGATCAAGGCAATCGCCAGATCACATATGCAAACACTCGCCTGGGTGGATGAGATTGAGGTTGAGCTGGCGTTCCGGATTGAATTAGGCAAGTTCTTCGAGTTTCCCGGATCAACTCAAGAGATGTTATTCCGGAAGTGTGCTTTTGTGAACGACAAGGATATTGAAAGCGCTCGCGCCAACATTGAAGAAACCTGTACGGACGCAGCGCTTGAGGCTTTTCTTGCCCAGTGGGAACCCTGGCAGAAATTTCAGCGCCCGCTGGCAGTGCGGCCTTTTGATCAACTGGAACCAAGACCCGTAGACCGTATTGATGACTGCCCTATATTTGGTGAAAAAACCGATAAAATGATTCGGCTGGGTAATGTCCATGTTGATTACGACAGCCTTGTCAAGAGTTACCTGCTCAATGGTGAGAAC
>NZ_JAHHPP010000243.1 GCF_024606265.1 Endozoicomonas sp. SESOKO1
TCCATGTTGATTACGACAGCCTTGTCAAGAGTTACCTGCTCAATGGTGAGAACCCGTTCACCCGAGCCCCGCTGGACTGGTCCACGGTGGTAAGGCTTGAAGAGGTTCCCGCCCCGGCAAAAAATGAAGACTGAACGGTGCCTGATTGAAACCTGATGACCTGCCACAGCAGACCCGGAAGAGCTGGTCCTGCTGTGGTTTTTTTGGTTTATTTGCAAAAGAATTTAAGATCAAAAAGCCTCCCCTGTTAAGGAATCAAGGACAAAAGAATGACCACTGAAAAGAAATACATTGTTTCTCTTGATCAGGGTACAACCAGTTCTCGAGCAATTATTTTTAACCATGATGGTGAAATTGCAGGCACTTCCCAGCGGGAGTTTACCCAGTACTATCCTCAGCCGGGCTGGGTTGAGCACAACCCGATGGAGATCTGGGCGACCCAGAGTTCGGTGCTGACCGAAGTGCTGGCAAAAACCAATATTCGCCCTGATGAAGTTGCCGCCCTTGGTATTACCAATCAACGGGAAACCACCGTCGTCTGGAATAAAAAGACCGGTCAGCCGGTCTATAACGCCATTGTATGGCAATGTCGTCGTACGACGGATATCTGTGAACAATTAAAAAAAGCCGGGCTGGAAGCTCATATTCGTGACACGACCGGTCTGGTTCTGGACGCTTATTTCTCTGGTACGAAAATCAAGTGGATTCTTGACAATGTCGAAGGTGCCCGTGAACGAGCCGAAAAAGGTGACCTGTTGTTCGGTACCGTGGATACCTGGCTGACCTGGAAGCTCACCGATGGTCGTGCCCATGTTACCGATGTGACCAACGCTTCACGGACCATGCTGTTTGATATCAACCTTCTTGAGTGGGATGACACCATCCTGAAGGCGTTGGGTATTCCACGCAGTATGCTGCCTGAGGTGAAGTCCAGCTCTGAAGTGTATGGCAAGACCAATATCGGCGGTAAAAGTGGAACGCGGATTCCTGTTGCAGGCATGGCCGGTGACCAGCAGGCCGCCCTGTTTGGCCAGATGTGCCATGACAAGGGGATGGCCAAGAACACTTACGGCACAGGCTGCTTCCTGTTGATGAATACCGGTAAGGTGCCTGTCAAGTCTGAACATGGTCTGTTAACGACCATTGCCTATGGTATTGGCGGCAAGGTGCATTACGCCCTGGAAGGTGCTGTTTTTATGGGTGGGGCTTCCGTTCAGTGGCTTCGTGACGAGCTTGGCCTGGTTCGTGATGCGGCGGATACTGAATATTTTGCCAGCAAAGTAAAAGACACCAATGGTGTTTATGTAGTGCCGGGTTTTGTGGGTCTGGGAGCCCCATACTGGGATCCTTATGCCCGTGGTGCGATTTTTGGTCTGACCCGTGGCGCTAACCGTAACCATATTGTTCGTGCGACGCTGGAAGCCATTGCCTATCAATCCCGTGATCTGATTGAAGCGATGCAGCAGGATGCCGGTATTGCAATGAAACAGCTTCGTGTTGATGGTGGTGCCGTGGCCAATAACTTTCTGATGCAGTTCCAGTCCGACATTCTGAATAAGGAAGTGGTTCGTCCTACGGTGACTGAATCAACAGCGGCGGGCTCCGCCTATCTGGCAGGCCTTGCTGTTGGTTTCTGGAAAAGTATTGATGAGCTTAAGGACAAGGTCGGTGTCGATCGTATTTATACTCCGGTTATGGCTGAAGAACAGCGCACAGGGCTGTACAAAGGCTGGAAGAAAGCGGTAGAACGGAGCTTGAAGTGGGAAGACCAGGAATAACTTTCTCGTTTTTCCTGACTGGATATTTCACGACAATGCCTGGTCATCGGGCATTGGTGGGCGCAGTGAGCACTGCCTTGGCCAATGTGTGCTGCATAATATAAAAGCTGGCCATTGCGGGTGTTGCGCTACTGTTTTCATCCAGGTCAGGGATATCCAGGGCGTAAACGGTAATGTGGTAGTCGTGGGGCGCGGAGTCTGGTGGCGGGCAAGCACCGCCATAGCCTTTAAACCCATAATCATTCATCAACATGCTGGCCCCTGTGGGCAGATTCCTGCCACCCTCCATACCCGCATTTAACGACAGACTGGTAATATTGCCGGGAATATTGATCACCACCCAATGCCACCAGCCACTGCCTGTGGGGGCATCGGGGTCGTACATGGTCACGGCAAAGCTTTTCGTTCCTTTGGGTATGTTGCTCCACTTCAGTTCAGGTGAGGTATTTTCACCAGTGCAACCCCACTGGTTATAAATTTGCTGGCTCTGGAAGGATTTGCCGTTGGTTACCTGGTTACTCATCAGCGTCATGATGCCCGAATCGGGCTTTTTCCCCATGCCCGGCGTAGCAAGGCTGATGGCCAGTATCCCTGTAGCAGCAAGAGTAACTGCACGTTTCATCACTCAATCCCGGTAGATGGTTCCTGTGGAAGATTAGCTGTGGATTATTAAAGTTGCCCAATCTTTTAGTGAAAGTTGTCGTTTTTTTGGTGTAGAAGCAAATAGGTAATCCCACCGACAACGACTGTTAATTACCACTTTGTCAGAAAATCACTTACTATGTGCGCCCTGATTAATGAGAAGGACTCTTGAGACAGGTTGCCGGTTGCCTGTAGAGGGTTTCGATCTTATGAAGCAGCTGTCTATTAATTTAGCTTCCGGTGACCGTTATGCGCATAGGGATCCCTGGAGAGGTCCAGGAAAACGAGAATCGCGTTGCTGCAACGCCCGATACCGTGGAAAAGTTGCAAAAACTCGGTT
This sequence comes from Endozoicomonas sp. SESOKO1, assembly GCF_024606265.1. GTDB lineage: Bacteria > Pseudomonadota > Gammaproteobacteria > Pseudomonadales > Endozoicomonadaceae > Endozoicomonas. The sequence goes on from NZ_JAHHPP010000243.1 coordinate 2,761, forward strand.
TTGACGTCGTCGTTGAACAGGGTGCAGGGGTAAAAGCAAGCTTTGAGGATGACGCATTTACTCAGGCGGGTGCCCAGATAGTTGATCGTGATGATGTCTGGAATTCAGACATTATTCTGAAGGTTAACGCGCCAATTGATGATGAAATTGCTCTGCTTAAGGATGGTGCTACCCTGGCCAGCTTCATCTGGCCAGCCCAGAATGAAGCGCTGATGAACAAGCTCAGCCAGCGTAATGTGAACATTCTGGCGATGGACAGCGTACCACGCCTGTCTCGCTCACAGTCTCTGGATGCCCTGAGCTCAATGGCCAATATTGGTGGCTATCGTGCGGTGGTTGAAGCGTCCCATGAGTTTGGCCGCTTCTTTAATGGCCAGATCACCGCAGCCGGTAAAATTCCGCCTGCCAGGGTGCTGGTCATTGGTGCCGGTGTTGCTGGCCTCGCTGCCTTGGGTGCGGCGGGCAGTATGGGTGCCATTGTGCGTGCCTTCGATACCCGACCTGAGGTAAAAGAGCAGGTTCAGAGCATGGGGGCGGAGTTCCTTGAGCTGGTCTTTTCATCAGAAGAGCAAGAACAACAGGACTCTTCCGATGGTTATGCGAAAGAGATGAGCCAGGCATTCATTGATGCCGAAATGGCCCTCTTTATGGAGCAGGCCAGAGAAGTTGATATCATCATCACGACCGCGCTGATTCCCGGCAAACCGGCACCAAAGCTGATCACCGAAGAGATGGTCAAGGCGATGAAGCCCGGCAGTGTTATTGTCGATCTGGCAGCCCAGGCCGGCGGCAACTGCGCCTGCACCGTCAAGGATCAGATTACCCTCGCCCATGGCGTAAAAGTGATTGGCTATACCGATCTGCCGAGCCGTTTGCCTACCCAGTCATCGCAACTGTACGGCACTAACCTGGTCAATCTGCTGAAACTGCTCTGTCCAAACAAGGATGGACAGATTGATATCAACTTTGATGATGAAGTGATCCGTGGCCTGACCGTTATCCGTGATGGCAGCATCACCTGGCCACCACCTCCGGTAAACGTCAGTGCTGCCCCGGCTGCCGGGCCTGAACCGGTTGTGGCTAAAGCACCGGAGAAAGAGGAAAAGGCCAGACCCTGGCTGAAGCCGGTGCTGATGGCTGTTGGTGCTGTTCTCTTTGGTTGCCTGGCTAACGCTGCCCCCACCAGTTTTCTGGAACATTTTACCGTTTTTGTCCTTGCGTCCATTGTCGGCTATTACGTCATCTGGAATGTGACGTCTGCTTTGCATACTCCACTGATGAGTGTTACCAACGCCATCAGTGGCATTGTGGTGGTTGGTGGTCTGGTTCAGATGGGCAGTGACAACAATATTGTACTTGCACTGTCGGGTATCGCCATCACGGTCGCTGTCATCAATATTGTTGGTGGATTCGCTGTTACCCAGCGGATGCTCAAGATGTTCCGTCTGGATTAACAGGAGTCGCTCGCAATGTCTGAAGGTTTACTGGTAGCGGCTTATCTGGTCGCTGCATTAATGTTTGTGATGAGCCTCGCTGGGCTTAGCCGACAGGATACGGCAAAAAACGGCAACATATACGGCATCATCGGTATGGTGGTTGCCGTGCTGGCAACCCTTGCCCATGCCCATATTGCCGGTATTACCCTGGTCACGCTCTGTATGATTGTGGGTACGGCTGTTGGCCTTTATCTGGCGATTAAGGTCCAGATGACGGAGATGCCACAGCTGGTGGCCATACTGAACGGCTTTGGTGGTCTGGCAGCCGTACTGATCGGTTTTGCCAGTGCGCTGGAAGTGAATGACTCACTGATCGGTCAACTGCAAGACCTGGTCATGTCCACTGAGCAGTTGATTCACAGCTATGAAATCTTTATCGGGATTATCATTGGTGCGGTGACGTTCAGTGGCTCGGTGGTGGCGGCGTTGAAGCTTCATGGCAAGATTTCCAGTCGCCCTGTATCACTGCCCGGTAAGCACTGGACCAACCTGGCCATCCTTGCCCTGGCGGTGTTGATGGGGGTTGTCTATGTACAGCAGCACAGTATTCTGGCGCTGTTGCTGGTCACCCTGCTGGCCTTTGCCTTTGGTGTCACCCTGGTGCTGGGAATTGGCGGTGCCGATATGCCGGTGGTGGTTTCCATGCTTAACGCCTACTCAGGTCTGGCAGCAGCCATGACCGGCTTTATGCTGGGCAACAACCTGCTGATCATTACCGGTGCCATGGTAGGTTCTTCCGGTGCCATCCTCTCTTACCTGATGTGCGCGGCCATGAATCGGTCGTTTATTTCGGTGATTCTCGGTGGCTTTGGTACTGAAGAAGGGACGATCATCGAAGGTGGTGACCAGGGTGAATATACTGAAGTCAGCGCAGAAGAAGTGGCGGAACGCCTGAAGAACTCCTCCAGTGTCATTATTACGCCCGGCTACGGTATGGCGGTTGCCCAGGCTCAGCACCCGGTCCGTGACCTGGTCAATAAGCTGCGGGAGCGCGGTATCAAGGTGCGTTTCGGCATCCATCCGGTGGCCGGTCGTCTGCCGGGTCATATGAATGTACTGCTGGCCGAGGCAAAAGTACCTTATGACATTGTTGAAGAGATGGATGAAATCAACGATGACTTTGCACATACCGATACGGTTCTGGTGATCGGTGCCAACGACACGGTGAACCCGGCGGCCTTCGAAGATCCAACCAGCCCCATTGCCGGCATGCCGGTATTGCGGGTCTGGGAAGCGGGAGAGGTGATCATCTTCAAGCGCTCGATGGCCACCGGCTATGCGGGTGTTCAGAACCCGCTCTTTTTCCGCGAGAACAGTCGTATGCTATTTGGTGATGCCACCGACAGTGTTGAGCAGATTCTCAAACAGTTCTGATATTCCTTCCTGGTCGGCTGGCAGCAAACGCTGTCAGCCTGGAACATTCCCGGCAAGAACTCTCAGTAAAAATAAGGAATGTCTCAAACCGTTCTGATTTTCCCTTTCCTCCTGACTGGCAAGAATTCTCTGCAATTTCTGTATTGCAAAAATAAAACACAATCATTCCT
>NZ_JAHHPP010000244.1 GCF_024606265.1 Endozoicomonas sp. SESOKO1
TAAGGGGCTTTGATATTACCCGTGCTTGTGTGTCCGGAAAACTATAACCACTTCACTCTCAAAAGCCCTGGCGTAAATTACTGAGCAATGCGGATGCAGACATTGTTGGTCAGAAAGTTATACCGATGATTGCCGGAAATCTGACCAACCCCAAACGGGAATACCTGTTTTTATGTGGAATTATTGACTCACGACTGGAAAATTTATTTATTGAGGCTGAAGAGCTGACAGATGAACAGATTCAGGAAATAAAAGAGAGAAGCAAAAGTTTTTTTAAATCTCTGGAGACCATGCAAAGATCGCTGGCATTACCCCGTTCAAAAACCAGATCACCACAGTCGGCTATTAACAGGTAATCACTTAACCTGCCCCCCAGGGCCAGCGCGGGGATTCCCAGGCAAGATTAACCGATGCCCTGCGTATCACTTTCGGGCCAAAACGACTGCCGCTCCTGCCGACGGTGGTGGCAAGATCAAAAGGTACGCCGGTTACTATCCATTCGGCATCTATGTCACATCGTGCGGTCAAAACCGTGGGGAAGCGGTGTTGGAGAAATAACAAAAAGTTCATCCACACGAAACTTTTCTGTCATAAAACATTTGTAATGTGGAGCGCTACCAACAACCAACTGAGTCGTACATTTGGTTTTCCCATGCTAATTATTAGAATTGCCGAACTGTGCAGGCGCTTGCCAAAGTTAAATCGTCAAGAAGTTCTGTTTACACTGTTTATAGCCGCTGCGGCTTTCATGACTTATCTCTGTGCCTATGCGTTCAGAAAACCCTTTACCGCTGGTAGTTATGACCATGTATCCGGTTGGCAATTCGCCCTCGATTTCAAAGTCGCTATGGTCATCGCCCAGGTTCTTGGCTACATGTTGTCAAAGTTCATTGGGATAAAAGTGGTATCCGAGATGACTCGGGATAACCGCGCATTGGCCATTTTTATCTTACTCATGATGGCTCTGTTGGCTTTGGTGCTTTTTCCACTGACGCCTGCTCCGTATAACCTGATTTGGCTGTTTCTGAATGGACTTCCTCTGGGCATGATCTGGGGCCTGGTATTCGGATTTGTGGAAGGCCGAAGAACCACGGAGTTACTGGGTGCCTGCCTGGGCGTGACCTTTATTGTCGCTTCAGGCTGGGTGAGAACGGTCGGACAATGGCTGATTGTCGATATGGGTGTGCCTGAACTCTGGATGCCAGCAGCGGCCGGGGCGCTGTTTACCCCGCTGCTGATCGCCTCAGTGATCGGCTTATCCCGCATCCCGGCACCCAATCAGCAGGATGTAGATGCGCGACAACGTCGCCAACCTATGGATAAGCATGAACGTCGTAAGTTCTTTCTCAAGTTCGCCCCTGGCATCATTATGTTAGTGTTGGCGTTTATGTTGCTTACCGGTATTCGGGACTTCAGGGATAATTTTGAATCTGAACTGTGGGCTGCCCTTGGTTATGGAAATGATGTCGGCATCTTTGCTTATATTGGCGTCCGGGTTGCTTTCTTTGTACTGATCGCACTTGCCTTAATGAGCTTGATCAAATGCAACACTAAAGCCTTTTATGCTAATCACCTGGTTATTTTGATGGGCGTGGGCACCGTCGGCCTGGCGACATTCCTGTTCCAGTCGAACCTGATTGACGCAAAGGTCTGGATGATTGCCTTAGGTGCAGGTCTTTATACTGCCTACATCCCTTTTAACTGTTTTATGTTTGACCGGATGATAGCCTCTCTTCAGGTGACGGCAAATGCCGGATTTGTCATGTACCTGGCTGACTCGGCTGGATACCTGGGGAGTGTTGGCATCATGCTGTTCAGAGTATTTGGTCAAGCCGACCTGTCCTGGTTAGAGTTCTTTATCAACACCACTTATGTCGTTGTCAGTGCTACCACCCTGTTGATCCTTGGCTCCTGGTACTACTTTTCCCAAATTGTTTCTAAAACACCATCAAAAGCTATCGCTGCTTATGCAGACACAGCTACCTTAGTGAGAACTTAAAACATGAATCAAATTGAATGTGTCATCTTCGATTGGGCTGGCACCGTAGTTGACTTTGGCTCAGTTGCACCAACAACCATCTTTGTGCAGGCGTTCAAACAGGCTTTTGACTTTGACATCAGTCTCGATGAAGCCCGTCAACCAATGGGCATGGGTAAGTGGCAACACATTGAAGCACTGGGGAAGCTGCCATCGGTCAATGAAAGATGGTCCCACAAATTTGGTGGTGCAATGACCACTGAGCAAATTGACTACATCTACCAAACCTTTATGCCGCTGCAAAAGCAAAAGGTGATCGAACACGCAGAGATGATTCCGGGCGCCCTTGAGACAGTCGCCTGGCTTCGGGAAGCCGGTATCAAAATAGGCAGTTGTTCTGGTTACCCACGGGAAATTATGGACGTATTGGCCCCGATAGCAGCAGATAACGGCTATCGCCCGGACTGCATTGTCGCCGCCGATGATTTGCAAGCGGGTTCCAGGCCGGGCCCTTGGATGGCACTGGAAAACGTCAATCAACTGGGTGTTTCTTCAGTACGCAGAACGATTAAAGTCGATGATGCCATCCCCGGGATCGCCGAAGGCTTGAATGCCGGAATGTGGACAGTTGGTCTGGCAAAAACAGGCAATATCGTCGGCCTGACAGAAAGTGAGTGGGCAAGCTGCCCTGCAAACAAGCAACAGGCACTGCTGGCGCAGGCTTATTCCGCCCTCTATCAGGCGGGGGCACACTATGTCATCGACAGCATTGAGGACCTGCCCAAAATTGTCAGTCTTATAGCGTCGCGGATTCACAGGGGTGAGCGCCCTTAACCCGGTGACGAGCAGAAAATAAAGGAATCATCAAGATGAATGAACAACAAAACGGGCACTATGTGTTGCTAACCCCGGGTCCTCTGTCAACCTCAATGACAGTGAAACAGGCCATGCTGAAGGACTGGTGCACCTGGGATGATGACTACAACAAAGGCGTGGTTGAAGCTATTCGCGGCAAACTGGTCACCATTGCCACCAGACAACCCGGTTATACCTGTGCGCTGATGCAAGGCAGTGGTACGGCATCCGTCGAAGCAACGATTGGCAGTGTCATTCCGAGTGACGGGAAGTTATTGGTCATCGATAATGGTGCTTACGGGGCCAGGATGGTTCAAATTGCCCGATATCTAAATATACCCTGTCATGTACTGAAAAGTCCCGAAACCGAACCACCAAATCTGACCGAACTACAGCGCGCACTGGAACAGGATAGCGCCATCACTCATGTTGCGGTGGTTCACTGTGAGACCACCACAGGAATGCTTAATCCTATTGAAGAAGTGACAGCTTTAGCCAGACAGTTCAGTAAACGGGTTATTCTTGATGCCATGTCCAGCTTTGGTGGCATTCCCATGGATATTGGAGAGCTTGGCGTCGACTTTATGATCAGCTCCGCCAACAAGTGTATTCAAGGAGTGCCCGGTTTTGGCTTTGTTATCGCCAAACAGGCAGAGCTGGCGCAGTGCGAAGGTCGAGCACGCTCACTTAGCCTCGACCTTTATGATCAGTGGCGACACATGGAAGACAACAAAGGAAAGTGGCGTTTCACCTCCCCCACGCACACAGTCAGGGCCTTCCACCAGGCATTGCTGGAGCTGGAAATTGAAGGCGGCGTTGTGCAACGTCATAAGCGCTACAGTGACAACCAGAAAACTCTGGTTCAAGGTATGAGGAAACTGGGTTTCACCGCCCTGCTGCCCGATGAATTACATTCCCCTGTCATCACCTCTTTTTACTCGCCACAGGCAGCAGATTACAGCTTCAAAACCTTCTATGACTTTTTAAAAAATAAAGGTTTCGTGATCTACCCAGGTAAAGTATCCAGCGCCGATTGTTTCCGGATTGGCAATATCGGTGAAGTCTTTCAGAAAGACGTACTGCAGCTTTTAGCCGCAATAGAAGAGTATGTTAACCGATTGCCGTGACTTTACAGCTGTTAATTGAAACGGTCCCAAAAAATCAGACGGGGGAGTAAGCTCTGATCCATAACAAAATGGCTTAAAAGCCCTACTGGGGCCACCTGTGTCTCGAACTCCCTTTCCAGGGAGCTTTGAAGTGCCCAACGGTGGCCTTTCAGGGTGTCTCAACCTGTTCATCGATCAGGTGCGATATATCCCGCCTACTGTGTTCTTGCTCACAACTGATCATTTCGGCACTCAACTGTGCCCGCCCCGCCGTTGTGATC
>NZ_JAHHPP010000245.1 GCF_024606265.1 Endozoicomonas sp. SESOKO1
ACGAATTTTGATGCCCCTCTCAAGCGCTTCCGGGGACTTAACGCTTGCACAGAAATTTGCAGGCCTCAGATCAGACATTCTCGGCCAGCAACGGAATATTCAAAAGCTGCGTGATGATGTTGTGGAGATGCGCCAGAAAATGCGGGAACACCTGGGCACCAGGTCAACCGGCTCGTTATCAAACCCTGCTTCCCCGGCATCAAAAAATGGTGGCGTGTTCCATTTAAAGCATGACCCGGGAGGCATTGTCGATATTGAGTTTCTGATGCAGTTTGCCGTTCTGCGGTACTCAAGCCAGTACCCTTCGCTGTTGCAGTGGACCGACAATGTGCGGATCTCTGAAGAACTGGAAACGGTAGGAATTCTAAGTCAGGATGATGCCTGCCAGCTCCGGGAGGCCTACAAAACCTTCCGGCTCTGTATCCATCAAAAGGCATTACAGAATGAAGAGCCTGTGGCGGAAGAGGTGATTGCGGAATGTTTTCGCCAGCACGTGATTTCCGTCTGGAATCGGTGCATGGATGTTGAAACATCATGAAGCGTCCACTGAACCTGGCTTTGGCATCCTGCGTTTTTTTATGATCCAATAGCGATAAAACAATGTGAAACTGGAGTTTATCAATGTCTTTCGCCGATCGTGATGGCGTTATCTGGTTAGATGGCGAGTTAGTTCCCTGGCGCGAAGCCAAAACTCATGTCCTGACCCACACCCTGCATTACGGCATGGGGGTTTTTGAAGGTGTCAGAGCCTATCATACGCCGGAAGGGCCTGCCATTTTCCGTCTGAAGGAACATACTGACCGTCTGTTTCGCAGTGCCCACATCCTGAGAATGGAAATCCCCTTCAGCAAAGAAGAATTGAACGAAGCACAGAAGCTCGTTGTTCGCGAGAATGGGCTGGACGAAGCCTACCTTCGCCCAATGTGTTTCCTGGGTTCTGAAGGCATGGGGTTAAGGGCTGAAGGCCTTCAGGTTCATACTATGGTCGCTGCCTGGAACTGGCCATCTTACATGTCCCCGGAAGCGCTTGAGAGGGGCATCAAAATTCGTACCTCTTCCTATACACGACACCATGTAAATATCACCATGTGCAAAGCCAAGGCCAATGGTAATTACATGAACTCCATGCTGGCCCTGCGGGAAGCACTGGACAGTGGCTGTGAAGAAGCCCTGTTGCTGGATAATGAAGGTTATGTGGCCGAAGGCAGTGGCGAGAATATCTTTATTGTGAAAGAGGATGGCATTCTCTATACACCGGAACTCACTTCCTGCCTGGAAGGCATTACCCGGGATACGATCATCCACTTTGCCAGAGAGCTTGGGCTGGAAGTCCGGGAAAAGCGTATTACCCGGGATGAAGTGTATATCGCCCGGGAAGCATTCTTTACCGGTACGGCGGCAGAAGTGATGCCCATTTGTGAACACGATGGACGCAAGATTGGCTGTGGTAAGCGTGGTCCAATTACCGAAAAGCTTCAGGCCATGTATTTTGACCAGGTTCGTGGCAAGCGTCAGGAAAACCCTGGGTGGTTGAGTCATTGCTAGGAGCCTGTCGGACTAAGGCTAACTGTCCGGCCAGTGACAGTTAGCCTGATTTAAAACTTTAATTCTGCTTTTCCTCATGCTTGGTTGACATAAATAAATGATGAATGAGTGGCGAAAGGG
>NZ_JAHHPP010000246.1 GCF_024606265.1 Endozoicomonas sp. SESOKO1
GATGTGAATTATCAAAAAAAAAAAGATTCTCAGCCAAGTCCGAACAATATAAATCACAGGACGCATAATCAGAAACAGCAGTTACTATAATTTTCTGGTTATGTTTTTTCAGCATTGTTTGAATGCGTTAATTGATGATAGTCAATATTTAGCTCCTGTTTTTTCTTTATCATTACCTGGAGGTTACCTGACGCACACTTAGAGCGCCCTCCCTTTAGCCGCAATTTGTATAGGTTGTAGTTAACACCCATGACGAATCGAAGAGACTTTCTTAAAAAGAGTGCTGTACTTGCTGTTGCCGCTGCCGGGGTAGGTTCTGCATCTTCAGCGCTTGCTGGAAGCCAGGATTTTAAAAAGAAAACACCAGTTCAGGAAAAGAAAAAAAAACCCAATATCGTCTTTTTTCTTTCCGACCAGCATCGTCGCCAGGCCATGGGCTTCTGGAAAAAAGAGAAATACCGCAATGCGTTGAACGGTACCTCTGATCCCGTACATACCCCGTTTATCGATGCTTTTGCGGAAGAAAGTGTTGTTCTTACCCAGTGTATATCGTCAACGCCTGTATGCAGCCCGCACCGAGGCATGATGTTAAGTGGCATGTTGCCTCACGCCAATGGTGTGCCATGGAACTGTCGTATTGACCGTGAGTGGGGCTTGATTAACAAGCTGGATACCCTGGGTGTTGTCCTGAGCCGTAACAACTATTCCTGTGGCTACATCGGCAAGTGGCACCTGGATAAACCGGAACCGAATGATCCGGCCAACCCGGGTAAATATATTGGTGAAAGCGATCCAGACTGGACTAAACCTCTGGCCCATCATATGGATTCCTATACGCCGCCGGAATACCGCCAGGGCTTTGATTACTGGTATGCCTACGGTACCAAAGATGATCATGCAGACCCTCATTACTATGATACTGACGGCAAACGTCATGAGCCAGGTGTCTGGGCGACTACCCATGAAGTGGATATGGCGATCTCCTATCTCAAGAATGACAAACAACAGCGGGTTGAAGGGAATCCATTTTGTCTGTTTGTGAGTACGCATCCACCTCATAGCCGTTATATCGAAGTGCGTGATACTGATCCGGAGATGTATGATCAGTTTTATTCCCCCGAGAAAATTGCTGATGCCAAATCGCTGCTGAACCGTCCAAACCTTGGTGTTGATGGTTTGCCTATCAAGATGACGTACAGCACCCGGGAACCTTCTGAAAAATCCATTGCTGAAGGGAAAGGGCCTTCTGAAGATGTCGCCCGTATTTATTTCTCCAGCGTTACTGGCGTCGATCGTCAGTTTGGCCGCCTGCTACAAGCGTTGAAAGAATCCGGTCAGCTGGATAACACCATCGTCGTTTATTCCGCTGACCACGGTGAAATGCTGGGCAGCCATAAACTGATGGAAAAGAGTGTGATTTATGAAGAAGCACTCGGCATTCCAATGATTATCCGTTATCCACAAAAGCTGAAGCCGAGTGTCAATGATGTGCTGATGGGTTCCATGGATATTATGCCAACCCTGCTGGGTCTGGCTGGCCTTGGTGACAAGATTCCTGCGGCGGTTGATGGCCACGATCTTTCCGGCTACCTGGCAGGCACCGCAGATAAACAGGATAAGCCGACCTTTGCACCTTATATGCTTCATACCGAACAGAAAGGCCTTCGTACTGACCGTTACAGTTTCGTTATGAACCGCGAAGGGGAAGGTGCCCTGTTTGACAATATTAATGACCCTTACCAGTTAAACAATATTTTTAATGAAGAGACAGAAATTGTTAAAGAGCTTGGCAAAACATTGGGGGCATTCCTTCGTAACAGTGACGATCTCTGGTTTCAGGAGCGAATCAATAAAGATCTGATTCAGTACACGTAAGTTTGGTGGTCGTGCCTGTCAGCAGCAGGCACGACATCTATTGTTGTTCTCTTAATTGCAATAAATAATACACATGGGATTTATAATCATGCCATCACATCCGTTGCTTAATAAAAAACTTCTGGCTGTTGCTGTTTCTTTTGCCGTTATGGCTGAATATAGTCAGGCAGCGCCTATTAATGTTACTGATGACTATATCAATGACGGCGAAATTGTTGTTACCACTCCTGGTGGTGTAGCGGTTTCTTATAACCCGGTTGATTATGACAACACTAATGCAACGACTATTGCCAATACGACTTTCGACTTCACCAATAACGGTACGATTGAGGGTGAGACACACGCAATAGCTATACAGGATGGCAAGAAAATCAATGTGTTGAAAAACACTGGGACCATAAGCTCTAAAACCGGTGCTGCAATTGTTGCAGTGGGTGATGGCCGTATCAAAGAGCTAGTCAACGAAGGCACTATCACGGGTGGTATGGTTAATGGTGAGCAGATCGCTATTGATATGAGATCTGCTGAGGAGCGAGACCATATGGCGCTCAAGATGATGGGTGGCAGCACCATTAACGGCAATATTCATCTGAACGGCAAATCGGATTATAGCTACAGAGTTTCCTCTGACATTAATGTTTTTCAGGGTGAAGGCGCTGCAACTTTTAATGGTACTGCAATTACAGGTGTTAACCGAATAGTTCTCATGGGTAATTCCCACCTGAAGCTGGCCGCCCAAGATGAGACGATCCGTTTTAATCTGCTTAATTACGACAGAGCCAATCCAAATGAAAAGGGTGATTTGATTCTTAATGGCGGAAGTATTCTGGAGTTCGAACTCAGTGATAAATTAGCTAAAGATGAAAGTGTTCTCTTGCTTGATGGTGATTTGTTTGTAAAGGCTGATAGTAAGATTCGTCTAACCGGCGAGGTGGATAAGCTGGGAGGAAAGCATACGCTGATCACTCTTACTGAAGGCAGTGAAATTAGAGGTGATGGAGAATATGCGATCGACAACGACATGATGGCCGACGGCTGGTTCACCAAAGTTGAACTTGTTGATGATGGTAAAGAATCCAATAATATCGTCGTTGATGTTACCTACGACGAAGAAGTCAACAGTAAGACGCTGGGAAGAGATGCCATGCTCGGTGGTGCTGATGTCACGGAAGCCACTTATATCTACAGATTCGGACAGATCGCTCTTGAAAATGCTGAAATCTCCAAATACGAAATTGCTTTTGCCAGCGAAGACCATGCTGCACTGGCAACCCTGCTGAACAATGTGGGGGGTGATACGGCTGCCTCCGCACAACTGGCCGGGGAGTTGACTGCCGATCGCAGTGGCGCAACGATTTATGCTGCCCAGAACGCCATTAACCAGAATATGAGCCGTATTGTCGCCCGTTCTCTGGATATCCGTAATTCCCAATCCAACTACCATGCGGACTACGGCAGCAGCTGGTTGAATGTATACGGCAGCACCGGCAGTAAGGATAGCAATGGTCGTATTGATGGTTTTGATATCGATGGCATGGGCTTCAGCTTCGGTACCGACGGCATGATCAGCAAGAACCTGTATGCCGGTTTTAACCTGTCCTACAGCGAGCAAGAAATGCAAGGCGTAGTTTACCGAAGGGAGCATGATCTGAACTCCTATCAAGGGGCTTTCTATGCGCTTTGGAATCACGACCAGCTGTTTGTTTCTACGATTGCCAGTGCTGGCTTCAATTTATACACCAGTAACCGTATGATTGCCGATCAGGATTCCAGGGGTAATTACGACGGTTATAACCTGGCTCTGCGCATGACGGCTGGCTATGACTTCGAAGCGGGCGGTGTTGCCATCCAGCCGCTGGTTGCTGCCGAGATTAACAAGCTGGGAATTGAAGCCTATGAAGAGAGAGGTTCTGACGCGTCTCTGGGTTATAAAGAGCAGAAGGTTCATCAGCACAAGCTGGGCCTGGGCGTAAATCTCAGCAAGAACCTCACTTTCCGTGATCGCCAGTTCAAACCATCCCTGTCTGTTATGGGCTGGCACGATCTGAAAGCCGATGACCGGGAGCTGGATACCTACACAATGATTGATAAGGATGTGCTTATTACTGCTGATATCGCTGACGGTTCTGATTACCGCTACGAATTAACTGCCGGTGCGGATTATGTCTCCGATGATGGAGAGATGAAGGCAGGTTTCAATATTCAACACAGTATTGAAGAAGGTATGCAGGATACCGCGCTGTTGTTTCAGGTGAAGTACGCACTCTGATTTGCGGGATAAACTTTTATCAAACAGCCCTGCAAAGGGCTGTTTGATTCACACTTCTTTACCGGCTTGCATCAATGAATCCAATCAATCGACTCTCCAATCATCTCTCAGGCGCAGAAAAAAGACCGGGCTGTAAAGCCTCTGCCCTGACACTGGCCATATTATCGGTACTGGTTTCCACCGGCGCTTCTGCAGAAGAAATTGAGACTGACCAAGAATGGTTGTCTTCATTTTCCGGGAGGAATCGCGTGATGCTCAAGAACGTGAATTCTTTCAAAGCTGAAACTTACTGGAATAGGAATCTTAATGACCATGACACCAAATACACGGCCAATGGCGCCATTGTTGCTCACTTCGCTTCCGGCATGATGGGCAGTAAAAAACTGTCTATGGGAATAGATCTGGGTGCTACTTATATGTACAGACTGGGTAACGCCAATTATGACAAGTATTTGGGCACCGGAGGCTTTCCACAGACCGAATGTGAGACCGGCTGGCGAGATCGCGAAGTTTGTCAAGTTAGCCATAATTTCAGCCGTGTCAGCCAGGTTTCCGTGAAGGGCGTGTTGGGTGAAAGCCGTGAGAAAAATACCAGGTTCAATATTGGTCTTGGTTATCTGTCGGGGGGCATGGTCTCTGCGTTTAACCCTGACACCAGTTTAATTCCCAGATCCTATCTCGGCGGGGAATTCACGACCAGGTGGAACAAGATGACGCTGTCCGGTGCCTATATTGTCGGAAGAATGGGGGGGGCTGATAGAAGTGTTTCGCGTCTGACTATGTTCCAGGACTCCAGAGTACTTGATACTGAACGGGTCACCCTTGATTATGTTTCCAGCCTGCAAGCTCACTACAGAACTGACAACATGGATTTCGTGCTGGGTTACTCGAATGGTGATAGTTTCATGCAGCGTTATGTCGGGCGGGTTGGTTATTTTGGTAATCTGGATCACGACCAGTCCTATCGCTTTGATGCTGCCTATAGCATGAACACTTTCGGTGGCAGTAATTATGATGAGCTCGTGGCATTGGGAATGCGGCAGCCGGAGGGCGAGGAACGCGCAAATCAGGCTTCGGTCCGGGCACAATACAATCACGGTAATGTTTCCCTGGTTATGAGTCATTCCCGGGTTGGAGGAAACGTCCGTTACGGCGACAACATTGCCGGTGTCAGCAACGATGGATATCACTTTGCCGAAGGTGCTTTTAATGACCACACCCTGCCCGGCGATACCTCGCAGACTATTGCAATGATCTATAGGATGTACGACTTTGATGTTCCTATTATTAATGACTTGACCTTAAACTACACCTACAACCGTGGAAAGCGGATTCGCTTCGGTGACAGGCATGAAACCGGCACAGCTGAAGACCATGCCGTGAACGTTCAATATACTAAATCCGGTGGTGCATTCAAGGGGGCCAGGTTCAATGTCAAGTTTGCCTGGTTTGATCCGGATAGCAACTGGCGTCCGATTATAGAAGGAGAGCCTGGCGATGCCGGTCGGGAATACATTTTTGACGTCGTGATGAACATACCTTTTTATTGACCGCATACCCTTCGGATGCCTGCCCTGGCCTGGCCTGGCGGGATAATCCGTTGATGGATAACTTCGAAGATAAAGGTGCCCTGGGCACCGGCCATTTCGGTTTCCGGATCCGGGACAGCCATATGAAAGTGGACAACGGTTTATGATCTGCATAAATCCTGAACTTTCTGATCTCTGATCTGAAGCTCCCGAAACAGGGGCTTCAGGATCAGGCATTCATGGAATGTCGCCACCATATGGTGAATGAAGTAATCAATGCCCAAATATCACTACTGTCCCTTGATTCGCAATGTCCGTTCTTCGGAGGATTTAAAACGGGCTATTAACGAATTATCTGCAGGTGGAAAGGTTCATCCAGTAATAATACCAGCTATTCGATTTGGACAAAGACTGTATAGTAATAAGGCGGTTTTTCATGAAAAAAGTCTTGGCCTGTATGGCGTTAATGTTGGCAGTGGTTATTTCCGGCTGCAATCCTAACGCTGAAGGTTCGGCCGACAGTAATGGCTCCACCGGCGATAATGGTTCGGCAAGTGATAGAATCGAGATGGAGCAGGTTGCTGATCAATTCCGTGAACAGGGTCGAGCTTTTGTGATCAGGGGCCATAGCTATGACTGGCTGGACAGTGTTAATCAATTTCAACCGGATGGTGCCTATAAAACACCACTTCCACTTTTTAACCCAGGTGAGGAATTGACATCGGCTGGCCGGGAAAAATTTGATGCACACAGGGTGTATCTGAAAGATGTCCTGAATCTGGCTTACCTGCATAATAATGCGAAAAACGACAATAAGAAAAACGATCGTACGCAATACAGTGAGCAGGTGATCAACACCCTGGACTGGTGGTTCTCCAACTATACCCTGCCTCAGGGTGTCTACAATGTCACCTTTGGTTATCAGGAGCTGGGGAATATTACTGACCTGCTCTCCAATATCGGTAACCTGCTGTATAACAATTTTCATTCTGAAGAACTGGTAACTGAGAAATCCAACCGGGTCAAGGCCGCCATTGTTGAATATGGCCTCCACAATACTAACTCCCTGCCCCAACTGAAGGGGGCAAACTGGGCTTTCCGTTCAATTACTGTCATGCGCTATCTGGTCTTTGCCAATGATCCGGGACTGATGAATGACTATATGGAACTCTATGGCAAAAGCCTGACCCTGAACCGTGGCCTGCCTGATCCTGATAACCAGAGTGACAAGGATGGCATCTGGCCAGACGGTAGCTTCACCCACCATGGCGATATGAATTACTGGGGTATGTATGGAGTGGGCTGGCTGAGTGAAGTACTGTGTCTGGCGGATCTGGTCAAGGGAACCCGCTGGGCATTTACAGACAAACATTTCGAGTTTCTGGAATTTGCCATTATGGAAGGCGCACGCTGGGTGTTCTATCGCGGTAATGTGGAATACAGTTCAGCCCCCAAGAGAGCGACATACCTGATCGATAGAACAGACTGGATGCCAGGCAAATTTAAAGATGCCGTTGGTCAACTGATGGCCTTGTCTGGTGACGCCATTGATCAACAGGCTATGAAGCAGCTCTATGACAATATCGATACCGAATGGGCAGTTGCAGGAAACGACCAATACCAGGAGTTTGATGGCCACCGGATGTTCTGGAATACCGATTACCAGGTACATCGCCGAAACAACTATTCCGTCGCCGTACGACGTTCATCCCTGAGAACCCGGGCACCGGAAGACCGTAAAGAGACAAGTTTCCATCTCCATTTTGGCAGCGGCTATACCTCCATTTTGACCAAAAACGACGAGTATCGTCTGGCTCGTTTGGGTATGGATTACAGTACCCTGCCGGGCACTACCCTTGAGAAAGATCAGCAAGTAAATTCCGGACTGGCTGGCTCAAGAAGACGTAACCAACCGACTTTCTCAGCTGGCACTACCGACGGCCTGCATGGTGTGGGTTCCATGCAGCAAAGGTTGGTAGAATTCAAGGTTGACTCTTTTGAAGACCCTGCACTAATCAATGGCGCTGGCGCCAACAAGAGTAACTTCTTCTTTGAGAGTGAAATCGTCAATCTTGGGTCGTCCGTCGAGCGGATTACTGACAATGCTCTTGCGCATACCGGTGATATCTGGACCACGATTAACCAGGTGCATCGCACCGGCAATATCTGGCTTCAGAGCGATGATGATGTGGCTCAGACGATTGAAGCCAGTACCGAGAATAATGAGGACTTTCAGGTAAGCAACCGTTTCTACCTCTGGCATGGTGATATTGGCTATATCATTCAGGCACAAGACACAGAGGTATCCGTAAAACTTCTGGCAGAACGGCGTCCCTTGAATCCAGCACTGAAAAAGGATTACCTGAAAGCCCTTTCTGAGGAAGATCGAAACACTGACAGTATTAATATGCTGCAGCTGGCTATCAATCACGGTCCTTTCCCTGACGGGGATCGCTATCAGTACACTGTGGTGCCGGCAATCGATCTGGACTCTTTCCAGCGCCAGTATGTCAATACTTCAGCGAACAATAAGCTGGACCAGATATCTGTCCTGCAGAATGACTGTAAAGCTCATGCTGTTTATCACAAGGCTTTGAAGATGTACGGCATTGTCTTCTTTGAAGGAGGGAACCATGAGGTAACCCTGTCGGATGGACGTTCGATCCGCTCCGAAGACCCTGTGGTGCTGATGATTAAAGAGCCTGCTGAAGAAGGCGGAAAGTTTACCGGCTATTTGACCTACGGGGATTTTCGGGGAACCGCACCCAGTACCATGAAAACACCGGATACGCCATTCGTTGGTACAAAGGAAGATAATGTTGTTATCAACGTGACTGGATTCCCGTCAGCGAGTAATACCAATCTAACCATTCCTGTCAATACAACACTGGGGGAAGAAGGAAGCACCGTTAAATTCACTTTCTAAACCAGTCCGGCCCTGGAAGAAAACGTCTGAGTCCGGATTATTTGTGGGCAATACCTTCTGTAATTTCTTAAAGGCTTATTGATGAAAAAAATCTTTACCTGCATCGCCTTGGCGGTGTCATTTTCCATGGGGGGCAGTCTGGCATATGCTTCTGCGAGCGCGCAAAGTACTCCTGCTGCCAGCAGTGCCGATGTTGAACTCGACCTGGTTCGGGAACGCTTTGCGTCCCAGAATCTTCTGGCCAAGCCTATGTACCGGGTTTACAGTATCGATAACTGGTCACAGAGCCTCAAAAAATTTGATGATTCCGGGGAATACAGTGGACGGTTAGATGCCATCAGTGAAAGTGAAAAACATACGAATGAAGCTCGTTTAAAATTCAGGGGACACGCTGACTATCTGAAAGATGTTCTGAACGTGGCTTTTCTGTATGGCTATAACGATGGCAAGCGCAGTGATGAATACTTTCAGGACCCAAAATATCGTGAGCTGGTGATTAACTCCCTGGATTGGTGGTTTTCTGAATATCCCCTGCCAACCCATGTGTATCACTCGACCTTTGGTTATCATAATCAAAGAGGTGTGACTGATCTGCTGTCAACCATAGCCCATCTTGTTTTCCCGAATGACAGCCAGCTGGCACAGGATTCCGGAAAAGCCGGACAGATCAAGCAGTCCATTATTGATTATGGCTATCACTCCACTCACTCGATGCCACAGTTGAAAGGCCCAAACTGGACGGCTCGGTCGCATAATGCTGTGCGTTACCTTCTGCTGGCGGATAACACCGCGTATATGGATGAGTACATGGCTATTTTCCGCGACAGCCTGACCCTTAACAGGGGAATAAGTAATCCTGAGGTTCAGGTTGAGAGGGACGGTATCTGGCCGGACTGGAGCCTGACGCACCATGGTGATATGAATTATTGGGGTATGTACGGGGTTGGCTGGCTATACGACGTTGTCTGGCTGGCGGAGCTGGTTGCCGATACCCGGTGGGAATTTACTGATGAAGACTACCAGTTTATCGAGTCTGCCATCGTTAATGGTCTCCGCTGGATCTTCTATCGGGGGAATACCGAATACACTACGGCGCCCAAGCGGTCAACCTATCTTCTTGCGAGGACAGATTCAGCACCAGGCATGGTCAAGGATTCCGTCCACAAATTTATTGGGCTGGCTGGAGACGCTATTGATCAAGAGGCCATGCAGTTCTTGCATGATAACCTTGATACAGACTGGCGGGACGATGGTAAAACCTATCAGGAACTGGTCGGCCACAGGATGTTCTGGAATACAGACTATCAGGTACACCGCCGTAATAACTACTCGGTAGCGGTCAGACGTTCTTCCCTCAGGACCCGTGGGCCAGAAGACAGTGCCTACAGGGGTGTCAACCTCCACCTGCACTTTGGCAGCGGCTATACCTCCATCCTGACCAAAAATGACGAATACCGTCTGGCCCGTATGGGTATGGATTACAGCACCATGCCAGGTACGACTCTTGAACAGGGGCAAAGTACTGCTGCCGGAAAGGCGGCCTCACTCCGCCGTAATCTCGAGCTCTTTTCTGCCGGTGTTACCGATGGCATGTATGGTGTCGGAGCCATGAAGCAGCAGCTGGTTACCCTGCAGAAAGAGACATTTGAGAATCCGATTTTGCTCAATGGTGCCGGCGCCTACAAAAGCAACTTCTTCTTCGAAAATGAAATCGTCAACCTGGGTTCTGAAGTTAAGCGGTTAAGGAGCCGTGAGCTGGAAATCACCGGTAATATTCTGACCACCGTTAACCAGGTACACAGAACCGGCGACACCTGGCTGCAATACGATGATGAGTCCGGCGTAATGATTTCGGAAGCGGATGAGCGCAGTGAAAATATCCGTATCAAGAAACGCCTGTTCCTCTGGCATGGCGATATCGGCTGTATCGTACAGGCCGGGGATGACTCAGTGCTTGTCAAGTTGATGGCAGAGAGAAGGCCACTCAATCCGGTATTGATACCCGACAAGGACTATATCAAGGCATTGTCAGACAAGGATCGTGAATCCCAGACCGTAAACATGCTACAACTGGCTATAGATCATGGCCGTTTTCCGGACGAAGACGGTTATGACTATACAGTGGTTCCGGGTATCAGCCTGGCTGATTTCCAGCGTTTCTATGTTGAGCCATCAGACAGTAACCGATTAAACAGGATTGATGTCCTGCAGAATGACGACAAAGCCCATGTAGTTTATCATGCCGAGCTGGGTATTTATGGTCTGGTGTTCTTTGAGGCAGGTGCGGTGAAGCTGCCGGAAGGGCGAACTATCGAAGTGAATGAGCCGCTGGTGCTGATGGTGAAAGAGCCAGAAAAGAAAGGCCTCCCTTACACGGGTTATGCCGTCTATGCCGAGTTCCGTGGTTTAGCCCCCAGTTCAATGCTGACGCCAGAAATACCATATATAGGAAAACCGCTTGATTCTGTTGTCATCAAGCATACCGGCTTCTCTTCTGAGGTAGAAAAGCAACAAACGGTTCCGCTGAACACCGCTTTGAGTGAAGAAGGCAGTACCGTTAAGTTCAGCCTTTGATACATGGAAAAGGCTTCTGGCAAGTGATGCCAGAAGCCCGTTGAGCGCCAGTAAGGAGTTGTCTGGAAATATTTTCATTATTGAAGATAAGAAACAGAAGTTTTAATCTTCCACTTCAATAGCCTATCCACGGTGCTGGCTTCCGGGCCAGCGCTTTTTTTTATATTTTTGGTCATGTTTGCGTGAATCGGTTACTGAAGCACTTTAAAGCAGTAGCGCACCATAAAAAAATTTCCTCAGCCTGCCGCGAACTCAATATCTCCCAGCCTGCCTTGAGTAAAAGCATCAAACTGCTGGAAGAGCGTTTTGGGATACCCCTGTTTGAGCGTCTTCCACGGGGGATGGAATTAACCAGTGCCGGGAACCGCCTGTTAAACAGAATCCGTCGTATGGATATGGAGTTCCAGTATGCAGTTGAAGAGATTGATCAGCTGAAAACCGGAAAGAGCCAAAGGTTGGCAATCGGTGCCGGGACGGTATGGGAAAAGTTTTTGCCATCGGTAATCTCCCAACTTTTCCAGGAGTTTCCCAATCTGGAAGTTATCATCCGCTCTGATACCAACGAGCAGCTGATTCCTGATCTGGCAGAAGGCAAGCTGGATGTCGTGATCGGTGGTGCCAATAGCCAAAATGACCGTTACGACCAGCTGGTGTTCCTGCCACTGCTGAATGTCAGTATGAAAATTGCTGCACACCGTAGCCACCCACTTGCCGGACAGTCGGTTATCTCTGTAGATGATCTTGCCCAGTACCCCTGGGTTGCATACCAGCGTTCCAAAGGCGAGTTCCTGAGTCATTTATTTAACCGGAAAGGGATTAAATCCATCCGTTATTCCCTGCAAACTGAGCTTCTTGATGTAGCGCTGGATGTGATGAAAAAACGTCATGCACTGCTCTGCGTAGCCGAACAGTTCTTTTATAAATTACCCGAGGATGAGTTTGTCCAGGTTAACTTTAATGAGCCAATCTGGAACTTTAACTCTGGTGTCTGGTATCAGTCATCGGCCCGTTATACGTCAGTGGTTGATCGTTTTATTGAGGTATTGACGGAGTCCGTCAGCCAGCAGGTGGTATAAAAAAACCGGGAATACTTCCCGGTTTTTTACTACTTATTCACACACGCAACAACTAGTGTCAACAAGCGTGAGAAGATCAAGCGACTGACAGATCATTTTCACTGCCTGATGTATCTTCTACTGGCATATTACTGCTGCGGTACAGCAGGACACCTATCAGTAACATGAACCCGCCGCAGAGAATAAAGGCCATAACGCTGCGCTCATTTGGCAGCAGGGCCAATGCGCACACTGCCGCGCCAAAAATCATGGACAGAATACCCAATTTCCTGCGCTGCATATTGTCGGATGCGCATGCACCGGCGCCGGACACAACCGGAGTCCCAACGTTCCTGAAGAAGGTCTCGATCTCAGCTTTACGCTCACCGACCGGTTCCTTGTAGAACAAACCGCTCAGCAGGAAGAAGCCGACTGTCAGGGTTACGTGGGCCAGCTGGGTAATGACCACCGCCAGATCCGCAGTTTCCCGGCTGGTGAAAGTGACACCCAGGGCTTCGGCAAACCAGGCCGCGTTCAGCCAGGAGTTGGCAATCAGGCTGACCACCAGACCAAAGAGAACCGTTGCCCAACCTGCCCAGTCTGGTACCTTGCGAATAAACAGGCCCATCATCTGCGGGATCATCAGCGGCAGGTTTACGATACCGGCGAACATGATCATGATCTGGAACAGGCTGAAACCTTCCAGCTGGCTGAAGAACAGGGCAAAGCCGATCACCATCATACCCATCACGCCAGTGGCGATACGACCGACCATCAGCTGTTCTTTTTCAGAGGCATCCGGTTTCAGGACGGGCTGATAGAAGTTCTTGACAAAGGTGCCGGAAATAAAGTTGATGCGTGAATCCAGTGTGGACATGGTCGCAGAGAACATGGCAGCAACCACCAGGCCGAGCATGCCACTTGGCAGCATCTTTTCAACGATAACCAGGTAGGCAGCACTGTCAGATGTATTGCCCAGTGTCGGGTAAAGGGCTTGCAGATCCGGGTATTCCAGTGCCGCAAACATGGGTGGGAAGAACCAGATAATGGAGCCGAAGCCAAACAATACAGCTGCAAAGTAGGCGGACTTCTTCGCATGGGCACTGTCTTTTACACACAGGAAGCGTACGGCCTGACCAATGTTGTTCATGTCCAGCACGCGCTGGATCAGGATCGCGGCCACCCACAGCAGGAAGATCTCGGTAAAGTTGATACCGTTACCCATCACAAAGCTTTCTGCCGGAAAGTTCTCAATCACAGACAGGAAACCATCAGAGTTCTGGTAGCTGTAGATAAAGGTGACCAGGCTGACACCCAGAATCAGCAGGCACTGGATAAAGTCACTGGCAACCACTGCCCAGGAACCGCCCATCACCGACATAAAGACCACGGCGACACCGGTCACAATAATGGTGGTATTAAGGGACCAGCCGATCACCGCAGAGATAAATACGGCAACAGCGATCAGGGTGATGGCCGCGCCCAACAGGCCGGTCAGGGTAACCACCCAGGTATGAACCTGTTCCGTGCCTTTACCAAAACGCTGGCGCAGGGCCTGCATTGGGGTGATAACGCGCATCTGGCGGAACTTCGGCGCAAAGTAAAGGCCACAGATCAGGTAGCCAAAGACATTAAAGAAGAAAATAAAGACGACAGACAAACCATCGGTATAGGCCTTGCCGGCAGCACCGGTAAAGGTCCAGGCGCTAAAGGTGGTCATAAAGGCACTGGCACCGGTCATCCACCAGAGCATCTTGCCGCCTCCGCGAAAATATTCGCTGGTATCGGACACCTGCCTGTTAAAGACCACACCCAGTCCGATCATAAAGACAAAGTAAAAGATAATGGCCATCAAATCATAGGTTGAGATCATTGTTCACCTCGTATGCGCAAGTGGTGTGCTGCTCAGCTCCCTGAACAGCACACAGGCCTATTACCAGAAAAATTGGGTATGACCGGAGGCTCTCATCAGAGCTTCCATATAGTAATAATCACCGTAGGGCAGCATGTTCTTGCACAAGCCCTGGTGTACGAAAGAGGCACCATCAGACAGTAACCCGAGAGCCCCGGGAGTTTCCGTCAGGTCGCAATGTTTCATCAGTCCGGCGAGCATATGGCAGGCCCACTGACGGAAGTACTCTTTCTCTTCCGCGTCATCACAGAAATCCGCAATCATCAGCATACCGGCGGCAGTAACGGCACCGGCGGAGCTGTCCAGGTACTGGGTTTCATGTTCTGGCAGCAGGTAATCCCAGATCGGCACACCGTTTTCCGGCAGGTGCTCAATGGCGTAAACCGCCAGCTTCTTGGCCAGTTCCAGGTATTTCCTGTCACCGGTGTATTCGAAAATCTGCGCATAACCATGAATGGCCCATGATTGGCCACGTGCCCAGCAGGAATCATCGGCATAACCCTGGAAGGTGCGGCCGCAGACCGGTTCCTGGGTCAGTGGATCGAAATCAAAGGTGTGGAAGGTGCTGTAGTCATCACGAACGATATGTTTTGCCAGGGTATCGGCGTGGGCAATAGCGGCTTCCTGATAAATCGGGTTATTGGTGACCTCTGTCGCCCAGAACAGCAAAGCCATATTTTCCAGAGAGTCGATAATGCTTTTGCCCTGGGTTTTTTCCAAACCGAGGATATGGGTCTCGTTCCAGGCGACAAAGTATTTACCAACACGACGGAAACGGGTCAGCAGACTGTCGGCTGCTTCCAGTGCCATCTTTTTGGACTCTTCATCCATATTCAGCTTGTAATCAGCGACGCAGCTCAGGCTGTACTGGAAACCAAGGTCATGATCGTGGCAATCACGCAGCGCCAGTAACTCCTTGAAATAAGGTTTGCGCAGACGGGCGCTGTTCCTGAAAACACTTTCACCGGTCAATTTGTAAGCCAGCCACAATTGTCCGGTCCAGAAGCTGGAGACCCAGTCGGAAGGACCGCAATAAATCCACTGGTAATCTTCAGTACCAATTTTCGGGTTTCTGTCGCCAATACGTGAAATGTTTTTCCGGATGGCGTGGCAGACCTTATCCAGTTGCTGGGCAAACAGGGCTTCAGAATAGTGCTCGGGTGGAAGAGCTGATGGAGTTGGCATCGTCAAGGTTGTCTCATTAGCTTTAAATGCTCAATCATCGAGTGGTGAAATCACGCTTGATTGAGGCGTAAAAGAAAATGGTGCTTCTTTCTGGTCAAAAACAGCTGAAAAACAGCTGAAAGAACCGATTAAAAAATGGTGAAAAAATGACACTTATAGAGTGCGTGCAACAGTAGATTAGGTATAACTTAAAGGTTTTGATGCAGGTCAAGTTATTGGGAGTTGAAGTTTATTTATGTGATTAAAGTAATGGCGATATAATCTTTATACGCCCTAGGTATAATCTAGAGATTATACGTCATGTGTTTTTTGTTAATAATTTCTTAGTTGATTGATTTACCTATGTTATTCTCAAAATCAGCCTTGTTTGACAAGCTCTGTCCAACCGATAAGTGAACAATTCCATGCTGAAAGAAATTGCAATGAGCAAACGTGTTGCCGTTCTGCTTGCTGATGGCTTTGAAGAGGCCGAAGCCGTTACCTTCATCGACATTATGCGTCGGATGTTTATTAATGTTGATGTATTGGCCTGCAAGGATGAGCTGAAAATGAACAGCTACTTCAAGGTCAATATTACTGCGGATTACACCCTGGCTGAAAAATTTGCACAAAGCTATGACGCTGTGATGATGCCCGGTGGCCCCGAGGGAACTGCCAATCTGACGGCCAACACGATGGTCATCGACTTTCTGAAACGTCATATTGCCGAAGGCAAGTTAATCTGCCCGCTTTGCTCATCCGGTGCCAAGGTGGTTGCTGCCAATGGTCTGTTTGGTAAGCATAAATATGTCTCTGGCGCAGATTTCTACAAGAATTTTGATGATGGTGTTCATGTTGACCAGAAGGTTGTGGTCGACGGCCAGTTTATCAGTGGAAAAGGTTTGGGTGTCGTATTCGACTTTGCCTTTATTGTTGCGGAGCAGCTGATTGGGAAAGGAACTGAGAAGGGGTCTGCACATTGGCAGGCTCAGCATATTGATTATGATGGCTGGCCGTACGCTGAGTAATTAAAAACAGCTTTCCATAAGAAAGGCTCCCTGCCGTGATTCAACGGCAGGGAGCCTTTGCTTTCATTACTATTGATTAGCTGATTAACGAGCCAGCCAGCCGCCATCAACAGCAACGGTGTAACCGTTTACGTAATCGCTGGCAGAAGAGGCCAGGAACACAACCGGGCCAGCCAGATCTTCCGGTGTGCCCCAGCGGTTTGCTGGAATACGACCAAGAATCGCTGCGTTACGCTCTTCATCGGCACGCAGGGCTGCGGTGTTATCGGTGGCCATATAACCAGGAGCAATGGCATTCACGTTGATACCATGCTGAGCCCACTCACAGGCCAGCAGACGAGTCAGACCAGCGATACCACTCTTGGAAGAGGTGTAAGACGGAACGCGGATACCGCCCTGGAAAGACAGCATGGAAGCGATGTTAATGATCTTGCCGCCATTGCCCTGTTCCAGGAACTGTCTGGCCACCGCCTGGCTCAGGAAGAACGGGGTCTTCAGGTTGATATCCATTACTTCATCCCAGTCTTTCTCGGAGAAGTTCACGGAATCTTCGCGACGGATAATACCGGCATTGTTCACCAGGATATCGATACGGCCAAAGACTTCAACGGCTTCCTTCACAATGCGTTCAACCGGCTCAATGCTCAGCAGGTTAGCTTCCACAAAGTGAAAACGACGACCAGCGGCTTCTACCAGTGCGCGGGTTTCCGGTGCGTCAATATGACCGACGGCACAGACGTCAGCGCCCGCCTGAGCCAGAGCGACAGCCATACCCTGGCCGAGACCGGTGTTGGCGCCGGTTACCAGAGCCACTTTACCGTTCAGGTCGAAAGAGAATGCAGGAGTCATGAAAATAAACCTTTATAAAGAAAGTAAAGCGGCTTACCTGATGTCGCCCATGGCAACAAAATCCATATCGGAGAAGGTCTGGTTCTCGCCAGCCATGCCCCAGATGAAGGTGTAGTTGGCGCTGCCTACGCCGGAATGGATAGACCAGCTTGGGCTGATCACCGCCTGCTCATTACGCATCACAATATGACGGGTTTCGGTTGGTTCACCCATCATATGGAACACGACACCGTCTTCTTTCATATCGAAGTAGAAGTACACTTCCATACGACGCTCATGGGTATGACAAGGCATAGTATTCCAGATACTGCCTGGCTCAAGAACGGTCATTCCCATGGCCAGCTGACAGGTTTCCAGAACGGCAGGCACCATGTACTTGTAGATGGTGCGACGGTTGCAGGTTTCTGCATCACCCAGGGTTTCCGGGCTGGCCATTTCCTGAGTGATCTTTTTGGTTGGGTAGGTGGCGTGGGCTGGCGCGCTGTTGATGTAGAACTTGGCCGGATTGGCGGCGTCTACGCTGGCGAAAGCCACTTCTTCCGCGCCTTTACCGATATACAGGGCTTCACGGGCACCGATTTCGTGTTTGACGCCATCAACGGTGACAACGCCAGCGCCACCAATATTGATAGCACCCAGCTCGCGACGGGCCAGGAAGAAATCTGCACCAATCTCTTTACCGGCTTCCAGTTTGACCGGCTCAACGCCTGGCATACAACCACCGGCAATCACCCGGTCAACGTGGCTGTAGGTCAGGTTGATACGACCACCGTCGAAAATACCGTCGATCAGGAACTCGCGACGCAGTCCTTCCGTATCCAGGGTTTTGGCGTGATCGCTGTGAATAGGCTGTCGAATATCCATAGTTTCCTCTTGTTGATTACATCATTGCTGACGGTTCGCAGGTAGTAACAACGTCGAAAGCGGGGCATTCGTGGCAATGATGGCAGTATTGGTTGATAGATGGAGAATGGTTAACAGGGATTGAGACGGATCAAACTTGTTGTTGGCTGGATAGGTTATGCGTTTCTGATCATGCAGGCTTTTTGCAGGATACACAGGAAACATTTTTGTCTTGCCAGAACAGGTTTGAGATGAATACAAATACAAAGTACGACGAATTTAACTGACCCATAACATGTCTCTATTGATATAGGTCAAAAA
>NZ_JAHHPP010000247.1 GCF_024606265.1 Endozoicomonas sp. SESOKO1
ATAAAAAGAAATTGACAAAGGTGTAATTGGCAAGAACGTTGTTTCATAACCTAGAGTTAAAGAAGCAACTTAACGGATATTCAAAATGACAGGGAGTCACTAATGAGTACCCCCATTATTAGCAGCGCGGATCCCTCCGGCAGTAAATCCGGATCAAATCAACCCAAAATCATCACCTTGAATGATGACAGGATTACTTCACTCCGGGCTGCAGGATATAGCGATGCCCAGATTCAGGCCCTGTTATCCATGGCTGACCCGGATGATCAGGGTAACTCGCTGACCCCCACCCACTTCTATTCGGTGAATAAGCAGACACTGAATTCTCTTAAATATACGGGGCAGCTTAATGAAGCGGCAAAGCAGCTGGTCTATCTACAGGCACCTGTTGCACTGGTTCAGGAGGTCAGTAATCCGGCGAACTGGAATGGCGATAATTACATAGGTCCCGGAGCGTCACAAATTAATGCGTACTTGTTGGGCGAACCAGTGGATTTCACCAAACCCAGCCTGGATGCCCTGATTATGGGCGTGCTGACTGCCCGGGCAGATATTCTCCAGACACAGCTGGAAGAACAGATAGAATCCATCAACCAGAAAAATGATTTACTGGAAGAAGCCAATGCGTATCTGGCAAAAGCCAAGGAAAAAAAGGCGGCGGCAGGAACGTCAGGCACTTCTACGATGACACAGGATATGGTTGATTTCTGGAAGCAGATGGGTGCTCAGACCGACCGAAGCGGTAATGATGATACTCATAACTCTGCCGAGTGGGAAGCCAATATTGAGCATTTGAAATCAAAAATTGAATCATTGACCAGTCAATCACAATTGGAAACCACCAAGCTTCAACAGACTATTAATAAATACAACCAGACATTTGAAATGCTCTCTAATTTTATCAACAAGTACTTTCAGTCCATAAGTACTATTATTCAAAATATGCGTTAACTCATGGAGGAGTCACACGTGAATAATGAAGATCTGAATTATGAAGGTGCAGAACTTGAAGATAAGCTTCTTAATTTCTTCGGTGAGGGTGGGACCTTCAAAGATTTGAAAAACATGAGTGATGATGCCATGGAAGCAATATACTCAGTTGCCTATAACCTTTATCAGGGAGGGAAGTACGAAGAAGCAACAAAAGTTTTTCAATTCTTGTGTTTTTATGACCATTTCAATCGTAAATATTTCCTTGGATTGGGTGCATGTCAACAAATGCAGAAACAATATGACAGCGCAATTGAGATCTTCTCATTTGCCACCCTTCTGGATTCTGATGATCCCCGCCCAATGATGTATATCGGTGATTGCCATCTGGCGAAAGGTGACAGGGAAAATGCCCAGATTTCCTATGAGACCTCCATT
The DNA here is from genome assembly GCF_024606265.1 of Endozoicomonas sp. SESOKO1. GTDB lineage: Bacteria > Pseudomonadota > Gammaproteobacteria > Pseudomonadales > Endozoicomonadaceae > Endozoicomonas. The sequence goes on from NZ_JAHHPP010000247.1 coordinate 1,369, forward strand.
GATTGGGCCGGCGATAGCCCGGAGTATGCCAGGGATCTGGAGCGTGCCAAAAATATGCTGGAAAATCTGAAATAGGCCAGGGAGTATCAGAATGCAGAATATCCAACAGGGAACTCATTCGGCGGGCCAGATACCGGGTCAGGCGGGTATAGACCCTTCACTCCCGCAGCAACAGACCGAACAGCTTGAGCAAAACGAAAGTATCAGTCGTGGCTACCCGGAGCACAACACGGTATCGACCAAAGAGGTACAAGAGAACCTTGCCCCTCCCATTAAGCCGCTGCATAGCCTGGATGTTCCTGCAAAAGGCTCGGATTTTCCTTCTGAAAAAGTTCTCAAGGAACTCTCTGTTTTTTTAGAAATCCAGAAGCTTGGCAAAATGGACCCTGAAGCCGTAAAGCTTGGCCTGGCTGCTGAGGCAGCTGTTGAACAAGGTGGTTCGGATTATATGGCTCTGCTCACCGGTGATCTGGAATCCTTTACCGAGGGGCCGGGGGGGCGGCCAGATCCACTGGCTGGCCATATCAGCTCTATGCAGAGCAACAGGGATCACCTGTTGTCCATGGGATACAGTAAAGACCTGGTTGATGGAATGCTGAAACTGGCAGATCCGAGTGATCCGGATAATTCTCTGAAGGCTATGCATTCATTCTCCGCCCGAGTGGGTGGCAAACTGGCCGGTGATGACTCCCTGGGGCAGCTGAGTGACCTTTTTGCCGACACTTTCAATAAGGTTGCCAACCTTGAGGGTGGGCCTGCTGATCTTCATAAGGGATTGCAGGCTGAACTGAAGGCCCTTAATGCAACATTCCTGGATTCAAAAAAAGTTCTTGATGTAGATGCTGCAACGCAAATGCTGATGCAAATTCAGACCAAGTTGCAGGATAGCCGTCTGGTATTCAACCAGGAAAATATCAAAATTAATGAGCAACAGCGACAGCAGATTTCAGAAAAACGGCTGGCAAAGATCGCCGATTCTATTGAAAAAGCGAAAGAAGCCAAAGAGTCAGGAGTGATCAGTAAAATATTCGGTTATATCGCTGTCGCTATCCTGGCGATTGTTATGGTTGTTATGTTTGCTACAGGAGTTGGTTCGCCCGCAGCCATGGCGCTGATGACTGCCTGTCTGGCCCTGACCACGCTGATGACTGTTTCCTCTGAAACCGGTGACTGGATGAATAAGGGCGTTGCCGCAATGTTCGAGGCATTTGGATCGGATGAAGACAAGGCAGAGATTGGCGCGATGGTGTTTTGGTCGGCTGTTATCATTGCATTGAGTATTGGTGGCGCGGTTGCCGGATCAAGTGCCAGTGCTGCGTCTACAGCGGCCAATGCGACAGCCCAGGGTACCGCTGCGGCGGCTGGTGGTGCATCCAGTGCAGCGACAGTTACCGCCTCGGCAACCACGGCGGCAACGGCGACAGCCAAGACAGCCAAGTTGGCTGCGATGGCCTCTCGCTTTACCCAGATTGGCAGGGCTACCGGTGGGGGGGCCATGATTGCTGATGGTTCGGCCAGCGCTCACAGTGTCACCATGAATTATGAGGCTGATATGTTAAGAGCCGAGGCGAAAGAGCTGTATGCCTGGATGCTGGCCAATCAGCACATTATCGATAACATGACTGAGGATATCCGTAAGGTTATTGAGGATATGCAGCAGGTGTGGCAAGTCATGACCGGCATGATGAAAGACAACCACGAAACGATGACCAAGCTCAATGGCTCCCTTAAAGGATAATGAATTAACGTTCTTTTACCTTGATAAGTAATACATGGAGGTAACTTATGGCTGAGGGGATTTCTGGTGCAGACCGGGCGGCACATAGTGCCAATATGCAGATGCTCCTTGATAAACCTGCGGCATCTGAAGCAAAGAAAGCGGCAATCAAGAAAGGCGATATTGACTTTCAGCAGGAGAGCGTCCGCCTTGCCTCAACCAAACATGCTAAATCCGAGGTTTTGAATGATCTTAATAAAGCAGGTCAACAGGCAAAGCCGTCACTGGCCTCACCCGATGATCTGTCACCGAATCAAATGACCAATGCCAGTAAAACACTGGCTACTTTGTCCAAGTCAACCGATGAGGCCATGGGGTCAACCAAACAGCTGTTCACTAATATCCAGAATGGCACGGTGACCAATGGAGAAAGCGCCAAGCTGAAATCGCAGGCGGCGTTTCTCGATGGTGCCGCTTCGCACATGCAGTTGCTCTCCGGCAAAGGTGTGGAAACCTCTGCAGGAAAGCGGGAAGTGCTGGCCGGTATGGGTGGCTTTCAGAAGACTCAGCTGGATAACCTGGAAAAGCTGTCAACCTCTAAAGATATCCAGACATTTCTGGCCAACCAGCATGGAGGGGCAAAAGGTCTGGATCAGAAAACGGCAATCCTGAGGTCCCTGGGCTTCACTGACAGCCAGATCAAAACGATGATATCTCTTGCGCCTCCGGATACTGACGGCAGCCGTCTGGATATGATGCGCTCAGCAGGTTCTGATGCTAAAGCCGTTCTGCAGGCGCTGGGCTTTGGTGCCGACGTGGCCAAGGGGCTGTCGGCATTACTGGCAGGCAAACATGGTCAGCTCGGTAGTCCAGAGCAAAAGCAGCTTTTGGCCAAAATGGGCTTCAGTGAGCAGGAAATAGAGGTCATTGTTCAAGCCAGCAACCCAGCTTCATTAAAGAACCAGTCTGCCCTGATGCGCAATGCTCCCCAAGGGCTTTCACAATTTCTAATGAACAGCAGCAAGGGAATGAACCTGCTTGCTGCTGGCCAATCCTTCGCGGATATGAAAATACTTGAGCAGATGGTGGATATCTTTGCCGTGATGGAGCTGCTGTTCAAAATGAGTGCAAACCAACGTGCCTCCGCCAGGGAGTCCCGTTCCATTGAGCAACAGTCAGCAAAAAATGAGATTCTGAATCAGGCGGAAGAAATGAAGAATGCTGCCCTGATGACCGCCATTGGTGGCTGGGTCAGTGCTGGTACCAAGATTGTTTCTGGTGGTGTCCAGGTCGGTATGTCTGTCAAAGCCGGTGGACTGGACCAGGGGAATATGCAACGGCAGGTAGCGCTTGGGAATGGTCTTTCCCAGATGATCGGTGCGAGCGGTGATGCGGTCAAGGCTGGTACAGACTATAAGGCAGGCATGCATCAGGCGCAAGGCAAATTACACGAGGCAAACCAGAGAATGGCTGAGCATGCTACACAGTCTGATACTGAGTTTATGAACCTCCATCAGGATATGGTGAAAACGGTGATCAGCAAGATGGATGAGATCATCCGCTCATGGTTTGAAACACTCAAATCGACAACGAGAGCCTGATCAAAGTTTAATCATTTGATCTTGATGACAAGGTAATCAAAGGACGTGGTTTATAAGATGTAGCCAACCCTGCGGGTTGGCTTTTTCTTGTAGAGAGGGAAAACATGGGTAATCCACTTGGAGGAATACAAGCCTCAGCTGTGACGCAGCAGTTGCAGGCGCCTGGGGCAGCTGCCGAGAGTGCAGCTGGCAAGGCAGGGAAATTGTCAACCGGGCAGGATGTACGAGTCTCCAATACACCATCGTTGCTTGCCAAAAGTGCCGAGGCTGCGGAAGAGCTCACTTTTGCGAGAGCTAATTTCAAGACAAAAGATGAAACTAAAACAACCAAAAGTAAATCGGACAGTGAGCGACAGCTTGAATTAATTAAAAAAATCAAGAATGTCGAGGAAGTTCCTGAAACAAGGGATTTCAAAAAACGTTTTCCTGAACAATCAAAACAGGATTATCAGCAAGAAGACTACCTTAAAGGAGCCAAAGAGGAGTTCAAGGACCCTTACCACCAGTATCTTGCGCTCTATGAGATCGCTGTTGAGTTTAAAGCTGATCCTGACGCCCTGCCCAAAGATGAAATTTTTAAAGCCATTGAGGCGCTTGAAAACGAGCATCCTCAGTATATTGAGATTGGCAGGGAAATCTCAAACGCTGCCGGTAAACTGGCTGAGGACTACCATCCTGATAAAACGCCGGATGAAATTCGTACGCAGGTATATGGTCATGTCAAGGATCATAAATCCCTCGCCGCAGCGTTTAAAGATCTGACTAATATCCAGCTGGATACCGATCCGGATAATAATCAGGTGGCTGCCGGTTTTGAGAATTCAGTAGATAGAAGACTCAGGTTTTTGAGTGGCGAGTTGAATTCCATGACGTCCACCACAGAAGACACTCACCTGCGCTCAGTGATTAACGATATGACGGCCCTGAAAAGGCTGGTGGGTATCCATGATAGCTGTATGGAAACACAAGGGGTGATGAGCAGGCCTCCGATTAATATTGAGCAATTTAATGGTCAGCAATATATGACCGGGGTTCTGGACCTGCTGGATAAACAGTTTGTGGTGGGGAGTGACTTTACCTCGTTGATGGATCAAATGGGGCTGGGTGAACAGACTGTTCAGGTTAAAACGGTTTTCATCAATAAAACTGCGACCCTGATTCGTGAGATTCCGGAAGAAATTTTTGCTAATGAACAAGTTAAAGACAGTCTGGTGGCGGCTATCCAGGATGAACAGGACTCACTGGCTTTGGAAGAAGAAGGTGCCCTGAAGGCAGATGAAAACTATGGTAAAGGCGGAGAAACCGAAGTCTCGGAAGACACATTAAATAATTTTCTGGGAGCAAACCCTGTCTCAAGTAGCATCATTGATGATTTGGGCCGTGACTTCAAAGGGGTACAAGAAAAGAGTCCGGTTCCAGATTTTATGGCATCCCCCGGTATTCCCAATCTTGGTCAGGGGACTGAAGAGACGCAGCCTGTGGCAAAGGGTGAAACATCAACGACAGCAACTAAAGCCACCGCTGATCCGGCAACAGGCACCTCTCCTGAGGTGACTGCCAAAGGCGGCGCTAATGGGGCATCCGAAGTTACGGCAAAGGGCAGCTTTGATGGGCTATCCGATCAAGAGCTTATACAGAAACAGGATGAGTTACTGGATAAGGCCCGGAGCTTGCATCAACGCAAGGATACCAACTTTGTTTATGACAGCTCATTAACTGCATTGCAACATGCAGAGGGGAATAGTGATGTAGATATTATTGATGCGTTGCAAGCGGTCGCCAAACAACGAGGTAAAGCCTTTGCCAAGGATCTTAAAGTGGCTATTACACCCGCAGGCGAGGGGGATGAGTTGCGGCTTATTCCGCCAGATACCGATGCACTGAACGCGTGGTTAAAAACTCACCCTGATAAAAGTGTGAATGATCTGGTTCGCACGGCAATGGAAGTATTAAAAGAAGATCGTGGTCCGGATTTTGATCTTGATCAGTTAAATAAAGATCTTGCCAGCCTTAAATCGACCATTGCTGAGTTAGATTCGAAAATAAAGGAAAGACCAGGTAAATCCTTTAAAGAAAGCTTGCATCCCCGCTTTAAAGAAGGGCCCTTCAGTGCTCGTTTGAAGTCGTTCTTTACCCATCCCTTTGACCCTATGGGTGAACCGAAAACACGCCCGTTGGGAACTGATATCTTTGACCAGCTGGAATACTCTCACACATTCAGTATCAGGGCGGAGGAGAAAAGCCTGTCTGTTGAATCAACCTGGAATGAGCCTGACGGTGAGGGTGTTGCGAAGGATGTGCTGGTCGAGGCAACCCTGGATGCAGCTGGAAACCAGGATGCAGATGATGGAATGACGGTTGAAGCAACATTTGAGGGTGCCAATGCGGGCGGAGATATTTCTGGTGAAACAGATGTATCCGGGAAGATATGAACCACCAGCGGGTGAAGTGAAAAGTTAAGGAGGACGGATGGATTGGCGTAATAACGTAGTCTCTGAATTTGCTGAGGCCATGGGCATCAGGGGGTTCGATTTTGGCGATACCGGCGTTGCATGCTTTGAAATTGAAGGAGCTGGATCCTTTTACATGGAGCAAAAGGAAGAGGGTGTTTTGATGTATCTGGCCCGGGAGATAGACCCCTTTAATAGTCTGCCAATTCTGGAAAGTGCACTGGCAGAGTGCCATTACAAAAGGAGCTTTCCCTATCCGTTACAGGTAGGCCTTCAGGAAAATCAACTGGTTATCTGTTTGTTTGTGGATGATTCTGATTTTAACCGCCCCAGTGTGGAGCGCGCTATGCAGTTTCTGATGAACAAGGCAGATGGGCTAAAATTATAAGACAAAAAAATTAAGAATCTGTTTTTAAACAGGTAAGAGGATTTTAAGTACCTCAACCAATCAATAATGAATAGAGGTTACTATCATGGCGGACAATATTATCAAGACCGGTGATCTGGCGGATAAAGCACTGGAAAAATCGCAGGAAGGCTTTGCCAATCCGGATCAACCAGACGATGGGGCGGCAGGCCGCTTTGCGGAGTTGGTTGGCGAATCGCCAGATAGAGCCTCACAGGCGGCGAACGTTAAACCCATAGAATTGACTGCTAACCCTGATGCTCCGGCCCTGACGCTGGGAGATAAGGTGCTTCAGGGAATGCAGGGGCTCAGGGATCATGTGGAAGGCAGGGCTGATCTGGTCAAGCAGCACCTGGCACCTGGCGAAGCGATGGGGATGAAGGATATGTTCAAAACTCAGATGGCTATGACCAATCTGATGATTACTGAAGACTATATCGGGAAAATTGTCAGTAAAAGTACTCAGACGTTTGATACGCTGTTACGCAATCAGTAAATATTATTTTTTTGTAAGCTGAAGAAAAATAAGGTAATTTTTCTTCAGCTGTCATCATTGACCCTCTCTTTTAAAACTATACTCTGTAAATCGTAATTTTTCTCTGCAACTGGCCGTTAAAAGAAATAGCAATAATATATTAACGTGCATAAGGTTGGCTCGTCATGAAACAGGGGTTTGTCCAGAGCTTTAGAGTTACACTGCTGTGCCTCATCGGTTTTTTACTACTGGGGTGTAAAGTCGAGCTTTATTCCGGGCTTGATGAACGAGAAGGTAATGAGATGCTTGCCATCCTTCTTGATAATGCCATTCCCACTGAGAAACTGGTGGATAAAGATAAAGTTGTCACCATCATGGTGGAAGGCGGTGATGTTGCAAGATCTATCAAGATTTTGAGCAGCCTTGGCTTTCCCAAAGAAAAATACTCGTCGATCGGTGATATTTTTCCTAAAGATGGTTTGATTTCTTCCCCGACGGAAGAGCGGGCCAGATATACCTATTCCATGTCACAGGAGCTTTCATCAACACTGTCCATGATTGATGGTGTCGTGACCGCTCGTGTTCATGTGGTATTGCCTCAGGAGCAGGATAGCTTGACGGATGTCAACTATCCTTCATCTGCTTCAGTGTTTATCAAGTACACTCCTGAGCTGGAACTGGCCGGTTTGGTTCCCAAGGTAAAAACCCTGGTGGCAAACAGTATCGAGGGGCTTTCCCTGGAGAAGATCGCTGTTTCACTGTTCCCGGCGACCCGCCTGAATTCTGGCAATTTTGACAGGCCATCAACAGAGACTGTGCTATTTGTTGACGTTAGTCCTGGTTCTGCAGGGGTAATTCGAACAGTTGTCTATGCTTTGATTCTCCTGCTGGTATTGGCATTGGGTGCCAGTGGCTACTTCTTCTGGATGATGGAACAGAAGAAAAAGCAGAAGAAAAAAAAGGGTGATCGTTAACGGGTGATTTGCTCAAGTTCATAGTTATTTGTGAGATGATGCGTGCCGTTCAAGAGGCTATTCAGTTGAGCATATAGGGTTAGAGTGAAATGACCAATGAACAGTAACAATGTTTTTCAGGAATACAATGGAAAAAGCCTGTTCAATCACATGGTTGAGTTTAACTTTTTCCCTGTTCGTTATGTCCATGCGAGCTGGCTTAAATCGGATAAACATTTCAAGTTACTGAAATCACTTCAGACCAGTGTGCCTGCACAATTTAATCTATCAAATTACTTGTTGAGCAAATTCGGCATCGCAGAGCAGTTTGATTATGACTTTGATCGCCAGGATAAAAGGATAGTATTTGCCAGTGCCGAAGAAATTGAGCAGTTGGCTTTATACATCGGGCTGATTCTCAACGAAGGAACGATCCGGTCAGTTATCCGTCGGGATGAGCGTATGGCACTGCAGAAATGCCTGGGAGAAGAAGCCTACCGCTTTACTGTGAAAAAAGCACAGTTTATCAGCCGGGCTTCAGAAAAAAGTGGTCCCGGTGTGCTCATTGACTGGCAACATCTGGATCGATTTAAAGCATTTCTGGAAATGAATGGCCGGCAGGTTATTGCCACTGCATTTTCTGATTTGCCCGGAGCCTTCCGGCAACGGTTGATATTAAAAATGCCCAGCAGCTGGAAAAAGACGTTGAGTTCACCAAATGCGGGTGGGCTGGGTAAAGCCCAGTGTGTGAAGTTACTGGTAAAAACACATAAAGAGGTGAATCGACAGTGGCGGCACCTGTTATCCTGAATAATGTCCAGCTGGAGCTGGATCCAACCTGTAAAGTGCTCAAGGCAGATGACTATGTTGTTTATCTTGAGGCTCAGGAAATTATCAAGGCAGCCCGGCAGCAGGCTGCAGGTATTGCTGAGGAAGCCCGCCTGGCCTTTGAACAGGAAAAAAAGCGGGGCTATCAGGAAGGTTTGGCCGAAAGTAAGGCTGAACAGACCGATCATATGTTGAAAGTGGTCAGCAGGACGATCAACTATCTTTCAGATATTGAAAATACCCTTGCGAATATTCTGCTTTCCGGTGTTAAAAAGATCATCGGTGAGTTTGATCAGGAAGAGTTGGCCATAAGCCTGGTTAAGAATGCCTTGCAACATGTCAGGAATGAGAAGCATGTAACCATCCGTGTTCCATCCGCTCAATACAGTGCTGTTCAGGCGCGCCTCAATACCATCCTGGCTGAGTATAAAGGCGTTGGTTTTATTGACCTTGTGGCAGATCCCCGGCTCTCATCCGGCGATTGTATTATGGAGAGTGAAATCGGTGTTGTAGATGCCAGTGTTGATGTTCAGCTGCGAGCATTACAGAAGCGATTTGACAGTCTCCAGTCATTGGCAGCACGCAGCCGTGAAGCTGATCTGGATGACAAGGCTGAATAGAAAGGGTTCTCCAGATCGCCAAAGTACTCTGATCAGTTATAAATAGTTGGAATAATATGTGTTTACATCTGCCAGGGGTTCATTTTGTCCAACAGGACATAATCAGGCGAGCATCTTTATTAAATTCCCCTATCTTTATCACTGAAATTTATATTCAGTGAAGGTGCTCGCTAATGTCTGAACCCAGTCGTTCCAGCGTAATTGGCAGTGCTTTAATTTTGGCAGGAACGGCAATCGGTGCGGGCATGCTTGCTTTGCCACTGGTATCAGCCAGTACCGGCCTGATGCCAGTGATGATTATTTTTGCGGTGACGTCATTCTTTGCGGTTATCTCTGCCCTTTATGCTTTTGAGGCCAATGTTGCCATCAAACCTGGCTGTAATTTGTATACCATGGCCAGCAGAACATTAGGGCGGACAGGTAAAGTGCTCTCTGCTGTTGCCCCTCTTGGGCTTTTTTACGCATTGATGTCCGCTTACTTTTCCGGGGGAGGGGCATTACTGGCGCAGTACGCTCAATTAGCGGTTCCCGAAGCTTCCCCTCAACTGTGTGTGATTTTCTTTGCCCTGATTGCCGGTGCGTTTGTTTATTACAGTACCCGGGCAGTGGATCTTGTTAATCGTATCTTTTTCACCCTGATGATCATTACTTTCATCCTTGCACTGATTTCACTGGCACCTTCAGTGCGTTATGAGAGTATGATACATACGGCGAGGGTTGAGTCTCTATCGGTTCTGGCGGCATTGCCGGTGATATTTACTTCATTCGGTTATCATGGTGGCATTCCCAGCATTATCATTTATCAAAAGAAGCAGCTGACGCATATTCCCCTGATTTTTCTGTTAGCGACCCTGATCCCGCTAACGGTTTATATCTTGTGGCTGGTGGTGGTGATGGGGGTATTGCCAGAAAGCTTATTACTGAGAATCAGTCAGTCATCCGGGGCAACGGCCCATTTAATTTCAGCATTGAGCCGTGATGAAAATGTACACACTATTCTGTACCTGTTTTCCGATCTGGCTTTATTGACATCAGTATTGGGCGTTTCCCTTGGGTTGTTTGATTATCTTGCCAACTTATTACAAAGGGCCGATACCCGTATCCATCGGCTGCAAACCGCCCTGGTGACATTTATTCCATCGGTTATTATTGCCATTATGTTTCCGGATGGTTTTGTTGCAGCCCTGGGGTATGCTGCGGTTGCCCTGGCCATTCTGGCTATCCTTCTGCCTACGACAATGGTCTATGTATTAAGAAAAAAGCCGGCCTACGAGAACCCATTTCGGGCACCAGGGGGAACCATGTTGATGTCAAGCTGTTTTGTGTTTGGCTGTATTATCATCTTGTCCCAATTCATTTCCAGGCTGTAGGTTTTTTTGCGTAAATTGATAATTAAAAGCGAACCTGTGGTTTATTAAACAATAAATCTGCATACCTTAAAATTTAAGTCGTCATGTATAGTGGATGATCCTGTTTGTCTATATCTAAAATATGTTTTTTCCGAAAATCTGATTAATTCTTGTTCTATGTCAATGGCTTTAATTTTTTTGGTTATATAAACTCTGCGCTAGATTTTTAACCCTTCTCAAATTATTCAATTTAGCCAGTTTGCTGGCTGTCTCTGTTTGGGGCTCTTCCCGGAGATGGTGGTGAACAGTGGTAGAGGTTTGCGTATGCAGGTCATAAAGGCTGATGTAGCCATTGTCGGTGCCGGGGGTTCCGGTCTTCGGGCTGCCATTGCCGTTGCAGAAAAAAATCCTGAACTCAAAGTAGCATTGATTTCCAAAGTCTACCCCATGCGCAGTCATACGGTGGCTGCAGAAGGCGGTTCAGCCGGTGTCATTCAGGATCATGACTCGCTGGAAAACCACTTTGTTGACACGGTTGCCGGTGGCGACTGGCTCTGCGATCAGGATGTGGTGGATTACTTTGTGTCCCACGCCACCGAAGAGATGATTCGCCTGGAGCACTGGGGCTGCCCATGGAACCGTAAGGACGATGGTAACGTAAACGTTCGCGCTTTTGGTGGTATGAAGATCGAGCGCACCTGGTTTGCTGCCGACAAGTCCGGCTTCCATATGCTTCACACGTTGTTCCAGACGTCCATCAAGTACCCATCCATTGAACGTTTCGATGAGTATTTTGCCACTGATCTGATCATGGAAGATGGTCGTGCTCAGGGCGTTGTTGCCATTGAAGTGAAAACTGGCGAACCAAAAGTATTCCTGGCGAAATCAGTGGTTCTGGCAACAGGCGGCTCTGGTCGTATTTTCCGTTTCAACACCAACGGTGCCATTGTGACCGGTGACGGTCATGCCATGGCCCTGCGTGCTGGTGCACCGCTGCGTGACATGGAGTTTGTTCAGTACCACCCAACCGGTCTGCCAGGTTCTGGTGTATTGATGACGGAAGGTTGTCGTGGTGAAGGCGGTATCCTGTTGAACAAGGATGGTTACCGTTACCTGCAGGATTATGGTCTGGGGCCAGAGACTCCGGTTGGTCAACCAAAGAACAAATACATGGAACTGGGACCACGTGACAAGCTGTCCCAGGCCTTCTGGCAGGAGCAGCGCAAGGGGCGCACCATTGAAACGCCACTGGGCGATGCGGTGCATCTGGACCTGCGTCACCTGGGCGAACAGAAGCTGATGGAGCGTCTGCCACTGATCTGTTCCCTGGCGAAAAACTACCTGGGGGTTGATCCGGTTCATCAGCCAATTCCGGTTCGTCCTGCGGTTCATTACACCATGGGTGGTGTCAGAGCGGACATCAACTGTGCCACCGATCTGGCCGGTCTGTTCGCTGCCGGTGAATGTGCCAGCGTCGGTATGCACGGTGCTAACCGTCTCGGTTCCAACTCTCTGGCAGAAACTGTGGTCTTCGGTAAGGTTGCCGGTGAAAGCGCGGCCGATTTTGCCAGCCAGAATGTAATGTCTGACGAGAGCAAACTGCTGGAGCAGGCCAAAGCGCACCTGGCGGCTATCGAAAGCCTGCGTAACGCCAACGGCACTGAAAAAGCGTCTCACTTGCGTCATGAAATGGTGAAAACCATGGAAGACAGCTTCGGTATTTACCGGGTGGGTGAAGAGATGCAGGCCGGTCTGGACAAAATCTCCGAACTGCGTGAACGCTTCAAAAACGTCAAGGTGGAAGACAAGAGCAAGGTCTTCAATACTGAGCTGCTGCAGGCCTTTGAACTGCAAAGCTCCCTGATGGTTGCTGAGTGTATGGCCATTGGTGGTGTTGAACGTAAGGAGTCCCGTGGTGCGCACCAGCGTATTGATGGCTTCGAAGCCCGTGATGATGTCAACTTCCTGAAACACTCCGTCACCTTCTATAACGGTGATGCCAAGCCTCGTCTGGAATATGAAGACGTGAATGTAACTCGCTTCCAGCCAGAAGAGCGCGTCTATGGCGCGGCGGCTGAGAAAAACGGCGAAGGGAAGTAAGGAGGCCCCATGAGTGAGAAAACCATAACCATCGAGATTCTGCGTTATAACCCGGAAACCGATGACAAGCCGACATTTGGCACTTTCACTATTCCTTATGTGGAAGCCTGGTCCATGCTGGATGCCCTTGAGCATATCAAGGATGAACTGGATTCCAGCCTGGCTTACCGCTGGTCCTGCCGTATGGCGGTATGTGGCAGCTGTGGAATGGTCATTAATGGTACACCAAAGCTTGGCTGTGAAACTTTCCTCCGGGATTACTACCCGAACACCATTCGGGTAGAGCCACTGGCTAACTTCCCGATCGAAAAGGATCTGGTGATTGACTCTGAAGACTTCATCAAGAAGCTGGAGTCAGTGAAACCTTACATCATCAATGCGATGGAGAAGCCGGTTGAAGAGGGTGTGAATAAGCAGACGCCTCAGCAGCTGGGCCTTTATAAGCAGTTTTCCATGTGCATTAACTGCATGCTCTGCTACTCCGCGTGCCCACAGATGGGTTTGAACCCACTGTTTACCGGGCCTGCGGTGATTGCCCTGGGGCACCGTTATAACCTGGACAGCCGGGATGATGGCTATGAGCAGCGTACTGAAGTGATTCAGGGCAAGAATGGTGTCTGGTCCTGTACTTTTGTGGGCTACTGTTCTGAGGTTTGTCCAAAGAATGTAGACCCGGCCGCGGCCATCAACCAGAACAAACTGCAGGGTTCCCAGGATTGGGCGCTCTCTTTCCTGATGCCACGTAAAGGAGACAAGTGATGAGTCGTCGCCCCTATGTGCGCCCTATGAAGCGCACCTGGTATATGGATCATCCCTTCTACCGTCATTACATGGTACGGGAATCATCCTGCGTAGTTGATGGTCTGTATGCCATCAACCTGTTTGTCGGTCTGGTTCAGCTGATTAAAGGTGAAGCTGCCTGGGATAGCTGGCTTGCCTTCCAGGCCAACCCGTTAATGATTCTGTTCACTGTGGTTACCCTGGGCCTCACCCTTTACCATGCCGTCACCTATTTCGATATGACGCCCCGCGTTCTGCCACAGCAGATTCGTAAAATGGTAAAAGACAGTGTGGTTAACAAGTTGATGTACGTTGGTCTGGCGGTGGTTTCTGCCATCATTCTGGCTGCGGCCACTATGGGACTTTGACGGGGATAGGAGAGGGAACATGAGTAATAAACGTCATATTGAACCTCTGTTGTGGAGTCTGTTCGGGGCTGGTGGCACTACTATCGCCTTTTTCTTTCCGGCCATTATTTTTGTGGTTGGTCTGGGCGTGCCTCTGGAAATTATTCCGGCAGAAGCGCTCTCTTACGAGCGAATGTCAGCGTTCTTTCTGGAGAGCTGGATTGGCAAGTTGGCACTGATGGTGGCTTTGGTGCCTTCTTACTGGGCCTGTATTCACCGTATTTACCACGGTGCCCACGATCTGGGCTTCCACCCGGGGGTTGGGGTAAAAGTGGCCTGTTATGGTGGTACGTTGATTCTCAGCCTGGCAACCATTGCTTTATTGCTGGTCTGATCAGGTTTTATGAGGGGGCTGAGTAAGCCCCTTTTTTTGGCATAAAAAACTAGGAAGCTTGTTCAGAGCGTTGGCTTTTTTCCTGAAGATAATTTTGCTCGATTCGCCGTTGATTGCGTGCCTGAGCTATTTTCTCCGCTAATACCGGGTCTTTTGACAGTAGCTCTTCCTGTTCAAACATCACTTGATTGATCTGCTCGTGAATTTTCTGGGTGATGCTATTGACCATTTGATTTCGATTCACCGCTGTTAGCGAGTGTGTCTGGATAAAGCTGTCCACCGCTATTCTGATCATGGAACCCAGCGGGCTGTCATGTTCATCGGACTTTTGCATAATAAGATCGAGACTGCCCAGGTTTTCGAGTGTCATGGTGTGAGTAGTCCTGTTGTCAGAGTATTACTGGCTTCCTTTGTGTAGAGGTCCCCAAAGCAATCGCTTATTGCCTGGTGAATATCGTTGGGCAGAGGGCTGACTGTTTTTATTGCGGCCAGAGCTTCATTCAATTGATTCGTTGTTTTACAAGCAAAAATGGCGGACAAAACACCGCCCCATTGGCCTTGTTTTGCAAGTGCTTTGATCACTTCCAGATGATCAAGTGATAAAGACTCAACCTGACGTTGACCAACGGCCAGATTGCTGGTTGCATTAGCGGTTCTGCCCGATTGGGGAGTCGCCCTGGCTTCGCTGACCTGGCGTCCTTTATGATTGGCGTTGTGATTAGCAGGGGAGGTATGCCCTTCTTGTGCAGGTATATAAGATGTCTGGTTGTCGCCAGTTATTTTTGGAGGCATCTTTTCCATCCCCGGTTTGTCATCATAAAATGTGTTGTACGTTTCTTGCCTGGTTTGCTAGTAAGATAATTTATCGGCGGCTTCAGCTTTATTTCTACCGGAAGCTGCCAGTTTATCCGGGAGAGTCTGTATGCAGAAAATAGTGGTGGTGACCGGCGTTAGCCGGGGGCTGGGTCTGGAACTGTGCCGTCAATATCTTGCGGAGGGTGCGAAGGTTTATGGTTGTTGCCGCTCTCCGGAACAGTCGCAGAAACTGCTGGAGCTTAAACGTAGTGCGGGCTACCAGTTTGAGCTGGTTCCTCTGGACATTACCCAGCCCGGAATGATCCATAATCTGCAGTATGTGATTGAAGAGCCCATTGATATCCTGATCAATAATGCCGGCATTTATGGCCCTTCTGGTCTGTCTTATGATGAGGTGACTGTTGACCCATGGATGGAGGTTTTAAGGGTTGATTCGGTAGCCCCGATGATGGTTACACAGGCTCTGGTGGAAAAAGTAGCCCTGAGTCACGAGAAGAAAATCATCATGATGTCCAGCAAAATGGGCAGTATGGGAGACAATCACAAAGGAGGAAGTTACCTCTATCGCTCTGCCAAGGCTGCATTAAATGCTGTGGGTAAGAGTCTGGCCATTGACTTGGCTGAAAAGGGTATCAGTGTTGGTATTTTTCATCCGGGCTGGGTTCAAACGGATATGGGTGGCGTCAATGCACTGATTGATGCAGAAACATCTATCAGGGGTATTCGCAAGGTTATTGATCAACTTTCTTTAAAAAGCAGCGGCCAGTTCATCAGTTATGATGGCTCAGTGATTCCCTGGTAAGTGGATTAATCGGGTGAAATTTGTATGCAATCGATTGTTCAATCGCTACACTTTTTTGCCCGTTATGGCTTGAGCCTGTTCAGCCAGACCAGTCAGCCCCTTTCATAGATCAGGGTACAGGGCTTCAATGCTGTTAAACGTATCGTTCAGTTGAAGAAAAAGAGGGTCAAAACGATCTGTTTCCACTTGTTGCCCTGATTGTTCAAGGTCTCCGGCAATTATTGCCAGTTGTTCCGCTCCGACGATGGCCGCACCACCTTTAATCCGGTGGGCAAATTTGGCAACAAGGGTCGTTTGTTGATTGTTGACCGCAGCTTTCAAATTCAGAATGTCTTCCCGGGTGCTCTGGAAAAATGTTGATAACAACTCTTCCAGAAGCACCTCATCACCGTCGGTAATTTGATGTAAATTTTCCAGATTGATCATAAGACTTCCTGTACAAATCGATAGTAAATTAGTTTTTCGCCATTAAACTCCAGTGCTTTAGTCAGTTGCCTGCCCAATAATCAATGTCTATGCCCGTGTTGAGATAAACAGGCCTGAACAGTTCTCACCTTTTTCAGCTTTTGCCTTACAGTGGCTATCCCAGGCAGCGTTACTAATGCTTTTTGAATCGCTTAAGAACGGCCTGTATAGCCCGGTCGAAAACAGGGTTCTCTTCCAGAATACGGACAGAACCGTCTTTGATTTCCTTTTTGAGTTCGCTTCCAGAACGCTCTGCAACACGCATTCCCGAGCTGTTGACAAAAATATATCGACGACTGTCTTTACTGAGCCGGGCAAGCTTGCAGCGGAGATGATGTGCGTCGCCTTGGCCAATAAATTCAACCCAATGACCCGGATGAAGTCCATCAATGATGACCGGGGCAAATGAGGCGTGGTGCTCCTGCGCGTCAGCCACTTCATCCTGTTCATCAAGGACCAGTTCAAGCGCCTGAGAGCCTTCGGTTGCTTCTGGGTTGGGTTCAGACAAGAGTGGATCTTCCAGGCTCAGCCCGGACTGTCCGCAGGAAAGAATAATTTCCTCGGAGTGATCTTCCGTGGGACTCTCGGCCTGAAAGTCAATGGTATAGTCATCGTCGGACTCTGTTGCCAGGATCTCCTCTGGTTGTTCGTTGGGTTCCGCAGGCTGGTTTTTTGAACTCTCAGGCTCTGGCTGCAGGATGATATTCAGGTTGAATTGAAATCCATCAAGACATTCCTGAAGTACATCGGGGTTTTCACTGTGGTCAGAGATGATGGTGCGGACAGTATGCTCAATCAGTAGCAGCACATGTTTGGTTAATTGAGGGTCCCGGCAATACAGCATTCCTGCAGACGTCAAGTCGTTTAATAAAAGGCGGGCCGGATGCTTTCTGTCGGTTAAAAAAGCATCATTCAGGATGGCCTGTTTTAAAATCGGGATCTGCAATAATGCAATGGTTTTTTTTACCTCATCAGGCAGGTTGTGATCATCCAGAATGTACTCAAACAACCAGCCAACCATATTGATGAGGTCTTCATGATGGCGTGAAAGGTTTGGGTTAACTCCCTGTATTTCCAGGGCATCGACCACTGAGTTGTGTAGGTTTTTTATTGAAACGTGTTGTTCAAGAATTTCCAGTTGCAGTGAGCTGAGGACATTGGCCAGATCAATAGCCCTGACCCTGTTAGCCTTGGCCTCAGGGATGAGCTCGTCTTCTGCAAGCATGTTTTCCAGCCGGGATACCAGCTTCTCAGCAAAGCTATCCAGAAACTGTGGATTATCAATGTCTGGATAGTAATTCTGTTGAGGAGTTGGTTGTGTTCGGTCCGGGAAGCGGGATGAAGATACGGGGTTGTGACTTGGGTGACTTGGGTCGTAGACTGTGTTTGCTTTCGATCGCTCAACCGAAGATGACTGTTTGGGACCCAGCCCTTTATGGAGAATTAACTGGTCGGCTTTAAGCCAGAGTTCATCAGCTGCTTTACTAAGATGGCTGGCAAACCAGCAGAACAATTGTTGTTCAATGTCACGATCCGGATGGAGACTTTCCAGAGCCATGGCGAAACTTTCGCAGATACGCTCCGGGGTCGCAGGGTAAGTGCCGTCATGCCGGGGATAGGTGCTCTCGAGACTGCTTTTGATTCTGCAAATACGTTCAGAGTTTTTACTGCTCTCAAAATCATTGGTTGCAGAAAGCCAGAGGAGTTGATGATCAAGTTCAGAATTATCCAGTAATTCAAGCGTTAAGACGCCTTCTTGCGGTTGAGGCTGTTCATTGTCTGTGCTGGTCAAATGATCGAGGAAGCTTTTTTTAATTGAAGATTCAGATTTCTTCAAACGGTTTTTGATATCGATCCAGCGCATCATGTCCTGATCGTTTTTGATGTCTTCCAGGTTGGTTTGTAATTTAGTTGATAAAACAGCAAACAGCGTGTCGGACTCAGGATAAATGATTTCTTGAACCAGTTGATTTAACTCGGAAAATAGAATGCTTTGCGGTGGTTTGTTGTCACCATCTGGGCTCAGAGGAATAATGTTGGAGGACTGAATTGACATGCTGGCCACATCCCTGTACATCACAATATTATCTGCACGGTATTAAATATCTGCAGAGATAGTTCCTGTCGCTAAATTTATTATATTGAAATTGAGAACCCCTGATTAGATTGTGTAGCTATTACTGCAAAGTTCTAGCTACCTTTTGTTAAAAATGGCAGCGGCCCAGATGCCTATCCCTGTCTGAGTTCCTTGGCTATTTCTTTAGCTTTTTCGAGGGCTTTATTGAATCCATTTTTAAAAAGGTTTTCACGGATCTGTCTCTGGAGTTCTTCTGGGGTAATCTCCCCATCTTCTGCAGCTGCTTCGGCAAGCTTATTGTCTTCCTTGTTTTGTACAAGCTTTGAAAACTCCTGAGATTGCATTGGATCAATACGATCTACCGGTTTGACATTACCTACCTGGCCTGAGTGATCAGAGGGTAGGTTATCAATATCCTTGTTGGTAATGAGTGACATAGTCAGGCTCTCCGTTGCCCAGTGCAAGCTGGCTTCTGGTAAATGATAAAATATCGCCATTTTTGGCGGCATTGTTCGCTAATGCTTTAGTCCTTATAAAGCTCAGTTTAGATTATGAATAGAGATTATAAAAAGATGGAAGGCCCATCTTTTGCTCAATAATGCTGTTGGCTTAAATAAGCTGACAGCTGGTCTGAAGATCATAAAGCCACCTGTATCACCGCCGACAACTGAAACTAGTACAGCCGGGAGAATACTATGAGCGGTGAGCATTTTACGTTAACGATCAGTCAAAGCACGTCTGATGCCGGCGATTTTGCCATACATATGAAGGAACCTGATAAACCTGAGCAGTTGTTAGTTCATTTCAGATTTATGCCACTGGCCATGTTCGATGAGTCTTATCTGGATGATCTTGTCGGTGTGATGGCGAGGAAGCTGGCAAAAAGAATTATTGAATGGCGTGTAGCTCCCGATGACCCTGACGCAATGGATGCCTGTCAAAATGAGGCACGTGCAGTCGTTCAGGAAGCGTTGGAAAGAATGAAAAAAAATTCAGGCTAAGCATTGGCCATTAAGTCATGCGTTAAATTCCCTATAGGCTAAACAAGGGTCTGTCGGTATTTTGTAGTGATTTTTGATGACGAAATAACTCGCTATGGACATGACCCGCTTCGTGAATACTTTTGGCCGTTACCTTCGGCAGAAGTACGGAGAAAAAGTACACAAAGTTTCGGTGAATGCGTCATTTACCTGCCCAAACCGTGATGGCACTAAAGGTATTGGTGGTTGTACGTTTTGTAATAATGCTTCTTTCAGCCCCGGCAGCACCAAAGCGGGAGAAATCTCCGAGCAGATTCGCCAGGCACAGGAGAAGGTGGGAGTCCGAACGGGGGCCAGAAAGTTTATCGCTTACTTCCAGTCTTACAGTAATACCTACGGCTCTTTGGAAGATCTCAAACGCTATTATGATGAGGCTCTGGCTCAGCCCGGTGTGATAGGGCTTGCCGTAGGTACCCGGCCTGACTGTGTACCGGATCCGGTGTTAAAACTGCTGTCGGAGTATCAGGCTCAGGGGTATGAGGTCTGGCTCGAGCTTGGCCTTCAATCCAGCTTTGATCCTACGCTTGAAGCCATTAACCGTGGTCATACCTTCAGCGATTATGAAGATGCGGTGATAAGAGCCAAGAACTATGGATTAAAGCTGTGTACTCACCTGATTGTCGGTCTTCCGGGGGAAGAGCCTGAAGACAGTCTGGTCAGTTTTGACCGGGTCATTGGTTTAGGTGTCGATGCTATTAAAATTCACCCTCTTCATATCGTTAAAGGCACTCAAATGGCCCGTCAATGGCGCAGGGCGCAGGTTCGGGAATTATCCATGGAGTCTTACACGGATGTGCTGGCAAAGATGATCCTTCGGGCTCCAGAGGGTTTGCTGTTTCACCGGTTGACAGGTTCCGGGGAAAGACAGTACCTGCTTTCACCACAATGGACAATGCATAAGTGGGATGTGCTTGGCATGCTCTATAAAAAGTTGGAAGCCAACTGAAAAAAGCAATGAATTTCCCGCTGGATACATGCTTGTGTGGTGGCATGATCGCAGCAATACAGTGCGTTGTAACGGGTAATAAATCGGGACGGAAATTAATTAACGTCTGATTTATCGCAGTTAAAAAACGAACTAAGTCGTGAGTCTATAGCAAAGAGTTGATTGTCTCTCTTGGGGAGGAGTTGTGCTCCGGGATTTTGATGCAAAGATCTACCATCGATTACTGACGATACCTGGCGGAAAGCCGGTCAGATATGCAGCAGGGCAGGTAATCTGTTTTCAGGGGGGGGAAGCCAATGCACTTGTAGTGGTTTCCGGGGCTGATATTAAAGTGCAGTATGTTTCTGCATCTGGAAGAAAGTATACCCTGGGACAGGAAGAGAATTACTTTGGTGTTCTGGGAGAGATGGAGCTGTTCAGTGGCTCGGGAACACATATGCTGAGCGTTATTGCCGTTAACCCGGTGGTTGGTTATCAGCTTTCCAGAGAGAAAGTCTTGGGGGCTTTGACCAAAATGCCGGATCTTGCCCTGGATTTTCTGGCCCTGATGTCAAACCGCTATCATACGACGGTAACCAGGGCTATGGAGAACATACTTTATGGTCTTCGCTTTAATGCGCTCAAGAGTCTCGTTGATCTTTCTGATGCGGCGGGTCATGGCTTGTTCCAGATCGCTCAGGATGTTGAAGCTGAAAGTCTGGGTACTTCATCCCGGGCTTACCGGAGGATTCTGAAGAGCCTGATCGATGAGGGCGTTCTGGAAAAGGAAGGTAGTGCTTTCAGATTTATCAACCTTGATCGGGTTTTTTCAGAAATACAGATATAAATCAAAAAATGTTCAATTTTTCACAAAAAAGTACCTCTGGCGGACAATTGTCCTTTTTTGCTGTGCCCCTATTGAATCAATATAGGGGCAATTAAGGCCTGCCTTATTTCTTGTGCTGTTTTCATTGAAAGCTGTTAAACCGTTTTTCTTGTTTGTTTGAAGGGGGCACTCATGGGAATCTTCATGAGCCTGTTTGGTATGGCAATGCTGATCGGGATTGCCGTAGTCTTTTCGGAAAATCGAAAGGCGATAAATGTATGGACTGTATTGGGTGCATTACTTATTCAGGTTACCTTTGGTGTATTTGTAATGTATGTTCCGGCAGGTCAAACTGTTTTACAGGTTGCATCCAATGGTGTGCAAAGTGTTATTAATTTTGCCAATGATGGCCTGGCATTTGTATTTGGGGATCTGGCCCAGTATAAAGTTGGTTTTGTTTTTGTCATTAATGTTCTGTTTGTTGTGGTGTTCATCAGTGCATTAATCTCTGTTCTGTATTATTTAAATATTATGCAGGCAGTTATTAATGTGATTGGTGGTGTATTGCATAAACTGCTGGGTACCAGCCGTGCTGAATCACTCTCGGCAACAGCCAATATTTTTGTAGGCCCAATTGAAGCGCCTTCCATGGTCAGGCCCTTTGTCCAGGGAATGACCCGCTCCGAAATTTTTGCCGTGATGACCGGCGGTCTGGCCTCGGTTGCTGGCGGCACCATGATTGGTTACATCAATCTGGGTATTGATATCAAATACATTCTGACCGCCTGTTTTATGACGGCTCCGGCAGGTTTGCTGTTTGCCAAACTGATTTGTCCGGAAACGTCGACACCGGCCAATAACGTCAATGATGTCATCGACCAGTCAGATGAGAAACCGGAATCCATCCTGGACGCCATAACTCAAGGGTCCATGGTTGGCTTACAGCAGGTGGCTTGTGTCACCGCACTGCTGATCTCTTTTGTCGCCATGATCGCTCTTGTTAATGGTATTGTGGGAGGAGTTGGAGGCCTGTTCGGTTTTGAAGCCCTTACTGTTCAGAGTATTCTTGGTTATCTTCTGGCACCACTGGCTTTTGTGATGGGAGTGCCCTGGAATGAAGCGACACAGGCGGCTTCTTTTATTGGCCAGAAAATCGTTATCAATGAGTTTGTGGCCTATATCGATTACGTGAAAGTTGCCTCTGAACTTTCCCCGAAGACTCAGGCCATTGTGACTTTCGCACTCTGCGGCTTTGCCAATATCGGCTCTGTGGCCATGGTGGTTGGTGGTCTTGGCAGTCTTGTGCCCGGACGTAGAAGGGAAATGAACACGTTAGCCATGAAAACGCTTCTGGCCTCGGTTCTTGCCAACTTGATGAGTGGCACTATTGCTGGTTTGCTGGTTGGTCTTGGCAGCTAAATATTCAAGCCTGTCGACTTCCATTGTTTATTGGCGGCGGCAGGCTTCGATCAAATAACGTTTCAGAAAGATGTATTGTTGGAGTTTAAGTCAGTGAGTACTGCACACATTAACGCGAAGCCCGGGGATTTTGCAGAAACCATTCTGATGCCAGGGGATCCGCTTCGCGCCAAGTTCATCGCTGAGAACTATCTGGATGATGCAAGGGAAGTCACTAACGTCAGGGGAATGCTGGGCTTTACCGGAACCTATAATGGTAAGCCGGTATCCGTTATGGGGCATGGTATGGGAATACCTTCTGCATCCATTTATTTCCATGAATTGATTACCGTCTATGCGGTTAAGAACCTGATTCGTATTGGTAGCTGTGGTGCCATTCATGATGATGTAAAACTGATGGATCTGGTGATTGGTATGGGGGCCAGTACGGACTCAAAAGTGAACCGAATCCGTTTGAGGGATCATGATTTTGCGGCACTGGCTGATTTCTCGCTGCTTCGCACGGCTGTTGAGCAGGCAGAAAAGAAGGGGCTGTCAGTCAAGGTAGGTAACCTGTTCTCTTCTGACCTGTTCTATCGACCTGATGAAGATCTGTACCCATTGATGGCCAGTCATGGCATTCTGGGGGTAGAGATGGAGGCGGCTGCTCTTTACGGTGCAGCAGCGGCACTGGGCGCCAGGGCACTGACAATTTGCACGGTTACTGACCATATTCTCCGTCATGAGGCTTTAGGCGCGGATGAACGCCGCACGACGTTGAATGATATGATCACTCTGGCACTGGATACCGTTGATCAAATGGATGTCAGGGCCTGATTTCTGCGTCACAGCAGGCTTTACTGTTAATTTATCGAATGAGCGTGGTTTCTTTTTGAATCACGCTCATTTTTTATAAATGCTTTCTTTGAATCCAGCGAGTCCACAGGCTGTGTTATGAATCACGATGATATTCTTTTCGGTATTCTGGGCAATGCTTTCCATTGCCCGGCGCCCGGAGAGTTTGAATTTCTTGAAAATGCCCTGATTACCATTAATGTTGAAGGTGAAATTCTCGGGGTAGCAAAACCGTCAGAGTACAACAATAGTCCTATCGTTGAGTTTCTGGAATGTCAGGGGCGCATTCTCCGGCTGACTGACCAGCAATACCTTATTCCAGGGCTGGTTGACCTTCATTGTCATGCACCACAGTGGCCTCAAATGGGTAAGGGGTTGGATTTACCACTGTATAACTGGCTTGAAAATTATACATTTCCCCTTGAGGCTCGGTACCAGGACCTGGATTTTGCCCAGCATGTCTACAGAGATCTGGTGCAGTCAACATTAAGCAGTGGGACAACCAGTGCGGTGTACTTCTCCAGCATTCATCTTGAGCCGTCCAAAGTGCTTGCAGACCTTTGTCTGGAGAAGGGGCAGCGGGCTTTTATTGGTAAAGTCTGCATGGATAACCCGGAACATTGTCCTGATTACTATCGCCAGAGTGCTCAGAAGAGCCTTTATGAAACTGAAGCGTTTTATCAGTATGTCTCCGGTATGGTTGGCAATGATGGTTTGGTGTCACCGGTGGTCACACCACGGTTTATACCAAGCTGTACAGAAGGGCTGCTTAAGGAATTAGGGCAGTTTGCTACAGAGAATGAGTGTTACGTTCAGACTCATTGCTCTGAAAGTGACTGGACAAGGGAGTACAGCTGTCAGAAATATGGTGAAACCGATATCAGTATCTATGAAAGAACAGGGTTGTTAGGAAGAAAGACGATTCTGGCCCATTCTATATTCCTGACTGAGAGAGATACTCAAAAAATTCAGGAACACGGTGCCATTATTGCCCATTGTCCTCTTTCAAACATGTATTTTGCCAATGCCGCCCTGGGAACCAGAGAGATTCTCGACAGGGGACTGCACTGTGGTTTGGGCAGCGATGTTGCGGCCAGTGTTACGCCTTCCATGTTGCGATCATGCTTTGATGCGGTCAGTCATTCCAGAGTCCGGGAGGAAGGTACTTCAGCGAGGCTGGCATCTGACGTAAGAGGTGAGCCCGGTACCAGAATATCTTTTCTTGAAGCTTTCTGGTTAGCCACTGCCGGAGGAGGAAAAGCACTTGATAAACCCATTGGTTTGTTTCAAAAGGGATTTTGGTTCGATGCTGTTTTAGTGGATGGCAATATTCAGGATTGTGACTTGAAAATCTGGAAAGCACTGGATGAGCCTTCAGATATTCTGGAAAAGATTATTACAACCGCTCACCGGCAGAATATAACGAAAGTGTGGGTAAAGGGTAAGGAAGTTATCAGCAAGAATCGGTAATTGTGAATGCCGTGATTACAGCCATTTTAAGGCTGTAGTCACTCTTAAACAGGTTATTCAGGGTTAGTGTTTTTGAGGTTTTTAAAGAGTGCTTTAGATTTATGTTAATTAGAGTGTTTAATTCTATTAATATGCAATCACAATATTATCTTTAATCAGAAATAAGAATAATAAAATTGTCTGAGTTTTGAAGGAAAAATGATATTTGATATTATAATTTAACTTCAAAGATGCTTGGGGCTTTCATCTTTATTTCCCTTTTATAAAATCAAGCCTGCTAAATGGATTAGATAAACTAAAACTTCAGCTTGGTTGGATAATCCTCGGTTTATTAAGACATATCAATGGGTTACAGAAATATCAATAAAGCCCATGGTGCTTTTGCCGATGTTTTACCTGATAGCTGACTATCAGGATAATGATATGCATATAGACTTGGGTAATGGTTACTGCCTCAGAAGGTTTCTTTACGGCGATGCGATATCTCTGGCCAAGCATGGTAATAACGTCAATATAGCCAGGAACCTTCGGGATACTTTTCCACACCCCTATACCATAGAACATGCCAGGGCCTGGGTTCAGCATGTTAAAGAACATGAGACCAAAACCCGCTTTGCGATTGACTTTGGCGGCGAAGCCATAGGTGAGATTGGGTTTGTAGTTCAACTGGATGTTCACCGTTTTGGTGCAGAGATTGGCTTTTGGGTCTCTGAGGATCACTGGGGTAAAGGCATTATGTCCGCAGCGCTTTCTTATGTGTGCCAGTATGCATTTGATGAGATGGGGCTGGTTCGTATTTTCGCTGATGTACAGGCACGTAATGATGGTTCTCGCCGTGTGCTGGAGAAATGCGGTTTTGAGCTTGAAGGTGTGATGAAAAAGCATGTTTATAAAGAAGAGCAGTTTATTGACCAGCTGGTCTTTGCATTAGTTCGTTAGTTGTCATTTCCCTTTTCTCCCTCATTTAACATTACTTCTACCCCCTTTTTCAGGGGGGGAAGTAATGTGGTGACTAAAGTTAAGAGAGAAAATAATGAGAGTTGATTTGATTGCCCCTTGAGATACTGCACAAAAAGCATTCCTGCCAAACCGTTCTGAGCACCCATCCATTAAAGAGAAATGCGGCCCAGTGGTTGAACGGTAATCTCTTCAGTTAACTCCTGGTGTGATAGCACTGCCAGGTCATAGACTTCCAGCTCCAGAAGTTTTCGGACATAGCGCCGTATATCCATTGAGGTGATCAGGACAGGCTTATGCTCAAGATGGCCTATTTTGCCAACAGAATGCTTGACGTTTTCCACAAACTGGGCTGAGGTCGATGGATCAAGTGCCAGGTAGCTGCCTGCTGAGGTCTGGCGGATACCGGAGCGGATGGTATCTTCGACATCCTGGTCAAGCAGGTACACCGGCAGCATATTTTTACCGTTAGAGTACTTGTAACTGATGTAGCGCTTCAATGATGAGCGGACATACTCGGTTAACTGAACCACCTCTTTCTCCTTGTGTCCCCAGACAACCAAAGATTGCAGAATGGAGCGGAGGTTCCTGATCGAGATGTCTTCAGAGACCAGGCGCTGGAATATTTCGGTGATCTTGTTAACCGGTAACAGTCTCTGGACTTCCTTTATCAGTTCCCCAAACGTGCTTTCCATTTTTTCCAGAAGGTAACGTGTCTCCTGAATGCCCACAAAATCTTCTGCGTATTTCTTCAGAACATGTGCCAGGTGGTACGTCAGGATTTTTGAGGAATCCATAAAGTTGACGTTATTGCGCTCAAGTTTGTCCTGCTGGCTTTCAGTGACCCAGAGAGAGTCCAGGCTGGGTAGAAACGCATCACCAACTTCATAAGGGATCTTCAGCATGTCCAGATGCTCATTACTCTCTCTCACGAACAGAGAGCCTGGTTTGAAATAGCCAGATGCAACGGGAACCTCCTGCAGAAGTATGCTGTAGGTATTCTCATCCATGGCGTCATTAAACCGAAGATGTATACCGGGAAAAGGCACACCGAGATCCATGTACAGTGATTTCCGGACTTTCAGCAGCTCTTCATTCAGGGAGGTTGTGTTCAGGCTTTTCTGTACCGAGGTCGGGACATCAATAATCAGGGGCAGGGTTTGGGTGAACTCTTCCTGCTGGTCCAGTCTGGATTTGGCCTCACTGGGGGTTTCTGTTGCCGCGGCCATGGCAGGAATACCGCCATCTTCCTCAGCGGTTCTGGCTTTTTCCACTTTCTTCATTAGATAGTAGCCCCCGCCACCGATCGCTCCAGCGAGAGCCATGAAAGTCAGTGTCGGGAAGCCGGGGATCAGGGCAAAGCCGAGTAACAGTGCTCCTCCAACCATAAGGGCCTTTGGCTTATCGGTAAGCTGGGTGCCTATCTCATTACCAAGGTCCTTGGCATCTTCATTGGATACCCGGGTGACAATAATACCGGCGGTAATGGATATCAGCAGAGCCGGTATCTGGGAGATAAGTCCATCCCCTACGGTTAAGATAGCGTAGAGCTGGAGAGCTTCGCTGCCACTCATACCATTACTGGTACCAATGGCAACACCAGCGGTAATGTTGACAAAGATGATGATCAAACCGGCAATGGCATCACCTTTTACGAACTTCATGGCTCCATCCATAGAACCAAACAGCTGGCTTTCTTTGGTAACCAGCTCACGACGTCGCTGGGCTTCTTCCATTTCGATGGCCCCGGCACGCAGGTCAGCATCGATACTCATCTGCTTACCAGGCATACCATCCAGAGAGAAACGGGCGCTGACTTCTGCAACACGTTCAGAACCCTTGGTGATGACCAGGAATTGCACAATGGTAATGATAAGGAAGATAACGATACCTACTACCAGGTTACCCCCTACCACAAAGTTACCGAAGGTATATACAATCTCACCGGCATCTGCCTGAAGAAGGATCAGGCGGGTGGTGGTAATGGACAGAGCCAGACGGAAGAGGGTCGTTATAAGAAGTACTCCCGGAAAAGATGAGAATTCCAGGGGTGACTTCAGGTAGATGGATGTCATCAGAAGTATTGTGGAGATCCCCATGTTCAATGCAATGAGGAAGTCCACCAGGGGGGTGGGCATCGGCAGAATAATAAGCCCGATGATGGATACCAACAGGCCTGCCAGTACCAGATCGTTTCTGCCGCCTATATTCAGCCCGGGTAACAGTTGTGCCATGAGAGGTGCGCCGCTGTTATGGGGCTGGCTATGGTCTTGAAGATCAGCGGCTCAGTGCCGCTTTTTTCTTCTTGAGCAGGGCTCGCCCCTTGATCCATTTTATAGCCCGAGTATCACTGCCAGGCCTTGCGTATTTTAGGAAATTATCGGCTGCACGAATGGATTCTTCAGGTCGTTCTGCCTGTAGGTAGGCATAGCTGAGCATGCGATAAATATCGGGGTTTTTCCGGTCTATTGACATCAGCGCCTCTAATAGCGCAATGGATTTTCTGGGCTGCAGATATTCAATATAATAGGATGCCTGTGACAGCATCCAGGTTTTTAATGACTGATCCATTTCACTAATCCTTTAGCTGGCAATCAATACATTGCGGCACATCATTAAATATTCACTGTCTGCTTTGGCTTTTTCAATTACTGACAGGGCTTCTTTCATTATTTTGGTATTACTGTTGTTTTCAGGCAGTTGCCCAATAAAGGCAGAAAGTGAATCGATGGCTTCCTGTGTGAAACGGTAGTGCTCCTCAGGACTTGAATAGATATTCTGGCCGGAAACATCGGTGGCAAAATCAAACTCACGTTTCAGGTAATTACGGTTCTTTTCCAGGGCCAGCCAGGTGTGGTCAAGAACGTTGACGCCGGAGGGTTTGAAATTTGATTTTGATTTCGGAAAATCTGAGTGGATCGAGGCATTGTCGATCCTTGAAATACCTGAAATGCCGTTACTGAAAGAGACTGATGCTGTCATGATAAAGCCCACCTGATAATTTAATCATTTCGTTCTTTCGGCCGGTATATAGAGTGATTAACGGATTTTTCTCATGTTAATTATTTTTTTGACGAAATGCTGGTGAATCCGGTTTGTTTTCCGATAAACTGGTGTGTAACAAACTTTAATTGACAGTTTTGATATTGTACAACCATTACAAGGCATCTATTCATTAAGGGCTGTTGAATAAGCTGGAGCAGACATGAGCATGGAGGCACGCGTCTGATGGGCTTTATAAGAAATACCCTGATAATCCTGTCCCTTTTACTGGCGATTACCTTTCAGGCGCTGGCGAATTGGTCATCTGAAGAGCCACAAACCAGAAAGCATGTAGTACGTCCTAATGAAACTCTGGACGTTATTGCCGGTAGTTATGGGTTTGAGGCAAATGAGCTTGCCCGCTATAACAAGCTGAATACTTCTGAGGCATTACGGGTAGGGCAGGTTATCTATTTTCCATCGGATATTCCTTCCGAGATCGCGCCGGATCAGCCCGGCTTTCCTGCCGTTGGGCAGGGGAGACCTCTGGATGCCAGGGTGTTCCCCAATAAAGCCATGCCCTCTTTTGATCAGGGAAGGCCTCTGGATGCCAAGGCGTCTCCAAGGCCTGGTAGCTTATCCGCTGATGCAGAAAGTGCACGGCTAATGCCATTTATAAATGATGGGCAACTGTCAGGAAAAGAGGCAGATACCTCCCGATATGGCAGTCAAACCCATTATGCAGCAACATCTGATTTTGATTATAACTTTGCCCAGAAAGATGACCGTCAACCGGTAAGTCAAAGGCCTCATTCCTCTCCAGAAAACCTTAATATGATGCGAACGAATGCACCATTCGGAAATGGCGTGGTCATTTCTGCAGAGGAGGCTATCCAGGATGCGATTGATGATTTTGAAGGTACTATTGGTGATGATGAATCACCTGCCCTGGCAGCGTTTGGTGTTCGTCCGTATGCCTATTTCGGGAATGGGGATAACCTGAAGGACGTTTTGCAGAATTTCGCGTCGAGCTATTATATACCTGCCATCATAGCGGATAGGGTTGTTGGGGAAATTAATGGCAAGATTGGCCCTATGACCCCTGTTGATTTCCTGGATCATCTGGCCAATATCTATGGTTTTATCTGGTATTTTGATGGGCATACCCTGTTTGTTTATGATGGCAGCGCCTCCAGCCAGCAGATTATCAGCTTAAACTATTTACCGATAAAGCAACTGAAGAAAACCCTGAAAAAAATTGGTATCTGGGATGGTCGCTTTTTCTGGAAGGAACAGCCGCAAGAAGGTCTTGTCTTTATCTCCGGACCGCCTCGGTATATAGAAATGGTTTCTCAGACAGCGCTGTTGCTTGATGCGAAGGAAGGGGAGCGCCAGAAGAGTAAACTGACGGTTCGTACCTTCCCGCTCAAATATGCCTGGGCAACCGATAAGTCCTTTACTTTCAGAGGTCAGCAGCTGACCGTTCCGGGAGTGGCTACGATTCTGACGAGAATTATTAAAGGTGGTGGTGTAGCCCAGGTTGCCAGGCAGGGAGCACCTAACCCATCAGTGACTCCGGCAGAAAGTGTCAGTAAATCCGGTGAACCCGTTTCGCAAGATGACTCAGCGTCATCAGCAGGGGAACCGCTGAACGCTGGTGCGGTAGCCGAGGAAGTTTATATCAATGCTGATCCACGACTGAATGCGATCATTGTCCATGATCTTGAATCCAAGATGCCCATGTATGAAGAGCTGGTCGCTTCCCTGGATAAACCGACTTCCCAGATAGAGATCAGTGTTTCAATTATTGATATCAATACGCAGGACCTGCAAGCTCTGGGAGTTGACTGGAATAATTCCGGTAGTTCAAGTGATACCACGTTTTCTTTTACTCCCTATCCCAATGCCCCGTCACCAAATTACACAACCATTGTCTCCAGTGCTCTCGGGTCATTTAATGCGAATTTACAGCTGTTGGCTGATGAAGGGCGGGTCAAGATTGTTTCAAGGCCGTCTATCCTGACACTCGATAACATAGAAGCCATTCTGGATAACAGCAGCACTTTCTATGTTTCAGTGGCCAGCAATGAAGACTCGGAATTATTTCCGGTAACATCAGGTACAGTTGTTCAGGTTACCCCGAGAATTGTTCGTGAAGAGCAGGGTCGACGTATTCATATGAGCGTCAATATACAGGATGGTACCGGAAGTCAGGGCACAGAGGACGTCGGCAATAAACTACCGGAAGTGACTAACAGCTCAATTAATACTCAGGCTATCATCAGTGAGCAGGAGAGCCTGTTAATTGGTGGTTTCTATAAAGAACAGGATGAAGAAAAGCTTACCAAAGTTCCATTGCTGGGTGATATTCCGGTGCTTGGTCATTTGTTCCGTGCCGAGTCAACGTCAAAGATCAAGCAGGTGCGTTTATTCCTGATAACGCCACGCATCATTGGTTCAACACAAACCTGATATCAGTTTTTAGGCTGGGCAGGCAGCAGACTCTTCTGGTGATTGGTAGCGGTACTGTTATTGCCTGCAATGCTTAGCAATGTTGAAATATTGTGTGAAAGGTGCGACATACCGTATTTATACTCATAAAAGAACTTGCCATGTATTCTGTAAAAACACTTTATCAGTGTCGCCGGATTGTTGCTATTGGTGGAGGGCATGGCCTTGGTCGGGTCATGGCAAGCCTTGGGTTTCTCGGTGGGCACCTGTCCGGCATTGTTACGACTACGGATGATGGTGGGTCAACAGGTCGACTCAGGGATGGCAGTGGCTGTATTGCCTGGGGAGATCTCAGGAATTGCCTTAATCAGCTGTGTTCGGATACCCCTAATCTTGCACGGATTCTGTTTGAGTATCGCTTTAAAAATAGCGGTGATATCAGTGGGCACAACCTGGGTAACCTGATTTTACTGGCAATGGATCAAATGTGTGTTCGCCCATTGGATGCCATAAACCTGATTCGCCAGATGTTACAGGTCGATGCAGAGTTGATACCCATGTCAGAAGAGCCTGCCCGCCTTGGCGCTATCGTGGATGGAAAGGAAGTGGTTGGTGAAACGACCATTGATGCTCTGGAAAAATGTCCGGAGAAGTTGATGATTCTGCCTGCTATACAACCGACTGATGAAGCAGTAGCCAGGATAAAAGAGTCAGATATGATTATTTTGGGGCCGGGTAGTTTCATGACCAGTATCTTACCGGCGATCTTGATGCCAGAGGTTGCAGAGAGTATTGGTAATAGTAAGGCCCTGAAAGTATTTGTGGGCAACATCAATCAGGAAATGTCGGCTGTCGGAAAAATGTCCATCAGCGATAAACTGTCATGGATGAGTGAAATGACGGGCGTATATCCAGACGTGCTGTTGTGGCCCGCTGAGAATGAATCACCTGAAAACCTTCGATGTGATATACACACCATGCCATTGGCTGATACCCACCAGCCAGGCGTGCATGGCCGGGAGGCCTTAAGGCAAGGTCTGGATGAGATTGCCAGTGTTCTGTTTCAGCATGAGAGCTGATCACTGCTTTACTGCCCCTTGCCGGTTACCATGACAAAAATGGTTTTGAACATGACGTAAATATCCATTTTCAGCCATTCCCATGGGCTGCTTAACGCCAGGGCGTAGGCATGGTCATAGGCGACTTTATTTTTCACATCATTCAATGTCTCATCATAACCCATGTTTACCTGGGCAAGACCGGTAATACCGGGAACAACATCAAAGGTTCGTTCACTGTAAAACGGAATGTTTGTTTCCAGTTTATTGTACATTCCTGGCCGCTCAGGTCTTGGACCCACAATAGCCATATCACCAACGAGTACATTCCAGAGTTGTGGCAGTTCATCAAGACGCGTTTTTCTCAGGAAGTTACCAACTTCGGTAATCCTTGGGTCATTTTTCTGAGCCCAGACAGGTCCCGTTCCTGACTCAGCATCATTCCGCATGGTTCTGAATTTTTTCATCATGAACAGGCGAATATAGTTTTCTTTCTGATAGCCAATACGCATCTGCTGATAAATAATTGGCCCGGGGCTATCAAGACGAATGGCCAGCGCGATAAAGGGAAATAGTGGCAGGGTGATTGTCAGCCCGGCCAGGGCGATCAGTATATCCATTAATCGTTTGCACATTGAGGCGAGAGGATGGACATAGGTTGACTCTTTCATGAGTACACTCCTTAAGTACGTGTTGAGGATCCTTATTTTTCAGTATTTACTCGTTTCCATTGGCCTTTGGTTTGGCCTGAAAGATAGTTAATTAAGCCGATAGCCATGGCCATGTGCCCGGATACCAGGTAAAAAAGTACTCTCAATTTTCTATGATCTGGTTGTGTGCGCCGGAATATATAAAAGACAGTGATACCGTAAATGCCCAGTTGAATGATAAGAATGATCTGAAAAATAGTGTATGACTGAGACAGTAATGCTGAAGATGCCAGTGCCATAAACAGGAACACTGGCATGAATGGGCGCAGAAATTTACCGGAAAAAAAGTTGAATGCTATCTTTCCAAACCTTGGATGTAATAAGCCAGCGTGACGAATGGCCTGTTGAATATTGCCGGCCGAAATTCGCTTTCTTCGTTGGAAATCCATGTCATTACAGGCCTGCTCAAGCTCCATGGCAATGATTCTCGGGTCATAAAGGCATCGGTAGCCCTTCATGGTTATTTGTACCGGAAGGGTAAAGTCATCATTGATTGTGTCTGCGGGGATCAGGTCAAACAGCTCACGGCGAAAGGCATAAAATGCACCGTGCACACCCAGGGTTGCACCCAGTGCGCTCTCTCTTGCTTTAATGCTTCGCTGGTAGTGCCAGTAAGCCTGCTCGCCAACACTGAGTGATTGTAAAAAGTGATAGCTACCACAAATTACCCCGGTGTTTTCATTGCTTAAGTGAGCCGCTACGATTAACAGGCTGTCGTTCGATAACAGTGATGACACATCGGAAAGGGCGACCACACTGCAACGGGAGAGGCTGATGGTCTCATTCAAAGCGGCAACTTTTCCACCGTTTTCCGGTTTTTCTACTACGGATAAGTTCAGATGGCTGCATTCAGGCTCAGTCAGTGTCTCCTTTGCCAGCTGGGCAGTAGCGTCTGTACAGCCATCGCAAAACAGGATGACTTTCAATTTGTAGTCCGGGTAATCAAGGGCCGCAAGGTTTCTGATTTTATCCTGAATAGTGCCAGCTTCGTTATAGGCGGGCATGATCAGACTGATGCTAGGCAGCATATGATCAAGGGGCGTGATTTGATGATGTCGTTGATAAAAGTTGGGTAGTGTGTTTTCCAGTCCCTGTGTCATCAATTTCAGAACAATGGGATAACCAATATGGTGATACACAATCACCATGCCTGCCATGAAGAAGAGAATCAAGGCCAGCCACTCGATCATAATGGCCTCCCGCAATACAGGTCATCGTATTGACTGATCATTCTCTCCAGGTTGCAATGGTTAACCACAAAGTTGCGTGCAGACGCCTGTTTTTCTTTATTGATGCCTGAACAGAGCTGTGTTTTGAGAGCGGTTTCCAATGCCTGTGTGCTTTCAGCCTTTATCAGGATACCGCTCTGTGGATCAACCGCCTCACGACAGCCCCCCACATCGGTCATGACAACCACTCTCTGGCAAGCCTGGGCTTCCAGCGGCGAGAGTGGGAGGCCTTCTTTTTTTGAGGCGAGACAGAAAATATCAATAGCGTGGTAGAAGCCGGGCATATCATCAATGACACCCAGAAAGTGTACCCTTTGGTCCAGGTTAAGCCGACTGGTTAGCTTTCTGAGTTCATGCTCAAGTTCTCCACCACCGGCAAGAGCAAGGTGAGCACTGTCGGGTAATCTGGAAAAAGCATCAATCAAAAGATGATGGCTTTTAACCTCGGTAAAACGTGCTGCACAACCAATAATGCTCGCATCCAGGGGGAGATTCAGTTTATTTCTGGCTGCGGCTTGGTCTGCTGGCTGGAATTTATCCGTATCAATGCCATTAAGAACCACTGATGGCGTAAACAGTGGAATATGTTGTCGAATGCTTGCTGCAACCAGTTCTGCATCTGCCGCAACGGCAGGTTTGAGTAAATGGAAGCAGGCTGTTACCAGCCAGCGTCGTTTTTGCTGGTTTAGATGCCAGGCATCGTGTTCAGTATGTACATGGCCACATCCAGCCAGTTTGGCTGCGATTCCACCATAGATAAGTGGCCCTACATGGTGGGTATGAACCACATCAACATTAAGTTGCCGTAACAGCCGTGTGAGCTTCGTAACTGTCGAGAGACTCAATCCGGGAGGTTTGGTCAGAAAGTGAACCCTTTCCATGTCCTGAAGTCGTGGCCAATGCTCAATCGCTTCAGAGGGTGTTCCCTCAAGACTGATAATATGAACATTCGACGGGTTTCTGGCTTTTCGCTGTATGTCTAAAGCCATTGTTTCAATACCGCCAGGGGCAAGGTGCTGGACTATTTGTGCTACAACGGGCTGTGCTTCAACGGGAGACGCTGTCATGACGATACCTCTCCCTCATCGAACCAGTCTTTTTCCGGGTCGTAAACCAGGGTTGGCGCTGAGGGCATTGACGGTATCCTGGCCAGAACGGGGACTCCCGCAATGCGTTCAATACTATCCTGCAGTCGTAAGGTGCTATCAGATATTTCTGAAATCGCAGCCAGGCCTGAACCGATACCCAGACCGGCAAAGATGCCTGCCACAATAAATAATGACGCTGGAAGCGCATTGGGACTGCTGGGTGTGAAGGGTTCGTCGATGATTTTAACCTGTTCTGACTCCTGATAAGCGTTCAGGTCTTCCGCCACTTTTGCCATGACGTAACGGTTAAGAAAATCATCATACAGTTTTTGTTTAATGCCAAAGTCACGTTGCAGTTCAACAAGAGTCCGCTCTACTTCAGCAAACTGCTGCACTTTATTCTGGAGCTGGTCGGTTTGCTCTTTAATATTTTTCACTTCATTTTGCAGGCTGTTCACTTTGGCCTTGGCTTCCTGAACCGCCTGAAGCTGAGAGGCCAGTATGGTGGTCTGTCCTCCCTGGGGGTTATCCATTGAAACAGAGGGCGTTGATGACGCCAGGTTCCAGAGGCGTTGGACATCTTCCGTTTTTAACTGACTGCTTTCAGCAATCATTCGCTGGCGTTCAGCTTGCAGCCTGTCAAGCTCTCGTACCAGGGTCTGAACCTTGCTGTGCTTCTCGGTATAACGGGAGCGAAGCATGCTCAGTGTGGTGCGGGTGTTAATAATTCGCTCTTCAAGTTTACCGATGACGGGGTTGGTTTGCGCCAGGTTACCATTGAACTCTTCCATTGCCGCTTTGGCACCGACCAGTTCGGTCTCTTTTTCCATTAACAGCTGGCGAAGTTCTGCCAGTCTGGTGACGTTTGCCTTATGGAGTTCCGGAAGTTCCAATGCGAACTTTGCCTTGTATTCAGATAATTTTAGCTCAGCATCAGAAAGCTCCTGATGTCGAGTATCGACCTGATCCTTGAGAAACTGGGTTGAGGCAACCTGCCACGATTTTTGTGGTGCCTGAACCAGAGTGAGGAAGTGTTTAGTAACTTTGGTCAGTAGCTCTTTAATGTCGGTTCTATTCTGACTTCGATAATAGATTTTGACCAGTTCACCGCCGAAGACAACGGACAGTGAACTTGAGAGTTCATCAATGGCTTCATCTATTTGCTCCTCAGTCGATTGATAGTCGATAAACCCAACGGCTCTGGCAACGCCCTTTAATACCTTGCGGCTCTTAAGGAGTATTTGCAGTGCCAATTGCCGATCTTCCAGGTTTGTGGATATGGTGAAGTCTTCCAGAATCGGATTTAGCTCAGTGGTATTCTGAAGCAGTATGGTGGTGTGTGCCTCATAATATTTCGGGGCCATAAAACTGGCAATCAAACCAACCACCGGCATGATGAGAATAGGTACGCAAATAGTGTAACGGCGACGCCAGGCTGCGCTGAGAAGTCGGAAGAGGTTTCTCAGCATTTCATTGGACACTGTTACCTCCGGAAATATCATTTCCCACCACATGAATGGTGGCTGAATCAAAGTCCAGTTCAGGTTGGTAAACCAGCTCTATTTTGTCGCTGTATTGCGCCAGTATATTTTTGAGACTCTGTAGTCTTGCCCAGGAGTCATTCAGCGTTTTGAAGGGCTGTCCTGCAGAAGAGGGGGCTACCGAAATAATGATGTTGAGATGCTGGCTCTCGGGTAAAGAATTAAAAAAAAGATCAATCACTTGTTTATGCTGGTTATTTACCTCTAATTCCTGTTGGCTGAAATTGATGGATAGTTGACGACGGTACATATTTTTTGAAATAGGTAATGCATTTTCATTTTTATTCATTCGCGCGATGGCATCGGTAATTTGCTGTGTTGATCTTGCTTGCTCCTTCTCCATCAGGGTCTTGATATTCAGTTGTGACTGGCATCCGTAAAGGAAAGATAAACTGAAAAACATCAGTAGGGCAAAGATGCGGGATCCATATCGCTTAGTCACGGTGACTTCCCTGTTATCAGCGTCGAATGTCTATTAATTAAATTGTAGCTTCTGTTTTAAGAGGACATTAATTAAATGAGTCGTGTGTCTTTAACGTGACAAGTGGTTGATCAGTGCCTCAAGCTGGGTGGCCCTGTGCTGCCATGATTCAGTTGAAACCCTGTCCTGCCTCCTGGCTTTATCTTCTTTCTGTTCATTGGCCCTCAAAATAACTCGAGAAAATGGCTCTTTAGGTGACTGAATTGCAACGAGATTCTCATATTCTCTAGCTGCGGGAAAAGAAGTAGAAGCGATGGGAGTGCCCGACGCAAGATATTCTCTCAATTTCAGGGGATTACAGGCAGCTATCTGCTTGTTGTTTCGAAAGGGCAGCAGAGCTACATTCCAGTGCTGAATATAGGAGGGCAGTAGATGATGTGGCCTGGCTCCCAGAAAGTGTACATTTGGCAAAGCCTGAAGGGATGAGACATCGGTTTTAATATCGCCAATAAAAACAAATTGCCAGCTGGGCAGGGCAATGGCGGATTGGACCAGTATATCGGTATCCAGCCAGGCAGATATACTGCCGTAAAAACCGGCAACGGGGCCATTTTCAGGAAGATCATGGGGTCTTTCTGTTAGTGATGAAAACAGTGGATAATCAACACCGTGGGGCAGAATGATGGTGTTTGGGTGAGTAAACTTCCTGGCCAGCGTTTTGCTGACGACAAGAATCAGGTCAACCTTTTCTGCCAGCTCCTGCTCTAACGGCCTGACCATTTTATGGTCAACACCATCAAGGCCTTCAAAATCATCACCGCAGTAATATATAGAAGCCTGTTCATTCAAGCTACCCACCATATCGACGGCGTTGGGTAATGAGAGCCAGAGAATAATCTTATCAAATCCTTCCTGTTCTATTGCCCTGTTAATGTCTTTTAGTAAAAGTCGTTTGTTCAGTCGGCGAACCCATTTGAACTGGTGAAAAGGAATAACTTTGGGATTGATGATAATGGGGGGGGGGGTGCTCTGAAGTTGTTTGCTCTGGATTGCCAGTATGTTCAAGCATGGCCAGCATCTTTTGCCAGACTCTTTTTATATCCCTTAAAGAAAGCTGCGGCGACCTCATGCCAATGGAGTTTATCCAGATTACCCGATGTCTTTTCGTTAAATGACTGATCAGGTGCTGGGTACTGGAAGGTAAGCCCCCCCAGTCTTCGCCAAATACAATCAGATCAGCCATTGCTACTCTCCGAAGGCAAATCCAGTGATTTGATGACCCTGGCGGGAATTCCCCCGGCAAGAACTCCGGAAGGCAAATCTTTGGTGACAATACTGCCAGCCGCAACAATCGTTCCCGCTCCGATGGTTACGCCACCCATAACGGTAACTCCAGCTGCCAGCCATACATCATCTTCGATGATAATGCTGCCAATCTGGTCATCCGTATCCGGTTCTCCCCGGGCTCTGGCTAGCGGATCAACAGGATGCCCGGGGTAGCCAACCAGCCTGACTTTAACGGCTAACCGAACGTTATCACCAATCTCAATACGGTCACCGACAAAAATTTCATTTTGCCAGCTAATGTCTACATTATTACCAACTTTCAATTCGGGACTCTGCTCAGTGGAGGCTCTGCCACTGATGGTAGTATGGCCAGACAGTCGGCATTGGTCACCCAAAGTAATCTTTAATGGCCCAAGCAGAAGAGGCATGCCGTCGTAAAGATAGAGCTTTCCCGGGATATTGGCGAGCTGGGATTTCAACACCGGAGTCCAATAGAAAATACGAGTCAAATTACTGAAAACACCTGTAATTACTTTATGCAGGTGATACATTAATCCATGAATCGGTCTGATTACTGGGACTTCAAAATTGTGAATAGATTTTAATAGGGGAAACAGAACCTTTCCTGCCACAGAGTCTCTTTTTTTTATTTTTGCCTTCATGTTTTCCAGCATATGGTAACTCCCTGCCTTGTCTGATTTTTCTGAGTTCTCATTAATTATCATTAATTATTTGTCATGACCGGAGTATACTCAATCAATCTAGTAAACAGCTCGCCTTATATGGGGTGAATCTATTGGGTAAAGGTAATTTTTTTGCATCATTTTTTGCATCGTTGCAAGCTGGCTCAGATTGATTTACCTGATAATAACGGCAAAAAGTAACATTGAGACAGTCGTATGCCTTAAATTGTTCATTATTTACAACAAAATTGAAATTGTGGTCTGCATAATGACATTTATAATTTATCGGGCAAAGCCAGTAGAGCCAAAAGATTGAATCAAAGGTAAAAGGGGATGAAATGTTTTAGAAAGCTGTCAAATATTTAAAGATGATAAAAATATACAATGCCAGATTTTAAAAAATATTGACTGCAAATCAAGATGCAAGATTGATAGCTGGAAATTGTTATTGAACCTGCTCACGGCGGAAATGGTTATCTGTATAATTGGCAATGGCAATACTTATGGCAGTGATAATATAGACCGGCCACAGAAAACCCTGGCTTAAGAAGGTCCCGGATACGCAGAAGCCGACCAGCCCGGCGTAGGTTCCTGCTGCAATGGCTGAGATATGGGGATCATATTCTGGTGTATCTTTTTTTTGGTCCAGCCTTTTCAATGAGCCCATTATGGACATGAAAACGGTGAAAATCATAAAACCGAACAGGCCAAAACCGACAAAACCAGACTCCGACATAACCTGAAACCAGGTGCTGTGAGTAACATGAGCCTTACCCTCGGCCCGGCTATGGGTTGCATAATCCCAGTAATTGTCCAGAAAGAGATCCAGGCCAACGCCTGTCATCGGGTTCCTCACGGCCATGTTAAAAGCTGCTTCCCAGGCATGGATTCGTCCCATGGCTGACTCATCAATGCCATCCTCTGCAGCCCCACCGGATTTACGGTCGCTGATGCCGGCAGCAGCCACCAGAATCATCAAGGCAAAACTGCCAATACTAATGAGCAGCAGCTTTGATTTGATGATTCTGAGACCAAAGATACCAAACACGGCAACAGTCGCCAGTAAGCCTCCGCGGCTTTGTGTAGCAATAATTGATGAAACAAAGACGATAATACCGGTCAGGCCAAGGAGCGTCCTGAACCTGCCGGTACCTTTGGTAGAGGCGTAGGCAACGGCATAGCTCATCGGAAAGCTGAGAACCAGCGACAGATCATTAGGGTCACCCAGGCTGGTACCTGGAATAGTGACACGGGTTTCCTCAACCATACCAATACCATTGGCATTGTTATAAAGGGTGACTGCGCCAACTGCCAGACCGGAGCATATGATCATAAAGTGCGCCAGTTTGAAGTGCCAGTGCTCGGTCATCATCCACGAAATGGCCAAAACCATGATGCCAATTTTCATATACACACTGGTAAAGGCACCGAAAGCTGCTGGGGGATAGCTGGAAAATGCAATTCCAATCACAACCCAGCCGAAAAACCGGGCAAAAATGGTATGTTCGTGTCGCCAGTAGACCTTGACCTTTTCGGTCAGAAAAATATGCCAGGCCAGAACAAAGTATGAGGCCAGTGCCGTTAATAGCGGAATCTTTATGGGGTCCAGCTGTGGAAATACTTCATGAAGCCTGAAAAAGGAGAAGAGAATGAAAATCAGGCAAACCACAAAGGGTTTGCGCAGGATAAACAACAACCCCAGCGGAATCACTGCCAGCGGTAGCAGGGCTATCGGATGTGGAAATATCAGACTTGGAAGTGCCGCGAGTGCGCAGTAGGCGCTGATGGTTACGGTCTGGTAGCGATTAATAAACAGCCGCTCAAGGTTGGGTAGCTGCATCGTTAACCGCCCTAGTGCCTTAAGTACTTAATGGTGATAAAAAGCTGGCGACGAAAAAGTAGTAACTGTGAGGCACAAAACAGGAGCACTCCAGCCAGAATCATCAGGAACATTTGGGCGGCCTCATGCACCTGATCGGTCAACTGATCCCGAAGCAGCAGTAAACCCACCAGCATAATAATGGAGCTGCAGAGACTGGGTAAAAGAGCGCTCAGGAACGACGATGGTCTCAGCTCAAATGCTGGCAGAATGATTTTCAGGTGGAAAGCGAAACTGATCAGGCTAATACCAAACCAGGCCCAGCATGCCCCGGCAACACCATATTGGATCCCAACGAAAAAAGCAGGAAGAGTCAAGATCGTTAACAGCAGCGTTTGGCTGTTTTTGCCAGGTTCACCTATGGCGGTTATCCCGGTAGCCATCATTTCCGACAGCATGCGGAATGGGCTGGTCAGGCAGAGAATTTGAAACGGGACAATGGCGGCAGCCCATTTGTCAGAGAGTACCAGCGTGATCAGTTCAGGGGATATGGCACAGATACCGAGATACATGGGAAACAGCACCAGACTGGCAAGTTGCACCGATTTATGCAGATATTGCCCTGCAACAGCACGTTCTTTCTGAAGTTTGGCAAAGGAGGAAAGTCCCAGATGGTTCAGAAGCTCACCGATCTTTTCACTGGGAAGATTGGCCAGATTTATGGTTACGGAGAACACCCCCAGCTCGGCTTTGGTGAGCAGGCGGCCGATGCTGATGCTACCAAAGATATTGACGAAAAAACGCATTACATCATTAATGGTGGCTACGCCTCCGAATCCTGCCATTTTAGAAAATCCCTCGAAGCTCAATGCGGGCCTGACCCAGCACGGGGCAATAAAGTTATAGCCAACGGTCAGTGCCAGACGCATGAACAGATGTCCCAGAATCAGTGACCATACGCCGAGACCGAACGCAGCCATGGCGATGGTGACGATACTGGTCATCAGGGTCGTATAAAACTGGACTTTTTCCCGCTCTTTGAACAGCATCCTGCGGCTTGCCATGGCGTAAGGCAGGGTATGGAACATCATAATAAGGTGCTGGCAGGCTACTGCCTGGACAAGAATGGTCACTCTTGGTTCATCAAAGAAACTGGCAATAAACGGCGCAATTGAAAAGAAAATGCTGAAAAATACCAGACAGGAAACAATATTAATCGTGAATGCCTGCCTGATTCGCTTTGTGGTGAGTTCTTCTGCCTGAATGATTGCTTTACCAATACCAAAGTCTCCCATCAGTGCAAATATGCCGATAAAAGCCATCGTCATGGCCATAAGGCCATAATCATCAGGGGTCAGGAGGCGGATCAGAATCAGTGTATTGAGCCAGGTGAATATCTGCGCCACCAGGCGCAGCATAGCTCCGACTTTCAATCCTTTGATAACATTCTGGCTGAGTTCCATTTGCTTCATCCAACTGTGTGAGAGCGATCCTGTTTGTTATTAGCCAGGCTATGGGCTGGGGACTCTTTGGGTATATCTGGCCAATCGTACCCTTTTGCCTGCACGGCTTGCTGGTAAACATCAAGAATCTTTGGCAGGATCGCCTGACTTGAGTATTTATTGATAACCGTCGCAACGCACGCTTCCCTGACCTGACATTTCACGGCCTCTGGCAGTGAATACCAGAACTGCAGCAGATTGCTCATTTCATTGAGATCGCCAACCGGGGACGTCCAGCCATTGAAGCCCTGGATAATGAGGTCAGGTAGTCCTCCCAATGGAAAACTGAGGACAGGCACGCCATAAGCCATGGCTTCAAGTGCCACCATGGGTAACCCTTCAAAACGGGATGTTATACACAATAGGCCAATGTCTTGCCAATGGGCTTCCATGGACTGAACCTGCCCCATGAACATGACGTTATTGACCCGCTGCTTTTGCAGTACTTTTTCCATTGGGCCGCTGCCGTATAGCCGGAAGGGGAGATCTGGCTGGTGCTTGGCCAGCTGCAGAAACAGGTCAGGACCTTTTTCGTGACTCAACCGACCAACAAAAGCGATGGCTTTTCCCGGAGGAGGGTAATGTTCCGGAACATCCACAAAGTTATCAATCCGATGGGGAGTGCTGATCCACCTTCTGGCAATCTCTTCACTGACGGCAATATTTTCAGAAATGGGGCTGCTCAGCTGGTCAAGCAGTGAATATAACCGGACCATACCTTCACCCGGATCACCATTATGAAAGGTGGACACAATGGGCGTGCTTGTGATTACTGCAGCCAGGCGGCCAACAATACCGGCTTTGTAGCCATGGGTGTGAAGTAACAGGGGCTGCGTGTCTTTGAGCGCTGAGATCAGCCCGGGCAACTTGCCACTGAGATAGCGAAAACGGATGGCTGAGTTTATTAAGGCCTGTTCCAGGGGATGTTCAGTCTGATATTTCTGGTAAAACCAGATTTCTGCAGGCCAGCCACTGTTTTCCAGCGCTTTGCCAAGTTGGTAAACATGGGTCTCGATACCACCTGCCTGTCGGGAGTCCAGGAGTATGACAATGGGATGATCAGTCATTATTGTCTCCCAGAGTCTCATGATCTCCAGCCTTTACTGGCGTATTACCCGACAAAGCACGCTGACTTGATATGAGGCTGATAAAGTCGTGGGCGGATAGTGGCTTTCCGTAGTAATAGCCCTGTCCTTCCTGACAGCCTTTTTTAGCCAGGTAGGTTTCCTGTTCAACAGTCTCTATACCCTCAGCCAGAACTTTCAGGCCGAAGCTCTTGCCAATCTGAACAATAGCTTCAACGATCCCACAGTTTTCCCGGTTTTCAGGAAGGCCTTCGACAAAGGACTTATCAATTTTTATTTTGTCGAATGGAAACTGTTTAAGATAACCCAGAGAGGAGTAGCCCGTTCCAAAGTCATCAATAGCCAGCGTTACCCCTATGCTTTTGATATTCTGGAGTTGGGCTTTCGATGCTTCCAGGTCATCAATAATGGAGGTTTCTGTCACCTCAAGCTCCAGAGTCCCAGGGGGGATCAGGTATTTATTCAGTAAAAAGGCAATACGATCAGCAATTTTTGGATCCTGCAGCTGAATGGCCGAGAGGTTGACTGCCATACGCAGGTTTTGGTAACCGTCACGATGCCACTTGTTTAGCTGTTTGCATGCATTTTCCAGAACCCAGTCACCAATAGGAATAATATCAAGACTGTGTTCTGCCATGGGAATGAACATATCCGGAGAGATCAACCCTTTATCCGGGTGATTCCAGCGCAGCAAGGCCTCTGCTCCCACCAGCTCACCTTGTTGATAGTTGAACTGAGGCTGAAAGGCCAGGCTGAGTTCGCCGTTTTCAACGGCCTGATGGAGGTCCATCTCCAGGCGTTTGCGCTGGCGGATTTCGGTATCAATAGTAGCGACATAGAACTGGTAACGATTGTGGCTTCTGGACTTGGCCATGATCATGGCAAATTCAGCCTGTTGCAGTAATGTGTCGACATCCTCTCCATCATCAGGAAAGAGTGTTATTCCTACGGTAGCACTGATAGTCAGCTGCTCATTGTTAATCCCGAAAGGCTTGTCAAGCTGCTTGATCAGAGACTGAGCCATTTCAGCAGCCTCATAGGGTTGCTCTATCCTTGATTGAATAATGGCAAACTGATCTTCACCTAATCGGCCAATATAGGCTTTATTACCGATGCAGTTTCTCAGCCGGTCCGAGATTTTTACCAGAATATGCTCGGCAGCATTGAAATTTACCTGGGCATTTAATGATTTAAAGTCATCCAGTCCGAGACAGAGAATGGCAATGTTTTCATGCTTTTTTGTGGCCTTTTGGATAAAGGTATTGATCTGGTTCTGTATGGTGCGGCGATTTGGCAGTCTGGTCAG
Organism: Endozoicomonas sp. SESOKO1; assembly: GCF_024606265.1. GTDB lineage: Bacteria > Pseudomonadota > Gammaproteobacteria > Pseudomonadales > Endozoicomonadaceae > Endozoicomonas. Next base: position 46,182 of record NZ_JAHHPP010000247.1, read on the forward strand.
GTAGTCATATTGAGAGAGTCGCATGATGCGGGCTTCTGCTTTTTGACGCAGACTGTGATGGTAGTTAATGGACGCTAACAGTTTATTGGCTGTTCTGACCCATAGTCCTAATTCATTATTCTCATTACCTTTAGGTACAGGCAGTTGCTGTTGTCCAGGTTCTTCAGGGTTAATGCTTGATAAATGGCGAATCAAACGATTCAGGGGACGAGTCAGCAATGTTGTGCAGATCAGGTACATCAACAGGGCCATTGCTATAGCCCGGATTATCCCGGCGAATACCACAACGACGGACCTTTGAATAAACGCCTTACCTTCATAGGCAGTATCAATGGAGAGAATCAGTTCCCCAAAGTGCTCTTTCTCTGATTCATTGCCATACAGTGGTCGGCGGTATACACGGATGGGGTCAAAAATGTAGTCTGAGAGGAGGCGGTAGCGGGAAGCAAAAATGGGTCTTTCCACCATGGCCAGATTTGACGTATCGTCCAGACGTATTGCTGCCACCTGTACTGATTTCATTTCCAACAGACCATTCAGCACTTCCTGTCCCATGTCGGTATCAAGACGATAAGCAGCCTTGCTGGCAGGGTCATGAATCATTGCCAGCATTTCCCTGGCTTTTCGATCAATATCAGCGTTGGACAGGCGAGCATCCAGGAAGACCTGAACAAGGCTTAAAAAAACGCCTAATATACAGGCACAGAGAAGAATCGCCTTCAGCAGTTTGATGGACAGTTGTTCTTCAGAATGAGTGCCCTTCTGTGTATCCATAAAAATAACTTAAAATGTTAGCCATTGATTCAGGGTTATTTGGATACAGCTTCATTTCTGAATGCATTTAGGCATATTGTCTGGTTGGTGTTATTTACAGGCTTATGATTTAACTATAGGGTTTACTTTGATGTGTATTCTATAAAAAAATGGAATTTTTTTTTAATTACTAAATCATTTTTTGTTATTCTTATATTAATTGAGTAGAAACACTTTTAAAGAATACGTGTTTGTTCTTTTGTCTAATCTAATTAAATGTGTGCTGTTTGAAATTCTGTTTTACTTTTATTAGACCGATAATAAGAAGTGTTGGAGTTGGGAGTAACGGGTAATGGATTACGCGACTTATCAAGCCAGTAGCTGTGACATTATTGAATTGCATAATAAATTCAATGCAGAGACAGTGAATGAGGTAAGAGGTCACTTTGATCATTTAATTAAAGAGTGTGCAGGGGATGTCCTTGTTGACATGAGTTCTGTTAATGAACTTGATTCTTCAGGCATCGGTGCCCTGGTTTTTCTTTATAAGCGTCTAAAGACAGAGAGTAGAAATCTTGGATTGCTTGGTGTTAATGGAAAGCCTGACGAGTTATTGACAATGCTCAGGATTAACCAGACGATCAAGCAATATGAGAGTATTGAAGAATACCTGTCAAAAAAATAAATTATTTTTATTTTTTTCTTATTTGACACCGGTTGGAAAACCTGCCGGGTATCTGCTTATTTATCTTTTTTTTCCTTTTCTCTCCTCATGTGTAATTCTATGGCCGCTTCATGCTGACCGTGATTATAGCCTTTCAGTTGATGAAAAACGCAATGTCAGGGATATTGACCGATCTTATGTAATTAACTTATTGGAGATGAGCCAATCCAGATACCTGGAGCTCAAAAAAGCAGGTGGTGAATATTGTCTTCCCGGGCAGATGAGCATAATCAATGATCAACACCGGCTTATTATATATGAGATTGATGGCGATCTTCTGGGGGACGCCAGTAATCGATTAAGCGAATCATTTTCTGCCCTGGAAAAGGTTCGTTTGATGATGGAAGCGATGGCTGAAGATGGAGGATGCCCTTTACAGTATGCGGCAGGGATGATTCAAAAGGGCCATGAACCATTACGGTCTCGCGATTCTGTGCTGGGGCTTTCAGACTGGCCAAGACCCGCAAATTTAAGACTGTTTATGCGGGGGCCTCAATGAAGACGCTCTATTGCACAGCTCTATGGGGCAGGTTGTTGCAAATTCTGCTAATTCTCTCATTACTTGCAATGACTTCTGGCGGAGTATCTGCAAATGCACTCATCGAAAAAGGTGGAGGCTTCTTCATAAAGCTGAGTGATGGTGGTGGGACTCTTCCTCTTCTGCAAGTTGATGAGGCGATGGCAATCACTTTTCCTGATGGCGTTGTGCTCAATGTTATGGGGATGGATGAAGAGGCTGCACTTGCTGAAATATCCAGGATAACTAACGAATCATACGAATCATTCAATGTAGAGGGCATTAACTATATTGCCCCTGAGCGTCTGATCAACATTGCCATCCTCGGTGATATCCAGAGTCCCGGAAAGTACCCTTTTCCTGTTGACTCATTTTTAACGAGTCTTAATTCATACCATGCGTTTTATGATGACACTGACCTCGACGCAGATTTTACCCTCATCAGGAATAGCCAGCATTTTACAGTGACAGCTGGACAATCAGCCCAATGGAAGCTGGAAGCTGATGATGCTGTGCTGATTTCGCTACGGAAAAAAGCCTCTGGAAAAACAGTTGCTCTGCAGGATCAGGGGGGCAGTGATAAGGAAATTTCACATCAACCTGATTTAGAAAATAATCAAAGCGCTGACTTGGAAGACAACGCTTCACTTATAGCAGTAAACGGACAAGAGACTGATCCAGGGGCTACTGAACCAGAGGCTGCTGATCCAGAATTGTCTGATCCGGAGCTGACTGTCCCAGAGGTAGCCGCTCCAGAGCTGGCAGCCCCGGAAGTAGCCGACGCATCAGACATTGAGGTTGATATGTCATCAGTCTGGACCAGGGATCCTGAGCATTATCAGTTGCAGTCCGGGGATATTCTGGTCATTGGGCTGCCCGGAGAAGAGGGATTCAATACGAACTTTCTTATTGGTAGAGATGGCACTATTCACCTTCCTGAAATAGGGCAGTTGAAAGTATCCGGCCTTACATTAAGGGCCGCAGATAAAGCCGTTTATACGGCGCTTTCCGAAGTTTTTCTTGGCCTTGATAAACTGACCATCCATTTGAAGGAAAAACGGTTATTGATCAATGTACTGGGCTTTGTCAAAGAACCTGGCGAAGTAGAGCTGCCCAGTACCGGCAACATTCAGATGGCAATTACCGAGGCAGGAGGCTTCGTTGATGGTGCCCAGCTGGATAAGCTGCAGCTGAGAAGAGATGGTAAAAAGATAATTTTTAACTTTAAACGCTACCTGGATACGGGGGATCCCACTGTTCTTCCGGAGATCAAGTCTCTGGATGAAATCTTTGTGCCTACCTCACCTGGCCTGAGCAGCGTTCACGGAGAGCCAAGGGTCGTGGATGATAAAGCGGTTGATTCTGTTTCTGACAGAACCGTTATCAAGGTCTTTGGTGAAGTGATCAAGCCCGTTAGCTTCCCTTTCGAGGAAGGCATTAATGTGGTGGATGCTCTTTTGAAAGCCGGGGGTGTTACACGGTATGCCAATGTTGAGCAGATTCGGGTGCTTTCCGGTGTAGAGCCCAAGATGTTTAACCTGAAGCAGTTTCTTGAAACCGGTAAAGATGAAGATCTGCCAATATTGGATCCGGGGTCAACCATCTTTGTTGCCCAAATGGTTGATTCTGTTTCTGGTGGGGCGCGTAAAGTTTATGTGATGGGGCAAGTTCAGAAGCCAGGTGCATTCGAAACATCTGAAGGCGTTGGTTTCCTGGATGTTATTGCCAATTCAGGGGGGCCTACCCAGTATGCCGATATTCGATCGGTCAGGGTTCTTAAAAGTAATGGTACTGTTGTTCCTTTTAACTTTCAGGCGTTTACTGAAGGTCGAATTACGGGTTTTCCTTCCATTGACTCAGGAGATGCGGTGTTTTTCCCTGAAAAAGGTCCCGAGAGTGATCAGTCCTGGATCAAGCTTAAAACCTCAGGCTCACTGAAAATTCTGGGGGCTGTCAAAAAACCGGGGCGTTATGAGTGGGCTCCATCAGTAGATTTTATGGATTATCTCAGTAACGCAGGAGGCCCTACGAATAATGCAGACCTTGCCCATGTGAAAATTATCAAGCCAGGTTCCAATGACGAGCGGAATGTCATTGAGTTCAATTTGCAGGAGTTTATAGAAATTGGTGGGGCGTGGTCAGATATGCCGGAACTGACCGGTGGTACAACGATAGTTATTCCTGAGCTGCCTGAAAACCCGACATCCAATAAATCAACCTGGCTCAAATTGCCAAAAGAAAATGCCATTTATCTGCTGGGGGCTGTTTCCAGACCCGGGCGATTTGCATTTAATGAGGAAATGGGTTTTCTGGATTTACTCTCTGCAGCCGAAGGGCCATCTGCAGAAGCTGACCTGTCCCAGATACGGATAATTCATCGAAATGAGGGAGCCCCCAAGGTCAGTAAACTGGACCTGGTGCGATACTTTCGAACGGGTGATGATACTTTGATTCCAAAAGTGAAGCCCGGCGACACTATCTTTATTCCATCCAGCGAAAGGAGGTGGGTTGAGAAAGACCCACAGGATACGGTCCGGATTATGGGAGCCGTTTATGTAGCTGGCCGCTATGACTTTACCAATAATATGACCATTCTGGACTTACTGGCAGAGGCTCAGGGGCCAAAAGAGACGGCTTATATTGAGAAGATACTCATTGTCAATAGCTCCTGTTGTGAAAACCGGTCGACAACCTTTGATCTGGTGGATTTTATGAAAGATCCGGATGCTTCACGACTGCCGGTGTTGAGGGCTGGTGATACGGTTTTTGTGCCAGAGCTATCTCAGTCGTACTGGAATGTGATCATGGCTCGGGTTGCTGATGCGGCCACTATTTTGACGGTCATTCAATTCCTCTGGAATTTGGGATGGATTACGCCATGATCAAGTTACCCATTAACTATCTGGAAATTGAAGAGATATATGGCAACAGCATTGGCAAGGGGCTTCGCACTGTTGCCATTACTTCTGCCAACCCGGAAGAAGGTTGCAGTACCCTGGCCTATGCCTTAAGCCAGCGCAGCGAAGTTGATGGCAAGCGCACGTTGCTGGTGGAAGTGAATATGCTGCACCCTGAACTGGGTGATATTTCCGGGCATATCCATACGGACTGGTCGCCCAATCCCCAGTCTGCTGATGGATGTACTATGCATTCGGATGAGGTGAACCTGGATATACTGCCCGCCCCTTGTGATACGGATGTGCTTAGATTTCGCAGTGCCACCAATATGGGCAAGCTGATGGCGCATTGGCTGGAAAACTATGACGCTGTGGTTTTTGATACGTCCCCGGTCAATGCCAGGAATCGCAATAATATTCCAGCCGAGACCATTTGTTCCATGGTTGATGGAACAATAATGATCGTAATGGCAGGAGTGACCCGACAGACACAATTCAAATCGGCACTGGACAGACTAACCCAACATGATGTGTCATTGGTCGGTGTTGTGTTTAATGATTATCGAAATCCCCGACTGGCCGATGAAATTTGTCGGGAAACCCGTCGGCTTGATAACTGGTTCCCTAATACCATGGAGAAAATCAGGAAACACGTAAAAAAATCCCCATTCTTTAATATTGACCTTTAAGCTGGATGTCAGGTCAGGTCAGGTCAGGTCAGGTCGGTGGCGTAACACCAATCTCAATGGTTGGCCCAAGAAATTTCGGGCCTGTCTTGAGAAAATGCACTTCCAGCACAGCCAGTACCCTGGCCAGCATCTCCCTGGCTTTATTGCTGATATCAATGTCATAGCCCTCGCCGGCATTATAGGCAATGGCATCAATATCATGATTCATGGCGATGTAAAGCGCCCGCTTATTGTGTGGGGCCTGGGAAATAATAGTAAAGCTGTCCAGATCAAAAACATGATGTGCCCTCAGGACAGAATCAAGCGTTCTGAACCCCGCATAATCCCGGTATATTCGTTCTGCAGGGATTCCTTTGTTGAGCAGGTCGCGTCTTATAGTGCTTGGTTCATCGTAAAAACGGGTGCTGTTATCGCCGCTGATGAGAATGTAATCAATCTTGCCTGCTTTGTAGAGCTGGAAAGCTGCCTCCAGCCGGAGTCGGTAGTGGTCATTGAATCCACCCAGGCGAGAGTATTTACTGGTACCGAGCAACACACCTACCTGATTATAGGGAAGCTGGCTCAGGTTAGAGTACAGGACGTCATTGGTGGCTCTTGCCACCATGAAATTGCAAAGCACAGTCAATGCCAGCAAGGCAACGGTAGAGAGAATGGACAGCCTGACAAAAATCAGTAAATGGGGTATTCGGATACCCATCGTAAACCTTCAACGCGAGTCACATCATCCACTGAGTAGATCATATTGTGTCATTTCTATAAAGCCAATGACGCAAAAAAACTCACCATTTTTAATCAGACTGTCGTTTTAACTCATCAATGATCAGCTTTGCTATGGTCCTGCTGGGAGCATCCGGTATGCCCAGATTTTCGGCAGCCGTCGGTGGTTTGTAGCCCATGATGTGAGCGTTAATCATGATGGCCAGAGGTTCTGGATTGGATGCGCGAATGGCAAGCTGTTCGGTCAGCATCAGGTTCTGATAGTTTTCATCAGCAACGTAGATGACCGGTTTGCCTCGGTAAATGGCCTGCTGGGCTACGGATGATTTATGGACAATAACCGCAGAAGCAATCGTGCTCAGCGTTGCGGTGGAGTATGTGCCGTGGTGTAGCAGATGGACATTTCCGTCCGATTGAGCCTCAATGATCCTGTGCTCAAGGCCGCCATCAAACTTGGGGTGGTATGTAACCAGAAAAAGAACGTCTGGCAGCATTCTTGTTGCTGCAATAAAGGTTTGAAAAGCTGGGGGATAGCTGCTGCTGTAGTCACCGGCAAAAAGGACTACAGGCTGTTCCGGGTGTATATTGAGGGTGTCGCGTAATAAGAAAGTATCGGTATCTTTATAGACTCTGTCCCAGTCTTCCAGCGTGGGTTGTCCCGTAACAGTGACTTCTGCCCCCAGGGAGGCTGCGATGCCCTTAAAGCTGAGGGCTGTTGTTTTGCTGGGGACATGGAATTCGTCTATGTATCTCAGCTCTTCTAAAAAAGGCTGTACATAACTAATGGAATCAACCGACTCAAAATTATCATAAAAGGCAATGACTTTTGCGCCCCTTCTATCCCAGATGTTGGCAATCTGGGCCTGTGCCCGGCTTGCCATACCGGTATAGACAATTTTGGTCGAGATGCTGTCAGCGAGGTTATAAACCAGCTTCTGATTCAACAGATGGTCGCGATTTTCATACAGCGCATCGTTGTGGGTCAATCGATCCACTGGAATCAGGGCCGGGTCATCTTTGAAAACTTCAGCAGCACGACCCATCGCCAGAATCCGGTAGGGGATATTTGAGTGTTTAAGCTTTTCCTGAATACGCAGGAAAGCGTTGCTTTCACCCTGGTCGTAGGCCACGAACAGAACCGCCGTTTTTATATAGTCTGCATCGGAGCTGTAAGAAGCCGGTGCAAAGAAAAGCCAGAAAATAGAGAAAATGATGGTTGCTGGCAGATATTTCAGTTTATCGTTTTTCACGTGTGGCCACCCCGGAGAACTTCCCTGATAAGAATCAAGGTAGGAGTCCTGCCGGGGCGTGTAAATGTGACTATTTGCGAATCAGATGAACGCCCATTTCAGCGTGATGAGTGTATGGAAACTGGTCAAAAAGGGCGATTTTTTCGATGCTATGGGTCTGGCAAATGGTTGACAGGTTTTTCCTGAGCGTTTCAGGATTGCAGGAAATGTACAGGATATTGTCGAAATTCTGCACCAGCTTTTCTGTTCCCTCATCAAGACCTGCCCGGGGTGGATCCACCAGAATGGTTGAGAAATCATAGCTGTCCAGATCGATCTCGCTCAGGCGGCGAAATGCCCGTTCCCTGTTCATGGCCTGGGTAAACTCCTCACTGGATAGACGGGCGATTTCTACGTTCTCTACATCGTTCAGCCTAAAGTTTTCCCGGGCTGAATGTACTGAAGTTTTGGCAATTTCAGTGGCCAGTACCCTGGTAAAATGTCTGGCCAGCACACAGGTGAAATTACCATTCCCGCAATAGAGTTCTAAAAGATCACTGCTACTGCCGGACGTAATCGCTTGTGCGGCACCACTGGCCCAGGCAAGCATATGCTCATTAACGCTGGCATTAGGCTGGGTAAAGCTGTTTTCTACCTGGGTGTAATGGAATGGTTTGCCCTTCACGGTCAATGTTTCAGTGACATAGTCCTGGTCCAGCACCAGTTTCTGCTTACGGGCGCGTCCAATAATGCCGATGCCAAACTGTTCCTGAAGTGCGGTTGCTTCCTGTTTCCACTGATCATCCAGCTGCCGGTGGTAGATCAGTGACACCAGGGCTTCCTCAGTCTGGGTGGTGAGAAACTCAACCTGAAAAAGCCGTTTCTTCATATGGCTGCTGGCAATGATAGCCTCCATCAAAGGCATCATTAACCGGTTAATGGTTTCGGAGCCACTGGGAAAGGAGGTGACTTCAAAGGGCTGCCTGGTGTGTGGATCGAACATCCGGTAGTAGCAACGATCTCCCTCATGCCAGACATGAAACTCTGCCCTCATTCGATAATGGTCAGCTCTGGAGCGGAAAAGCTCCAATTCAGGAATATCAAACTCGGCAAACTCGTTGCGAATGCAGCTGGCTTTCTCTGCCAGTTGCGCTTCATACCTTTCGGGCTGGACTGTTGGTAGGGACATGGCACTAGTGATCAAATAAAAACGGCCCATATTATGGGCCGTAATCGCATGGGCGTGAAGCGTGGTTTATGACTGGATGCTTAATCCTGATGTCTACATGGCGATCTTGGCAAGACACAGTGCGCCAACAATATAGGAAGCAATTGATACCTGGCGATAGTTGCCGCTTAATAGTTTCAGAATGATGTAAGAGAGCATGCCGATAATAATGCCCTCAGCAATGCTGTAAGTCAGGGGCATAAACAGAAGGGTCAGGAAGGCCGGAATAGACTCACTGAAGTCATCAAGGTCAATCTCCTGGATGGGAGACATCATGAACAGGCCAACCAATACCAGGGCTGGAGTGGTCGCTGCGCCGGGTACCATCAGGAACAGAGGGGAAAGGAACAGGGCAACCAGGAACAGGCCTGCCACCACCAGGGCCGTCAGGCCAGAGCGGCCGCCTGCAGATACACCAGTGGCACTTTCCACGAAAGTGGTTACGGTGCTGGTACCAAGGCATGCGCCTGCTGTAGTGGCCACTGCATCAGCAAACAATGCCTGCTTACAGTTAGGTACTTCGCCTTTGTCGTTCAGCATGTTGGCCTTGGTCGATACGCCCACCAGGGTGCCTACGGTGTCAAACATGTCGACGAACAGGAAGGTAAACAGGACGATGGCCATGTCCATGGTAAACACTTGATCCCACTGGAACTGGAATAAGATCGGTGAAATATCGGGAGGCGTCAGGCCGTTGCTGAAGTCCGGCATGGAAGTGACGCCCAGAGGGAAGCCGATCAGGGTGGTGGCTACAATACCAATCAGCAGGGCGCCGCGGACATTTTTAACCAGCAGGATGCCGGTAACCAGAATACCGATCAGGGCCAGCAGCGGCTTTGGGTCAGTAAATGAGCCCACCGTTACCAGTGTCGCAGGGTTTGCTTCGACAATACCGGCATTCTGAAGGCCGATAAAGGCGATAAATAAGCCGATACCGCAGGAAACGGCTTTTTTCAGGCTGAGTGGAACACTGTTAACAATAGCCTCTCGAATATTGAAAGCGGTCAGAATCAGGAAGATGATACCTTCGAGAAAAACTGCAGTCAGAGCCATTTGCCAGGAGTAACCCATGCCAAGCACGACACCATAGGCAAAAAAAGCATTCAGCCCCATTCCCGGAGCCAGGGCAAAAGGCAGCTTTGCCCATACCGCCATTACCAGGGTGCCGATAATCGCGGAGATGGTGGTGGCTGTAAATACAGCACCAAAATCCATGCCGGCATCTTTAAGAATCAGAGGGTTGACCACAAGAATATAGGCCATGGTCATGAATGTGGTGAAGCCTGCAATCACCTCGGTTTTGACAGTCGTGCCATGAGCTTTCAGGTCAAAATAATTCTCTAGAAAATCCCTGCCGGACATAAGTTACCTTCAGTGTTTACATCAGCATTGTGTTCTTTCAATCAGAAGAGGCATTCTAAATATTTGCCTGTTCGGACGGTCGCAAAAGTATTGAAGTTTATATTTCTTGAAAATAGTTATTAATACGTATTTATTCTTTTGAGAAATGCTTGATATGAATTGATTAATTGGTTGATAAGTGACCAGTTTGTTGCTGTGATCAGGTTTCTGTTCAGTGGCGGGTTCGGTGCAGGTGTTAACCGGGTTGTCGATAGATTTTGTGGTTAACTGGCTCCTGGGGCTATTTAGAGGGAACAAGGCCTGGCATTGAGTCCTGGATATTTTTCCGGATCTGCTGCATTTTCAAGGCGATTTGATCACTGTGATGGCCGATCAGGGTCATTCTCTGTTCAAATCCCTGCAGAGTCTGACAGGCTTTTTGCAGCTTCCGGGGAAGTACTTGCTGTTGGTGTTCAGGTGAGAGAGCTTCGGGCTTGTCCATAGCCCAAGTATAGATGGATGTAAGATACGCTGGCCGGCACATTCAGGGGAAATACCGGCCTGATGGATCAGGCAACTGCAGCCATGCTCTGGCTATTCATGCCTATGGCTCTTGTGTTGAGTTCTGCCAGCAATTGTTCAATTTGCTGGCGATCGGACGCCTGGTTATCCGACGTCTTCTGGGCCCTGGCTTTTCGGTGTCGCTCAATGGCTTCGCGGATGCGTTTTTCCCTTGGATCAAGCTCAATGAAAGTCTCTGGTTCAGCGATTTTCGCTGGCTCAGGCTGCTCAATAGCTTCTATCTCAACAGATACGGGAGCAGCTGGCTTCCTGTTGAGAAGTTCAACCGCATTGCTGTCTCCTGACAGGACAGCGTTGGCTGCTGCCTGAATGGCTTCAAGCTGGGCCGAAATGTCGTCACTGAGGCAGATGTTGTTCATTTGAACAACGGCATTCACCTGAGAGCCGTTTTCCGGTTTTGCTGCCAGCTTTTCTTTTTGGGCTTCAGCTGCGTTTTCCTGCGTAGTGGAAGCGTCCAGCTTAATTTCCGGTGATCTGGTGCGTTCAATAGAAACAGGCGTCAGTGGTTGTGCAGGGCCGGGCTGTTGTGGTGCTGCGGTTTTCTCTTCAGTCTGCTTTTTCGGCTCTGGAGAGATCTCATCAAAGTCATCCACGTCTCCATCGAGCTCGTCAAAGATGCTGGCAAGCTCTTTTTCCAGATTGGACTTGCGGGTTCGTGTTTTCTTTTTTGGCTGAATCTTTACGGTGCTGGTTTTATAGCCCCGGAGACTGCGAGCGTTCAGCGTTTCAATGGCTTCCTGTTCAAGCGTGTTAAGCTCATTGCGGTCTTCTACGAAATCCCACTCTTCAACGGCAAAGCCGTCTCTGCCGTGCACCCGAATCTCCTGATATAGCGGGTAGTCAAGACTCAGCTCGGCTGCAGCCACCATTTTTTCCCATTGGTCAACCAGGTCATTGCGGGTTGACCCAACATAGACTTGAGCGGTGGTTTTGTTGGTGACGGTGAAGATAATCAACGCTTAAGACCTTGCTATAACTGTAACAGGGGCGCGATTATACCTGTCAATTTCTCAGTGTGCAGGGGGGGATGCTCGTATTTTTCTGCTTTTTCTACCAGTATCGGTTTTGGTTCAGGAAATGGTCAGATTTGAAAAAACGCTGTCTCATTGGTTTGCTGATCCTTATCTTGATCCTTATCTTAAAGGGAGTGATGCGCTCGAAGCGCATTCAACATAACTGGAACAGGATCCAGTTGATCTTTTTTCATAAGGCTTGCTGTCTGGTCCGTTGTCATTTTTGGCAGCCTTGGCGTAGAGATTCGCAAGCTCTTTTTATTCTTTGACAAAAAGCGGCATACCGTTTCCCCGGCAGCTTTGGCTACCGAATACTCAGCCAGATCTAATGGCATATCATCAATCATTACGGTGGAAGGATAAAAAATGTGAGTCAGTCCCTTCGATAGCAGCGGGGTTACGGTCTCAACAAAACCCTTTACATAGTAATCAGAAAAACATTGATATTGTTCAACAGAAAACTGCCCGGGTGAAGCTGCGATGAAGGGTGTGGCGAAATAATAGAAATGGCTGGGTTGGAGATCCTTATGATTCTCAAACATAGCTTCCCAGTGCGGGGATAGGACGTTGAAATGGAAAGTACTTGCGCTGCCGCCATTGCTACGAATCTCGTTAACCAGTTGCTCTGCTTCATCGCTGCCACGGTAAAAACTGATGAATACATCGGCTCCACCGGCAGCCAGTAATTTTGCAGCAATTTCCCCTAACCCCCGTGAACCGCCTACGATGATGGCTGTCTGGCCGACAAATTCGTCCTGTTTTACCATACCTTTGATCTGTTCGCTGGAAGCCTGAACGACAGGAGAAGGGCGTAAAAATGCCCTGATATTGCCGATGAATCCGGGCGCTGTCAGGTCAATAGAGGCCATTGAAAAACGCTCATCATACTCTGCAGTCTGGTAAGTAAATTCGGTTGTATCGTTATCTTTATCAGAGGCATAAAGAGAGAAAAATGAGTAGAGGGAATTCAACCCGGGGCAATGCCCGCCCACCAATCGGGTGCTGGCAAGCATGGCAGCCGTACAGACCGGATCAAGATAAGCGGCAACATTTGGCAATAGTTCCGACAACAGGTCATCGTCGTAAAACAGTTCCAGTTGGCCTCGCGCCTGTGCCACCTCTGCAGCAGTGAGCTCTTTGGGCGAGGCTTCAGGCGCAGATCCGGGCAAACATTTTTTTTGCTGGTGATCCTTATCTTCCTGGGAAATACCTTTGCACTGCAGCTTAACTTTTGACAGTTGGTTGGTCTGGGAGCTGATTTCGATCAACTGCAGGCCAGATTTTTCACTGAATTTAACCTGCACATCCTCACTCAGGATAACCGGTTTTTTGAAATCGGCCTCCAGGGAAAGGATCGTAACGGGCTTCGGATTGGCGCCAAGAAAGCAGTCAAGAACCCAGAGCAGTGTATGAATGCCATGCACCAGAGGTTCACCAAACATATACCTTCTTGAGGCGACTTCATCAATATGAAGGGGATTATAATCACCGGACAATTTTGCAAATGCCAGTTGATCACTCAGGGTAAACAGGCGTGTTTTCATGAAATGATTCCAGGGATCATCAGGCAAACTTATCTAAGTGCCCAATCAAAAAGTACAGGTTAATCAGTACCGGCCAATTAATTGTTCTGCCGTGCATTATCCTTGGCCTATATCATCGCCTTGTTACATCGATTCTTTAAAAACAGGTCGGTTAAGTTTCTTTCAATTTTGGCGATCAGTACACGTATGTTTTTTGAATCGATGGCCCTTAAAGTACAGGGTGGCAGGGAGTGGTTTATGTCGGGGTGGAAAAACAGTTTCTATAAATTGCTGGTTAAATCCGGTTTGACCCATCTCAGCGCTTACCTTAACCGTCATAAGCTGGTAATCCTCTGCCTGCATTCCCTTTCGCTGAAAGACGAACACTTATTTTGGCCGGGCGTCTTTATTTCACGGGACAGGCTGATCCCTATTCTGGAGTTTTTGAAACACTCACGATACAACGTCATAAGCCTTGAAGAGGCGCAGCGACATTTGCAGGGAGAAGTGACTCATGAATATCCAGTGGTCATCACCATTGATGATGGCTGGTGGGCAAGTGTCGCTGAGTTACTGCCAGTTCTTGAGGACTACGAATTCCCTTCAACTACCTACGTAACTACCTATTACTGTGATCATCAAATAGCGGTGGTCAATGTACTGTTGCAATACTGGCTCTGGAAAAAGCCGGTGGATACCATCAGCCTGTCTTTTAATGGCAAGGATTATCAGTTTGCTGGCAGTAGTAACAGCGAACTGGTCAAGAAGATCGAGTCCTCTATCCGTGAATTTGATGACCAGGAAAAAATGGCGTTTCTGGCAGAAATTGCTGACTTTCTGGGACAGGATAAAGCCGATCTTACCGACCGGCGTTTCCACAACGCCAGCTACGATGAGCTGGCCCGGGTTGTGCAAAATCCACTGCACTCAATCCAGTTACACACCCATACCCACCGACTTCCGGAAGATGCAGCAGGTATTCAGCGTGAAATAGGGATTAACCGGGAAAAACTGACGGCATCGCTTAAGCCACCCTATGGCGTGGATCATCTTTGCTACCCCAGTGGTATCTGGCAGCCAGGACATATTCCCGATCTGGAGGCGCTGGGGGTGCGCACTGCGACAACTCTGGATGAGGGGCTTAACCACCGTGGCGAGCATTTGCTGAAGCTGAAAAGGAACCTGGTGATGGATAACCGCAGTCTTGACCAGCTTAAAGTAACCATGTCCGGCATTATGGATATGGCCCGGGGACTAAAACAAAAATTATGATCCGCACACAGGAAGGCAGCATGGACGGCAATATGGATAACAACATGGATAACAACACAAACCAGCGCCTGTCGTATCCACTGGACTATCCATTTATCCAGCGTCACCAGAAGAAATTGCGCCGGGAACTTAAGGCCAGGTTGTCCCAGCCAGCACTGCGGGTAGCGGTGCTTGGTGGTTCCACCACGCAGGAGGTCAGCAACTATATCGAGCTGTTTCTTTTGCAGGCTGGCGTTAATGTTGAAATTTTTGAGTCGGATTACAACCGGTTCTACGAAAGTGCTTTATTTGACGATGGAGCGCTAAAAGCGTTTGATCCCCAGATTATTTATCTGCACACCAGCAGCGTAAATGTTACCGGGTGGCCAGCCGTTGACAGTACTCAAACGTCCATTGATGCCTTTATCGGGCAGTTGGTGCACCGTTTTCAAAGTGTCTGGACTGCTCTGACAGAGAAATTTAATGCCTCGATTATTCAAAATAACTTTGAGCTTCCTGGCACCCGGCCATTGGGTAACCAGGACGCTATACAGGCAGCAGGTCGCAGTTATATCACCCGGCAGATCAATCAGCGATTTGCCGAACATGCACAAAATACGTCGGGGTTTATCCTTCATGACCTGAATTACTTGTCCGCCAGGTTTGGCCTTGACCGTTGGTACGATCCGGCCCAATGGTACGCCTATAAATTTGCCATGAGCAGAGAGGCTTTTATTGAGGTAGGCTACAGTGTTGCCGCCCAGATCAAGGCTGCCGTTGGTCTGGTCAAAAAAGTGGTTATCTGTGATCTGGACAACACCCTGTGGGGTGGAGTTATCGGTGATGACGGTCTTGATGGTATACAGGTCGGTGCGGGCAATGCGACAGCGGAAGGGTTCAGTGATCTGCAGACTTACCTGAAGGCGCTCAGGGAGCGTGGCATACTGCTGGCGGTCTGCAGTAAGAATGAGCGACAAAATGCGGAGGATGGTTTTACCCATCCGGACAGTGTGTTGAAACTTGATGATTTCAGTGCCTTCCAGGCCAACTGGAATCACAAGCCCGGGAATATTGAGCAAATCGCCAGGGACCTGAACCTTGGCCTGGGTGCGATGGTGTTTCTGGATGACAACCCGGCTGAACGTGCGATAGTGGCGCAAAACCTGCCCGCCCTAGCGGTACCCGATATTGGTGATGACAGCACCCGCTATATCCACTTCCTGGACAGGAGCGGGCTGTTTGAGCAGCCGTCATTGAGCCAGGACGATTTACAGCGAGCCAGTATGTATGCCCAGAACCAGCAGCGTACCGAACTGAAGAACGCCAGCCAGAACTATGGTGATTACCTGCAATCGTTGCAAATGACCGCAACCATTGAACCGGTCAATTCAATGGCATTGCCAAGGGCTGCCCAGCTGATCAACAAAACCAATCAGTTCAATCTCACCGGTTTGCGCTTTACCGAACAGGAAGTGGCCGGTTTTATGGACTCTCCCGATTATCTCACGCTTTATGGCCGACTTACCGATCGCTTTGGTGACAATGGCATCGTTTCCGTCATTGTTGGCGAGCGTCAGGGGAGTGAACTGCATATCCGCTGTTGGGTAATGAGTTGTCGTGTGTTCAAGCGGGAGATGGAGGCAGCAATGCTGTCAGGGCTGCTGTCACTGGCTAAAGAAAATGGGATAGACAATGTTATCGGTTACTATGTACCGAGAGAAAAAAATGGCCTGGTAAAAGACTTTTACCAGGAGTCGGGTTTTCAACTTTTGCATTGCTCCGACGATAACAGTAGTCAATGGCAGTACAGTATTGGCAGCGAAATGCCTGAACGTGATATTCCCATCACCATAAATCCGGCGACAGAATAAGATCATAGAAGGAGCTAATTGTGGCTATTCCGGCAACTGTTTTGGCGACTGTTTTGGCAACAACCAGTGAAATCATCCGTGATATCCTGGACGAGGATAGTCTGGAAATAACGGAGCAAACACAACGCAGTGCCCTTGAAAGTTGGGATTCAATGGCCCAGATACAGATCATCTGCGCTATTGAAAAAGACTTCGCGATAAAATTTTCGCTGGATGAACTGGAGCAGTTGAATCAAATGGACAGCGTTGGAGATGTTGTTTCCCTGGTCTCTGTCAAAACATCTGCATAGCACAATCATCAATCAAAAATAACAATCTCATATGACGCTTGTTGAACTCCTTGAATCAATTAAAACAGATCTATATGGGCAATATGCCCAGGCTGCTGATCTTGATCCTGTGGTGCAGGATTATGTGGGATTTGTCCGGCAAGTGATGAAAGGGCGTTCTTATAACGTTTATTCGGCAGACATGACGTTGTGGCTGGAAGAGGTGGAAACCCGTTACGATATTCCTACCCTGAAGTTGTTACGCAAGCTGACGCTTATAGAACTGATGACCATTAGCGTGGAAGTTGTGCTGCAACATGACATGGATAAACACCTTCCAAAATCTGCGATAGAGGCCGTCAATAACTGGTTTCAGGGTTTGTGCCGCCGTATTCAGGAAACTGGCGATCATGAATTTGACAATAATGACCTGTTTCATAAAGACCTGGCCATTGCCGCGTTGAATATGTGGCCCAGCAACTTCATTTGTCATTATGAGCCTCGTCCGCTGCCACGACGGTCTATTTTTTCCTGTGGGATCAGGCAGATAGTTAGTGCCGCGCAAGTTCTGATCAGTCTGGGGAATCGCTCACAGAGTATGTATGAAGTTCATGTGGAAGACCGGCGTCTGACCCCGCACTTTCTGCAGGATGGCTGGAGAGACTTTTATCTGGAACTGTCCGAGAGGATAGAGTCGGAACCCGGGATTGGTGGTATTTTCGGGAAAGCATGGTTCTGGGATGCCAGCATGAAAGAGCATTCACCCCGGATGAGCTATCTGCGAGACCTGCCGGAGGCTGGAGGGGCAGTTTTTTTTCCGACCCGGGGCGTTCTGGGCAGTGATCATATCGCTCTGGACAATCCCCGACGTCGACGGCTATTCGAAGCCGGGCAATATACGCCCACGGAAACCATCATGATCTGGCCCCGGGCGAAGCTTCTGGATTGGGCTTATGGTGAACGAGTGAAAAATCAATGAACGCTGGTTCAGATCAGGTTAACAGTTGATTTCTGTGGCCATGACAATGGCATCTTCCCGATGATTGCCCATGGGGTAGTAGTTCTTTCTGATTCCGATCTCGCTAAAGCCTTCATCAAGATAAAGGTTGAAGGCTCTGATATTGGAGCGACGGACTTCAAGCAGCAGGGTTTCGCAGGCAGACTGTCCTGCTTTGTGGAGCATATGCTGCAATAGCTGCCGACCGATACCTTGCCGTTGAAAAGGCTTATCCACTGTCAGGATGAGAATGCTGGCTTCACCGGCTGCCATCATCATGACGCTGTGTCCCACCACTCGGCAATCAAGCACTGCCAGTTCACAGGTATAGCCTGATTTCAGGCTGTCAGAAAAGTGTGCTTTTCGCCAGGGGTGCTCTGCTGATTGTTGCTCCACGGCGTTGACCTGTTCCAGGTCACTCTCCAGCATGGAGCGAAAAGTGAGTGAGTGTTTTGTCATGTGTGTGTCATGGTTGATGATTTATCTGAATCGGTTGATCTTTATCAGGCGTTATCAGTCATGTTTGTTATTTTAGCGAGTAACGGAATCAGATCCTGCCAAGCTTCCCTTTTGAGTATGGGCTGCTTCATAAGCTCATTCAGGCCATGGGTTACCGCAAACCACTGGCCTGTATGAGTACCCTGCTGGATGCCACGAAGTTGCTCAAAATCTTTCTCTGGATCCATCACAAACCGGGCGGCTGACTGGCCAAATAAAAGAATAACCTTTTTGCGGGATAAGCCGTATTGGTTGCTCAGATAAGCAAAGATGGCGTCAGCAGCAGCGTAGTCATCCTGGCTTAGTTGGCTCAGCAAGCCCCGATTTTCGGTCATTGGCCAGACAAATTCACGAAAGCTCTGTGAGTTTTCAGGGTTGAGCTTGAGTGCCCTGAGGATGTCATCCAATAAACGTTGATGGTAGCGGCTGAACTGGTTGAGTCCGGAGTGTGGCATTTCGGCAACCACAAGGCAGTCATCACTGACTGGTTTTATCACCAGGCGGAATTTGCTGGCAGAGCCTGCCAGTTGTTTGGCAGGCCCTGGCGAAGGTTGAGCTTCCTGTTTGATTTCCTCAACAGGTTTTGAAGGCGTGATAAATTGTCCAAGGATATCTGCAGGCTTTGTCGGCGAGTATCCTGTCTGTGACTGTTCCCTTGCTTTGTGCGGGTTAAACACTGAATGACTTTCAGAGCCAGAAACAGCATTTTCTGGTTCTGCTTCAGCAAGTGTCCGGGCATCTTCTGCAATCCAGTCAAAGGGTCTGGCTGGCAGAGCATTGCTTAGTTGATACCTGGGGAACCAGGTCTGTATGCCCATGGCTCCCAGATAGCATTGCCTGAATTGCTCACGACGGGCAATCTGCTTTTTTGCAGCAGAAGTGTCGACAGCCTGATCACTGTTGGATGGTGAAGGGTGGTCAACGGTTTCGCCGTGCATGCTGGTTCTCAATGGAAGATTAAGACGCCAATAGTATCACTGAAAGATCCTGTTGGCATTTTAATCAAACCAAAATGATCAAACCGTTCGTCCTGTTTGTGGATTGGCTTTGGTTATATCGGTTTCGAGCAGGTTGAGGGCATGGATATAGGCTTTGGCGGAAGCAATGACGATATCGGTGTCGGCCCCGGAACCATTGACTATCTTCCCGCTTTTCTCAAGCCGGACAGAGACTTTACCCTGGGAGTCTGTGCCTGTTGTGATCGCGCTGACGTTATACAGTGCCAGCCTGGCCCGGGAGTTTGCCAGCTTTTCAATGGCTTTGAACAGGGCGTCTACAGGACCATCACCGGGACTGGAAACCGTCCGTTGTTCTCCGTTGATTGCCAGCGTGACTGTTGCTTCTGGTGTTTGGCCAATTCTTGAGCCGGCACTCAGATCGATCAATTTATATGTCTCGACCAGCTCGCTGCTGCTGCGGGCATCACTCACCAGTGCCTGAAGGTCGTCGTCGTAGATTTCCGATTTTTTGTCCGCCAGAACCTTAAAACGCTGGAAGGCATCGTTCAGGTCGTCCTGGCTGCTGAATGATATGCCCAGTTCTTCCATTCGGGTTTTGAAGGCATTGCGGCCTGACAGTTTGCCAAGTACCAGTCGGTTGGTATTCCAGCCGACATCTTCGGCGGACATAATTTCATAGGTTTCCCGGTGCTTAAGTACACCGTCCTGATGGATGCCAGATTCGTGGGCAAAGGCATTGGCACCCACGATGGCCTTGTTGGGTTGGACCGGGAAGCCGGTGATGGAGGAAACCAGTCGTGAGGCCGGTACAATCTGGGAGGTGTTAATACCGGTGGTAACCCCCAGGCAATCCGAACGGGTTTTTATGGCCATGACAATCTCTTCAAGAGAGGCATTGCCGGCTCGTTCCCCTAACCCATTGATGGTGCATTCAACCTGACGTGCCCCATTGACAACAGCAGACAAAGAGTTCGCTACTGCCAGGCCAAGATCGTTGTGGCAGTGTACAGAGAAAATGGCTTTATCAGCGTTTGGAATACGTCCAAGCAGGGTTTTGATGGTTTCTCCAAACTGGTGAGGCAGGGCATAGCCAACGGTATCCGGAATATTGATGGTTCTGGCACCGGCATCAATGGCCGCTTCAATAATGCGGCACAAAAAGTCTATTTCTGAGCGGCCGGCGTCTTCACAGGAAAAC
Organism: Endozoicomonas sp. SESOKO1; assembly: GCF_024606265.1. GTDB lineage: Bacteria > Pseudomonadota > Gammaproteobacteria > Pseudomonadales > Endozoicomonadaceae > Endozoicomonas. Next base: position 66,438 of record NZ_JAHHPP010000247.1, read on the forward strand.
TCAACATCATCAATCAGGTTTCTGGCCCGCTTTACGGCAAATACGGCCTGTTTAATCACATCGTCCGGGGTCATGCACAACTTGTGCTGCATGTGGATGGGAGAGGTGGCGATAAATGTATGAATCCGACCTCGTCTGGCTGGTTTCAGGGCCTCGGCAGCCCGGTCAATATCTTTTTCCAGTGCCCTGGAGAGGCTGCACACCGTGCTTTCGGTGATATTGGTGGCAATGGCTTTGACCGCTTCAAAATCACCCGGGCTGGCCATGGCAAAACCGGCTTCAATAACATCGACCCGCAGTTTTTCCAGGGTTCTGGCTATGCGTAACTTTTCATCACGGGTCATGGCTGCGCCGGGGCTTTGCTCTCCATCGCGCAGGGTGGTGTCAAAAATGACAACCTGGCTCCCAACTTGAGTGTTGTTCATGGTGTATCCCTTGCCTTTTCTGTCCGAAAGGGCGACTGATTTTTTATTGATAGCGCTGCGGTGGGCAATCTTGCAGGCGCAACATTCTTTTCGGGCAAGTCCGCTTCATAAGTGGTCTTGCTGTCTGGCCATCAGGGCCGGGTATTGGGGGGGAATATAGTTAAAATGCCCTAAGGCAGTAGTAGGAGTAGCAGGCGAGCGGGAGCAAAGAAGGTTTCAGGCAGTAAAAGAAAGCCCGCTTCGTGAGAAGTCTTCGGGTTACTTTTTATAGGGATGTACTGTCTTTGCCAGTTAATTACGCTATTCATTGCGCCCTTCTCTTGAGGGAGAGTTATTTTTACGTAGATCGGCCAGGTAGTTGTACTATAAGTGCAGACTTTGTCGGACACAAGGCGGATATGGAGCGGTGGGCATGTTTAATGCCCATCCTTATCGGTATTCAATAAGTTAGAGGGTGTTCTGTCCATTGCTGTAACAGCGTTATCCAGGCGGGGTGGTCATTCAGGCAGGGGATAAGCTCCAGTGATTCGCCACCGGCTTTAATAAACTCGTCTTTCGCGCCAATACCGATTTCTTCCAGTGTCTCCAGACAGTCCGAAACAAAGGAGGGGCAAATGACCAGTACCTTTCGAGCGCCCTGGTCGGCCAGTTGCTTTAAAACATCCAGAGTGTTGGGTTCCAGCCACTTGGCTTTTCCCAGTCGGGACTGGAAGCCAACGCTGTATTTATCAATCGGGATACCTGCTTTTTCAACAAAGGCTTCCGTTGTCTGATATACCTGATGGCGATAGCAGGTTTTGTGGGCAATGGAGGTTTTCTGGCAGCAGCTTTTGTCTTTCAGGCAGTGATTGCCTGTGGGATCATCTTTCATAACGTGGCGCTCTGGCACACCATGGTAGCTGAACACCAGATGGTCAAAATCTTTCTCCAGCCAGGGTTTTGCACTTTCTACCAGAGCCTCAATATAGCCATCGTGATCATAGAAAACCGGGTGAACCCGAAGCGGAATAGTGATGTTCATTTCCTGCATCAGGCTTTTGGCGCGCTCAATCACGGTTTTTACCGATGACATGGCGTAGTGTGGGTAGAGTGGAAACAGCAGGATTTCCTCAATGCCCGGTTGCTTTGCCAGATTGCCCAGAGCCTTTGCCATATCTGGTTTGCCATAGCGCATGGCCAGCTCGACAGGGATGGTGGTTTGTTCCCTGAGCTTTTCCGTAAACTTTTCACTGTTGACGATCAGAGGGGAACCCTGCTCTGTCCAGATCGCACGATAAGCTTCAGCAGACCTTGCCGGACGGGAGGGCAGGATAAAAAGGCTGAGGATAAGCCTGCGAATCACCCATGGCAGGTCAATCACATACTTGTCCATCAAAAACTCATTGAGATAGTCTCGAACATCTTCAACAGATGTGCTGTCCGGTGACCCCAGGTTGACCAGCAAAACGCCTCTGTTTTCCATAGGCTAAAGAGCTCTCTGTATGATTTGTCAGAAGTACCGCCAACTCCTTTTTATTGTTCAGGTTGCCCTAAGGGGGGGACTTCAGGATTGATAAATTGTAAGCGAGTTTAACAGTTTTGCAGAGACTTTAGTGATAATGGGGGCGATTCTTGTTGGTTGAGGGTTCCGGCCCCGGTTCAGAGGCCGGAAAGAAATCAGGCCTGTTTGCGTCCGGCCCAGTAAAGCGTGGCAAAGCCAAAGATAGCAGAGAGAATGGAGCCGGCCAGTACACCAATGCGATCTGAAATCAGGTAACTGGCATTCACATCTTCAAAGGCCAGTGAGCCAATAAACAGGCTCATGGTAAAACCGATGCCACAGAGAATAGAGAGGCCGTACATCTGGATCCAGTTGGCTCCGGTGGGCAGTTTTGCCAGCCCGGATTTAACCGCCAGCCAGCAGAAGCTGAAGACTCCAATCTGTTTGCCCAGGAATAGGCCGGCCATAATCCCCAGGGGAATGGGGGTGAACAGGCTTCTGATCTGTTCCGCATTAAGTTCGAGTCCTGCGTTGGCAAAGGCAAAAATAGGCAAAATGACATAATGAACACTGCTGTGCAGGTTGTGTTGCAGGGCTTTCAGTGGTGATCGACCTCTGCGGTCAACAGTTTTCAATGGAATGGTAAACGCCAGAAGTACGCCAGCCAGCGTAGCGTGCACGCCTGACTTTAATACACAGATCCAGAGCAATGCACCCACAACCATGTATGGCCCGATCCTGGTGACTCCCCGATAGTTGAAGAATACCAGGATGGCGAGTAAGGCAGCGGCAATACCCAGTGATGTCAGGGACAGACCTTCGGTGTAGAAAATAGCAATGATAATGATGGCACCCAGGTCATCAATGATGGCCAGTGCCAGCAGGAATGTCATCAGTGATGGGGGGGCACGTTTGCCGAGCAAGGCAAGAATGCCTACTGCAAAGGCAATGTCAGTGGCGGCGGGTATTGCCCAGCCCTTGATGGCAGTGGGATCTGAGTAGTTAAAAGCAACATAAATGAGTGCCGGTACCAGCATTCCGCCGATGGCGCCAATGCCCGGCAGCATCACCTGGGCGGGAGTGCTGAGTTCCCCTGCCAGCACTTCCTGTTTGACTTCGAGGCCAATCAAAAGAAAGAATACGGCCATCAGGCCATCATTAATCCACAGTAACAGTGGTTTGTGGATATCCAGTGGGCCTACGGTAAAACGGATGGGGGTTGACAGCAGTAAGTCATAATACTCTGCAAAAAAAGTATTGGCAGCAAGCATTGCCAGTGCCGCAGCGATAAAAAGCAGTACGCCGATGGCGTAGTCCTGCTGCAAAAAGCTATGAAATCGTCTGGCAAACATATTTTCTCCAAGTGCCCGTAGCTAACCCGCCTATAGCCCATCAATTACAGTAACATGCCCCTGAGAATGTTATGCCTGCTTTTGGTCAAAAAAATATACGTTGGCACAGTGGGCAAAAAATGGCATTCAGTTTATATGCACTGAATGCCGCTTGGTATTAAGGGTTATTACTTATGGCGGCAGAATGGAGTACGCCTGTAGCGGTATTTCAGATTGCAGGTTTGCGGGCAAGGGTCACGCGGTCATGACCGGACAGATCCGTTTCTGTGCGAATTTGGGTGAAGCCTGCCTGAGAAAGAATGGTCAGGACGGGTTTGCCCTGGTCATAACCGTGTTCTAACAGGATCCATCCTCCGGGCTTCAGGCTTTGCAGAGATTGTTCGGCAATAGCCCGAATATCGTCCAGCCCATCAATTCCGGAGACCAGCGCTGAAAGGGGTTCATAACGAACGTCTCCTTCTTTCAGATGCGGATCATTGCTGCGGATGTAGGGGGGGTTGCTGACGATCATATCCATTGAGTTCTTAGCCAGTGGTGAGCACCATGAACCCTCGATAAATACCGTGTTCCGGATGCCATTGATAATCGCATTTTCTGCGGCAATAGCGAGGGCTTCCGGGCTTTTGTCGATGGCGGTTACTTCCCAGTGCGGGCGTTCTTTGGCCAGGGCGAGGGCTATTGCACCGGTGCCGGTTCCCAGGTCTGCCACTTTGAATGTTGATGCGGAGTTTTGAACGGGTGAACTCTCCGGGTTAAGTGCATGACACAGTGCCAGTTCCACCAGAAGTTCGGTGTCTGGCCTTGGGATCAGGGTGGCTTCGGTAACTTTCAGCTGAAGGCTCCAAAACTCCCGTTGTCCGGTCAGATAGGCTATGGGATGTCCTGCTTTTCGTTGATCAATGAGCTGTAAAAACTGATCCATCTGCCCTGTGGTCAGAAGTGCTTCAGGCCATGCGAAAAAATAACTTCGTGGCCTGTCAAGAACGTGTGCCAGCAGCAGCTCTGCATCAAGCCGTGGGGTAGGGCTGGCAGAAAGTATACGGGATGCTTCTGCCAGGGAGGTGTCGATTCGGGCGCTGCTCATGACTTATTCGCCAGCCAGGCTGGCCAATAGCTCAGCCTGATGCTCCTGAAGCAGAGGGTCAATGACTGGATCCAGTTCGCCTTCAACAATTTCGGGCAATTTATAGAGGGTAAGGTTAATGCGATGGTCAGTAACCCGCCCCTGTGGGTAGTTGTAGGTACGAATACGCTCAGATCGGTCACCACTGCCTACCAGGCTTTTCCGGGTATCACTGATCTCTTTCGCGGCAGCGGTATCCTGGGCATCCTGAAGTTTGGCGGCCAGCCAGGTCATGGCCTTGGCCTTGTTTTTGTGCTGCGAGCGCTCATCCTGACATTCAACCACAATGCCGCTTGGCAGGTGGGTAATTCGAATGGCTGAGTCGGTGGTGTTGACGTGCTGACCACCGGCACCGGATGAGCGGTAAGTGTCGATTCGCAGGTCTTCCTTGCGGATCTCGATAGCCTGCTGTTCATCGGGTTCTGGCATCACGGCAACGGTGCAGGCAGAGGTATGGATTCTTCCCTGGGATTCAGTCTCAGGAACCCGTTGTACGCGGTGGGCGCCAGACTCAAACTTCATCCGACCATAGACGTCACTGCCAATAACCCGGGTGATTATCTCTTTGTAGCCGCCATGCTCGCCGTCGCTGGCACTGATAACTTCAACTCGCCAGCCACGTTTTTCAGCGTACCTTGAGTACATCCTGAACAGGTCGCCTGCGAAAATGGCCGCTTCGTCGCCACCCGTTCCTGCCCGGATTTCGAGGAAGGTGTTCAGGCCGTCCCTTGGGTCTTTGGGTAACAGCAGAACTTCCAGATTCTTTTCCATCGCTGGCAGCCGTTCTTCACAGCTGGCCAGTTCCTCGCGAGCCAGTTCTGCCATGTCCGGGTCACCTTCTGCCGTCATGGCTTCTGCTTCGGCTTTGTCGCTGAGTAACTGGTCATATTCCTGGTAAGCTTTGACCACCGGTTCCAGCTCAGCATATTCCCGGGAGAACTTGCGGAACTGATCCTGGTTACCAATAACCCCGGGGTCACTCAACAGTGCGGAAAGCTCTTCGAAGCGCTCCCCGAGGTTTTCCAGTTTGATAAGAATGGACTCTTTCATGATGTCTGCAAAAGGTGCTTATAAAGGGTAGATTCAGAACGCCATCAGGCATCCTGGGTTGAATCGGATTGACGACTGGTGCTCAGGCCCAGCAGTTTTTCTGCCCACTCCAGCTTTTCCTGTTGCCCTTTTGCGGCAGCGTTCTTCAGCTGTACGCTGGGGTGGTGCATCAGTTTGTTGGTCAGGGAACGGGCAAATTGCTGGAGTACTTCTTCCGGCCTGGCTCCCCTGGCCAGCCACTGCAGTGCTTTTTCCAGCTCCAGGTCTCTGATCGCCTCGGTGCTCTGGCGATAGTCGCGGAGAAGGCTGACGGCATCCAGGGCGCGCAGGCGTGTCATGAACTCAAAGGTATCAGCTTCAATCATGCGTTCAGCCTGTTGGGCAGCATCTTTACGCTGTTGCAGATTGTCTTCAATAACATCCTGCAAGTCATCAACTGTGTAGAGAAAAGCATCAGCCAATTCGCTCACTTCGGGTTCAATATCCCGGGGAACAGCGATATCCACCATAAACATAGGCTTGTGTTTTCTCTGCTTCAACGCCTTTTCAACGGTTCCTTTGCCAAGAACCGGTACCGGGCTGGCGGTAGAGCTGATAACAATATCGCTTTCATGCAGTATGTGAGGCAGGTCCGAGAGCAAGACAGGTTTTCCACCAAAAATGTCGGTTAAGCGCCGGGCCCGTTCCAGGGTGCGGTTGGCCACGATGATATTGGCAACACCCTGCTGGCAGAGGTGTCGTGTTGTCAGTTCAATGGTCTCGCCGGCTCCGATCACTAATGCCGTGTTCTCGCTCAGGTCGGAAAAAATCTGCTTTGCCAGCCGGGTGGCAGCATAGGCCACGGATACCGGTTGCTGGTTGATGGCGGTTTCTGTTCGAATCTGTTTGGCTGTGGTGAAGCTGTGCTGAAATAATCGATTCAGGCCCGGGCCAGCTGTGCCTGCTTCCTGTGCGCTTGCGTAGGCGGATTTCAGTTGTCCCAGAATCTGAGGTTCGCCAAGTACCATGGAGTCAAGTCCGCAGGCGACCCGCATCAGGTGACGGACTGCCTCTTCATCATGGAAGAGGTAGCTGTGTTCTGCCAGTAATTTGCCGTTGGCCTGGTGATAACAGGACTGCCAGTCAATCAGCTTTTCGTGGCAAAGTCTGACTGCCTCGGAACCGGAACTGTGGATGGCACAGTAGATTTCGGTGCGGTTACAGGTAGACAGGATGGCAATTTCTTCAATGCCGGTTTGGATCCTGGCGTTTTGAAGTGCATCGGACAACTGCTCGGCTGAAAAGGCAACCTGCTCCCTCAATGTGATTGGTGCTGTCCTGTGATTGATACCGGCGGTAATATACCCCATCAGACCTCTGTTGCTGTCCTGATTCACTGCTACATTGCTGGAATGTCTTGTAAATCCTGCTTATGTTTTTTCTGGCTTATGACCATATCCGGTACCTCAATCGCAGTGATCAGATTCAGACCCAGGCTACTCTGAGGCAAGAGAATCTTCATGGGGCTGCTGGATTGACAGGTATTTCGGCCGATCAATTCTGCAATGGAAAGCGTGTAACTGCAAACTATCTTCACACTTTTTAATGGAAATCAGGGGAAAGGGCATACCATCCATGATTAGAATGATTGCCGGGGCTGAATATTTCATCAACGGGGCTGATGTTTGCAGAAAATGCAGTAAATCGCTGGCTCTTGTTTTTGCTTTTTTTCTGGCAGGTTGTGCCAGTCAGCATGTTCAGCAGGTTGATAATAGCGCTGCAACCTCCACAGATAGTCAATCACAGGCCCGGGCTGATGAACCTGTTGCCCCCTTTGCAGCGGAGACGCTTTATGATTTGCTGGTGGCTGAGTTGAGTGGTCAGCGCCAGCGCTATGATCTGGCCCTGGGGAATTACTTGAAACAGGCGCACAAAACAAGGGATGCCGGTGTGGCCCAGAGGGCCTACCAGGTTGCGGTTTATATAGGGGCAAGGCAGGCCGCGCTGGATGCGTCATTACTGTGGGTTGAACTTCAGCCGGAAAACCCGGAAGCACTTCATGGATCAGCTCTGGAGCTGGTGTATGCTGGCCAGTATAACAGGGCCTTTGCCCAGATGAGCCGACAGCTTTCTGTGGGTGGAAGCCCTGCCTTTGATGTGCTTGCCAGTGCGGCGGGCAGCGCTCAGGGGGGGATGACTGAAGATAGCCAGCTTGAACTTACCCGTCAGTTTGACAAGTTGTCTGAGGCTTACCCGGATTATCCTGCGCTGACGCTGGGTAAAGCCATTCTGCTTCAGCAGGCCGGTGAGTTTGAATCAGCGCTGGCTCTCGCCAATGACCTTCTCAGGCAGGATCGTGGGTTTGTACCTGCCATGATGGTAAAGGGCCGGGCTTTAAATAAATTGAAACGGGATGCTGAAGCCGAAGTTATGCTTTCTGAGGCGGTTCATCGATACCCTGATAAAAACCGGCTTCGATTGTTATATGGCCGGGTTCTCGTGCATGCCGGTAAGCTTGATCTGGCAAGAAAGCAGTTTGAAATACTGCTTGATAGGGCTCCCGGGGAAAGTGATATTGTATTGTCCCTGGCGCTTATCACATTGGAAAATGATTTGGAGCAGGAAGCCGGGCAGTACTTTGAACAGCTATTGACCCTTGGTGAGCGGAACAATACAGCTCACTACTATCTTGGACGTTTAAGTGAGAAGCAGCAAAAGTATTCAGCAGCAAAAGCGCATTATCTTTCTGTAGATCCCGGCAAGGAGTTTATGGCAGCCCAGGTGGCATTGACCCGGATGCTGGTTGAGCAGAATAAACTGGATGAGGCGCTGACCCTCCTGGGGGAGGCAAGAAACCGCCATCCTGCACGGATGGAATCGCTTTTCCTGTTGGAAGGCGAGCTTCTGATAGATGACCGCCAGCTGGGCAAGGCGCTGATATTGTTTGAACGGGCGCTTAAAACAAACCCTGAATCAGTAAACCTTCTTTATTCAAGAGCAATGGTTTATGAAAAGCTGAATGATCTGGAGGGGCTGGAGAAAGACCTGCGTTCTATCCTGGCGTTTGATCCTGATAATGCTGCTGCATTAAATGCCCTGGGTTACACTCTTGCTGACCGAACCGATCGCGTTAAAGAGGCTGAAGCACTGATTTTGCAGGCTTATGATTTGAACAGAAAAGATCCGGCTATCCTGGACAGTATGGGGTGGGTGCAGTTTCGCCTCGGTAACTATGATCAGGCCGAAAAGTATTTGAAGATGGCATACGCCCGGCTTCCGGATGCTGAAATCGCGGCTCACCTGGGTGAAGTGCTATGGGTGAAAGGTAAGAAAGATGCGGCAAGGTCTCTCTGGGCGGAGGCGTTGCAGAAAAGTCCTGATAGTCAGATTTTAAAGGATACGATGGGGCGGCTCACAGGGACTGACCCCAAAAGTCAGCCAGAAACCATCAGTACAACACAGTAATTTTTTCAAAAGTAAATGTCGCACCTTCAGCCGTCGTGTTCATGACGAAGATGGAATGGTGCATACGCGTAAAGCAGCCTGGTGCATGTAGGAATGGGTGTTGATAAATACTTTTCTGGTTTAAGGGTTTTACTGGTTCTGTTTTTTTTCATGCTTGCTGGCTGTGCTTCCCGAACGGTTGATTCAGGCAGGCAGGTCAGTGACGAAGAGAAAGAGCAACGCTGGCAGCGACATCAGGAGCGTTTAGGGCTGATTCAGGCCTGGGAAATGACCGGTCGTCTTAATATGAAGGTTCCGGGGCGATCAGGCACGATGTCTGTTGACTGGCAACAGCGGGGGGATGAATACAGGTTGTTGCTTGATGGCCCCTTCGGGGCGGCGGTTGCCCATATTTCAGGAAGTCGCCAGGGGGTGTCAGTAACGGCAGCCGATGAAACCCGTTACGGGCCATCACCTGAAGTGCTGCTTTATTCGCTGACAGGGTGGCAGTTTCCAGTCAGTCATCTGAGGTATTGGGTCCGGGGGCTGCCGGCGCCGGGTGATGATGCCAGGATCCAGCTGAATAACCTGGGATACCCCGACAAAATTGAACAGCAGGGTTGGGTGGTTACTTACCAGCAATACGGATTGAGTGGCAGTCAGCGGTTACCTGTCCGTTTGGTTGTGAGCCGTGGAGAGGTTCGATTGAGTCTGATAGTCAGTAGCTGGCAGTTTTAACACTGTCAGTCAGTCTTTGCTGATGTTCCGGGTTAAATTCAAAATCTGATTTTTTTTCAGGTGTTTTATTTTCCTGCTTTAATACACAAGTGTGTTGGGAGAGTCTTCTGGATGCTGACAGAATTGGTGTTGCCAGCCCCGGCCAAGTTGAACCTGTTTCTGCATATTACTGGTCGTAGACCTGACGGCTATCATAACCTGCAAACGCTTTTCCAGTTTCTGGATTTTGGTGATCAGCTGACGATAGCCGACAGCGATTCAGGCATTGAGTTGCTTGCCAATCTTGAAGGGGTTGAGCCGGAGGATAATCTGATTGTCAAGGCCGCCCGTCTTCTTCAACAGGAGACCGGTTGTCGGCGGGGTGCAAAGATACATCTTGATAAACAGCTTCCCATGGGGGGAGGGCTGGGTGGAGGCAGTTCCAATGCAGCGACTACTCTGTTAGGGCTTAATGCCTTGTGGGGGTTGAGCCTTACGATTGATCAGCTGGCGGAACTCGGGTTGAAGCTGGGGGCTGATGTTCCGGTTTTTGTACGTGGACACAGCGCTTTTGCCGAAGGGGTTGGTGAGATTCTCACTCCTGTAGAGCTTCCGGAAGCGTGGTTCCTGGTTCTGGTTCCGAATGCACAGGTGAATACTGCCGCGATGTATGGTCACAGTGATTTGACAAGAGACTCATTGCCCATTGGAGTGCGCGATGTTCTTGGGCGAGAGGGTGCCGCTGATCAGGCTCCCGATAACAATCAGGAGCACCATCAGAATCAACAGCGGCGAAACGATTTCGAACCTCTGGTTCGTTCACTGTATCCCGAGGTTGATAAAGCGCTCACTCTGTTGGATAATCACGCCGGTTCGAGCATCGGGCGGGCAATGATGAGTGGTTCCGGGGCATCGGTATTTGCCCGGTTTGCCAGTCGTGAACAGGCGTTAACGGCACAGAATGCACTGACTCCCAGCGTTACTCGTCCCAGGATTGCAGATGATACATCAACGCTATACAGCTTTGTGGCGCGCGGTATTAATCGTTCGCCCCTGCATGCAGCTTTGCAGCAGGCAGGTTTCATGCTTACAGCGTGATTTTGCCTGTTTATCACCAAAGACTGTTTTGATGTAAACTACGATAACTCGGCCTGGATTGTGCGCGGATTGATAAAGAGAATTACTGGGGTGTCGCCAAGCGGTAAGGCATCAGGTTTTGATCCTGACATGCGGGGGTT
>NZ_JAHHPP010000248.1 GCF_024606265.1 Endozoicomonas sp. SESOKO1
TCAAGGGAGTGCAGGTCTTACCTTTTATGCCATCATTTGAACTTTATCCACGCAACTCGTTGCAGGCTTCTTACACTGATTAACCGCTTTTGCTTTTCTTTTCTAACGACAAATGTTTAATAGTTTAATGACTATGTTCATGCCGCAGCCTTGTATGGCTCTTTCTTGGTTAACACAGCCCAGGCAATGCGGGCATTTTTATTGGCAACAGCCACCGCAGATATATTCTTGCCCCTGCGCTGATCAAGCTCTTTAATCCAGTTATTACGTCTATCGTCGTGTTTATCAGCTACCCTGACAACGGTTCGTCCACCGTGTATCAGCAGGGTTCGAAGGTAGGTGTCACCCCGCTTACTGATCCCCAGTAAAGAAAACCGGGGTCAGAAAACCGGGGTCAGGTCTTTCTTTGTGTACAACCTTTGTCGTTTATAAAGATATAAAGGAGATATTTTCACAATGTAAGGCCTGCCTCAGATTCCCCTTTTAACAACTCTACTCTCTCAATTTCTTACTTTGCTTATAAACGATAGAATTTGTACACAAAGACTTGGCCCCTTTTTTTGACTACGCTTTTAGACCTCACTCTTCGAAAGTGTACCAGAACGTAGACCATCAGGAGCATTCACAAATCATCAAAAACAGGATTCATCCCAAGGGTTAAACAGCTCGGCCTGGCTCTGTCGCATATCATCGATATTCCGGGTAACCACTGTGCAACTATGGACTAATCCTGTCACTGCAATTAACCCATCAATAGCTGGTATTGGGGTGCCCGCCAGTTCGGCTTCGGCTTGAATAGCACCCCATTTAAGGGCCACATTTAAGTCCACTGACAGGATTCGGTGCCTGAATCTGTCTTTAAGGTCAAACTCCAGCCAGTTGCGTAATTTTCTTCGCCGGGCAGGGTCTTTATTTTTTTCGACACCTTTTTCAATCTCTCCCAGTGTTAATACACAAAGGTGAAGACTTTGTTCATCCACACTTCCTAACCAATCGATCACTTGCGGGTTTGGTTTTTTTTTGAATACTTCGGATAATACACAGGTATCGAGTAGATATTTCACAGTTCGATATCCCTCGGCAGCTCTTTTTCTCTGGTAAACTCTTCTGTTTCTGTGGTGCCTGCAAATGGTGAGCTGCATAAAAAGTCAACCAGGTTATTTTCAGGCAGGGCCATTCTCTGGTAATCATCGTATGAGATCACTACTACTGCGTTATCGCCGTGTTTGGTGACAAATTGCGGACCCTCATTGCAGGCCTTTTCTACTATTTGACTGAATTTGCTTTTTGCTTCCTGGAGTTGCCACTGGTTTGCCATGATACGTCCCCTTGTAATTGATGATGACTTGAAAAGGCTAGTCTGACTAGATTTCAGCGTCAAGATAACCCGGAGAAAACCGGGGTCAGGTCTTTCATTATGCACAACTATCGTCGCTTATTCCCCTGCA
>NZ_JAHHPP010000002.1 GCF_024606265.1 Endozoicomonas sp. SESOKO1
ATTCACATCAATAAGAAATCACATAATGCAAAATTCAATTTGCCATTCATTTTCTACTCTTTAGAATTCCACATACTTTCAATACCTGTTACCTGTCGGGTGTACCTTGAATAAGATTGCAATTATTGGTGAGTGCATGATCGAGCTGAACGGTGAGCCGTTCGGCCCCATGCACCAGACATTTGGTGGCGATACCCTGAATGCTGCCGTATATCTCAGTCGCAGCGCCCGGAAAAACCCGGATATTCACTTTGTCTCCGCCATGGGAACAGACAATCTGAGTAGCGGTATGCTCCAGCGCTGGCAAGAAGAAAATATCAACACCAGTCTGGTACTGCGTGACAGCCATCGTACCCCGGGGCTTTACCTGATTCAGGTTGATCAGCAGGGAGAACGAACCTTCCTTTACTGGCGTAATCAGTCCGCAGCCCGTTATCTGCTCCAGCACCCGGAGTTTGCCTCTGTCAAAACGGCGCTGGCCAAAATGGATATAGTGATGGTCAGCGGTATCTCTCTGGCGATCCTGCCGGAGGGTGATCGAATGTCCATGGTAAACCTGCTGGCTGAACTCTCTGGCGCTGGCGTCAGGATCGCCTTTGATACCAACTTCCGCCCGGCCCTGTGGTCTGGTGGTGAAGAATTGAAAACCGTTAAAGAGATTTACTCAAAACTGTTTGCGGTCTGTGATTTTGCCCTGGTTACCTTTGACGACGAACAACAGGTATGGGGTGATAAAACGCCTGAAATGACACTGGCTCGTTTGCAGAAGGCCGGTGCCCGCAATATCGTGATCAAGCTGGGCGCAGAAGGCTGCCTGGTCTGGTCGAAAGATCACAGGCTACACGAACGGGTACCAACGACACCCGTTGCTAATGTGGTGGATACCACCTCCGCCGGTGACTCCTTTAATGGCGGTTTCCTGTCTGCCCTGCTGGAAGGCCGGAGTCTGGTTGAGTGTTGCCAGCGGGGCAATGCCCTGGCCGGGATAGTGATTCAGCATCGAGGGGCAATTGTTCCCCGTCATGCTACCGATGCGTTAGCTCAATAACTCTCAAATACCAAACAAATACCAAAGCCCAACTATTAATAAAGGCGAAAGCAATGTCTGCGACTGTCGAAAAACTGAAAGAACTGAAGATTATCCCGGTGATCGTTATTGACCGGGCCGAGGATATTATCCCTCTTGGCCACGTGCTGGCAGAAAACGGTCTCCCGGCTGCCGAAATCACTCTGCGCTCGGAAGCTGCCATAGAAGCAATCCGCCTGCTGCGCAACAGCCAGCCGGATATGCTGATTGGTGCCGGTACCGTACTGAATGGTGAGATGGCGAAGCAGGCGATGGAGGCTGGTGCTTCATTTATTGTCTCCCCCGGTTTCAACCCCAATACCGTAAAAGCCTGTCAGGAACTGGGGATTGAAATTATTCCTGGCGTTAACAACCCAAGCACTATTGAAGCTGCACTGGAAATGGGCCTGACGATGTTGAAGTTTTTCCCGGCAGAACCATCGGGTGGCGTGAAGATGCTCAAGGCAATGGCTGCTCCCTACGTTGGGGTTCAGTTTATGCCGACCGGTGGTGTCAGTCCGGAGAATATCCACAACTATCTGGCCCTCCCGGAAGTGGTAGGCTGCGGAGGCAGCTGGATGGTGGACAGAAAGCTGATTAACGAAGGCAAGTGGGACGAACTGGCTCAACTGGTTCGTGAAGCTGTACAGTCTGTTGCGGCATGATACCGTGAATACACAAGGCCCGGACAATGCACGGTCCGGGCCTTGTTTGAAGATCGCTGCTTGCGGTAACCATTCGGGTCAGAATGCCGCCAGCGGCATCGGAGAGCTTGATGAAAGTTTTCAAGACTCAGGCTTGCACTGATTTGAGTGCTTTTTTAAATGAATAACAAGTTGGTGTCTTTCCAAGGCATGCTTCCTGTTAAACCTTTTTCCACAACCCACAGCCTCACATTCAAACGGCTTCTCACCGGTATGAGTGCGTTCGTGTCTTATCAGGTCAATCTTTTGGCAAAACCTTTTATCGCATTTCGAAAGATAACATTTAAATGGCTTATGCTCCGTATGAATGTGTAGATGTTTTTTCAGGTCACACTCCTGAGCAAATCTTTTACCGCAATTCGAAAGATAACATTTATAGGTATCTTCCCTTTGCCCCGCATGAATGAGTATGTGCCTTTTCAGACTATAAATCCTTGTATATTTTTTACCGCAACCATCGAAATCACATTGATAAACTTTCCTCTCTTTTAATGAGAGGCCTGTTCTACCGGACTGCTGATACGGCAGTTCATCAGCCTGTAAATGTTGACCATCAAATCCGGCCTGGGGATAAACATTCTGGGGATAAACATTGTAGCATTGACTTGCCTGACCTGGCCCTGAAGACTGTTGACCCTGCCTGCCAGCAACCTGGTTTTCAGGGGTGGTTAATGTGCACCTTTTCCCGCTGAGGTCCTGGGTACAAGACTTTTCTTCACCCTGCTTACTCCGGGTAGCCGGGTGGTAAGGCTTGTCCAGAGCGGTTACCTGTCTGTTCAAGGATGTGGTGCCCGATGCTGTTTGCCCGGAACTGGCCATGGCCACCAACAATTGAGCGATAACTATAATTTCTGAACCTGGATCGCTAGCCTTGATATCTCCTGAATTCATGGGTCAATAATCTTTAACGATTGATATTTGAAACCCGACAGACTAGAACTAATAACCGCTTTTGTCCAAATCCCAACGTCATGCCTGCGATGGCGGGAGCTTCCTGAAACATCGACCAGCAAAAGGAACTAATACTATTTAAATACGGTCAAAGCCTGTGAGTGTACAAGAAAAAACATTATTTCAACCAGAGCTACCAGGGGAACCGTCACTATGGAATCCATTAACAATCCGGCAAACACTTCATCCCCGGTTCCGTATAACCAGCCCCTTCCGGAGGCAACTACAAAACCATCCATATTCAAGGCAGCTACCGTCCAAATGCTGGTGTCACAACCAGCTGGTACAGTCCTGGCTGCCCACAAAAAAATGCCAGCCCCCTTGGCAGAGGCTGGCACTACTTTAGCGAATCGCAAGACGGAGTTCACCTCATCTGCCTGCAGCGTAAGCAATTATGAACCACAGTCCGGGCCACAATATAAGCTGAATGATCGGAAGGAAATTTCATCCGGTGCCGTATGGGAGCTGGACAAGTCCATTAAAATCCGCGGAGTGGATTATGAAAAGTGGCCGCTACAACTCTCTCCGGCGCAAGTGAAAGCGTATTTTGAATCGGGCAGGGCAGTAGTCCTCAACACCACTCCTGACAGCCCTGATGCCCAGTCTGTTGCCCAGCAAGATAGCAGGCGGCCAATACCCGGCCTTGACCTTCTCCTGCCTGAATCTGACACAAGGCGCAGTTGGTTTGATTACTTTTACCGTCATCCTGAGCAAGTTGTGGAAGATGCCCTGGCCCAGGCTTTTGGTGCCGAAGGCGCACGTTACCTTAGAAATCAACTTGATCAACTCAGCACCGATAACGAACAGGTCCAGCAATGGAAAGAAGTCTGCCAATTGCTCAGCGCCCAGGCCACCAGTTCATTGCCATACCGGCCGAGCCGGAACTCCCCGACGGAGGGAAAAGGTGAAAACATCATCCTCGAAATGATGTTCATTCAGGAAAATACTAAAGAAGACCCGGCTACCAATGGGAAAGCCAGGAGATGGCGCATAAAAATGGGCAACTTCCTGAAAAACGCAGGCCTGGATGGCGACCTGGCCTACAGGGAACGGCGCATAGAAACCTGCAGAGGCGGGTTTAACGCCATGGAACAGTCAGTTCTTGATGGCTCCGTGCAATTTTTTCTGACAACCACTCAAGCGCGACAATTATTCACGTCGCTGAGGTCGTTTGTTACCGGACAGGCTCCTGGGACAATGGCACTGACTTAAGCTTAAAAGCCCCGTAAATACAGGGACTAATATAGGTTGAGAGATTTGAATTTGAACCACAAAGCACACAAAGAGCAAAAAGGAAAAGAAAAGCTCTTCTTTGTGTGCTTTGTGGTTCCAATCGCCGGGTGGCCTCCGAGAATAGGCTGCCCTACTGCTGTTGAATACGAATCAGTGCATCATCTGCATTGCGGTTGTGTTCCTGAATCTCACGGGCGGTCAGTCTTTTCCATGCTTTTGTCGCTAACATGTCTGGCGGTAAGGTTAAGTAGGTGCCTGTTGCTTCATGGCCAGCCGGTATCTCGGTAACATGGTGGCTTTTGAATAACGCCCACTCATTGACGACATGATCATAAAGCCGGGTATCAAACTGATTGCGTTCCGTTAAAATCGACTTAATGGGTTCTGGCGGGATTTTTTCCTGGTAGAGTTTATTGCCGGTTACCTGAAAGCGGGCAGAAGCTACTTTTTCCTCACCGTACAACGTGCCAAGCAGTGCCGTCACGGAGCTGGCGGCCTCTGTCGGTGCGACAAACAGAAAGTCGTTCTCTATCCTTCGGGTCGCTTCCTGATAGGTATCTTCCGAGCATTCGCCATCCATAAACTGTTTCCCGGCGATTAGCCGGGTTTGTAAATTATCAATCATGGTCGCAGCGGCATAAGTTTCAACATCCTCCTTGGCCAGGTAGCCGCGCTGGTAATCAAAATTAATGGATGACAACGCTCTTTCTACCGGTTCCCGGACTAATGCGATATATCGTCCTTTTAAACCACCCTCTTCTATCAGGCCTGTGGGCATATGACCACTGATAAACCGTGGTGGATGGTGGGTTTTAACGGTTTGAAGCGCTTCCTGGGAAGGATAGCCGCCCATGGTGCCCATCCTGAACAGATTGGGGGAAACCCCCTCTTGCCGCTGCACGGAGAAACGATGGTTGAATACTTTCCCTGAATCCGCACTGATGGCATTCATCAGGCAACCGATGTTGGTGCCACCGGTTTTGGGAATATGAACAAAAACGATGTCTTCTTTCCCGGATTTTCGTATTTCATCGGAAACAGCCACGGGGTCAAGCGTGGTGATGGTTGATGAAACATAAGACGTGTTTGCCTGCATTATTCATTCACCTCCGGTGGAATTCTCTACTCCTAAGACCCTGTTCATGGCAATAATGTTCCTTGACTTTTTCATGCCGCTATCCTGTTTCATCAAACTTCTGTCAATGTGCAAACAGGCACTGGTGGGCTATGATGCGGCCCGATAATAATTCCCGGAGTCCGGCCATGAGCCAAGATACCTTTTTCCTCAACGATGAAAACAGCCTTTATGGGCGCATGAAAGCGGCCTGTCGGGAGGACTGGCATAACTACTGCCATCACCCGTTTGTCCAGGGAATAGCCGATGGATCGTTACCGCTGGCCTCGTTTCGCCACTACCTTCAGCAGGACTATCTGTTTCTGATTCACTTTGCCAAGGCCTACTCACTGGCGGTTTATAAGTCCGACAACCTGGAAGATATGCGCTCAGCATCGGCGTCTGTAAGCGGTATCCTGGGGGAAATGACACTGCATCTGGCGTATTGCCGGGAGTGGGGGCTGACCGAAAAAGATGTGGTCAGCCTGCCGGAAGCCCGGGCCAATATGGCCTACACCCGCTATGTGCTGGAGCGGGGAATGGCCGGTGATATTCTCGATCTGTACACGGCGTTATCTCCCTGCGCCGTCGGTTATGCGGAAATCGGGTATCGTTTGAAGAACGACCCCGATACCCTCAAAGAGGGCAACCCTTACTGGGCCTGGATCGAAGCCTATGGTGGCGAAGCGTTTCTGGAAGGTGCCAGAAAGCAGGTGGAGCAGCTGGATCGCCTGGCCAAATCCCGTTATAACGCTGGCCGAATGGATTCCCTCTGCCAGACCTTCCGGGAAGCCACCCGGCTGGAAATCGGGTTCTGGCAGATGGGGATGGATTGCTCGTTTTAACGGCAGGTGACGCTTCGTGATTCTCTGCTATCCTGAACTCTCCAATAACAACCCATAACTCACAACTCATAACCCATAACCCAGAAAGGTATGCATATGAATCTTGAATTGAGAGTTGAGAAAGTTGAGAAACTGGAGATGGGGCAGGAAGCACTTAATCACGCCTTTCGCGATCTGGTAAATGTCGTCAGTGCCACCCATGAAGTGGTTGCTCTTATTCTCAAGGAGCAACAGGACACCCGCAAAGAGCTGACTGAGTTCAAGGGAGAAGTCAAAGCTCAGTTCCGACAGATAGATCAGCGCTTTGATCAGCAGGACAAGCGCCTGGACAAGATTGAAGAAATTCTGATCCAGATCATTGGCCGCCTTCCGGACCAGCCCGCCAGCTAAACCCGGTCCCCTGAGGCTGTCCTGAAGAACACGGAGAGGCTCCCTTTCGGGTTTTGCGATAGCCCCGGCACCGTGAGAGTCCTCTCAGGAAAGTTTCGGATTCAGGGTTTGCCTTGATTATTTTTGGGTTGATTTACGTCAACGGAATGTAAATTTTCATCGCAGGGGATATCTAATTCAGTTGATTATTTCGGTATCCACCTATCTTGTTGTCTGAGTATCTTAGATCCCGTCCTTCGTTGTATTTTATTCCTTTCCCTTATTAATCAAGGCCTTTATTCCTGGTTTTGATTATTTGTTATCATGTTCTGATTAATAATTATTCTTTTACATAAAAAAAAGTCATAAGCAGATTCGATTATGTAATGTGACCTTAGTGCAAACACTCTTGAATAATTGCCTCCAAATTAAGTCGCTCGCATCGGTGGGGGGCTTTTGCCCTGTGCCATGCATAAGAAGAAAGGCGATAGCAAAAAGCACACACATCACACACAATTTCAGGAGTGAACTCCATGCAAAAGAAAATTCTTGCAGCTGTTGTTGCTTCCGTCATGGCT
This sequence comes from Endozoicomonas sp. SESOKO1, assembly GCF_024606265.1. GTDB lineage: Bacteria > Pseudomonadota > Gammaproteobacteria > Pseudomonadales > Endozoicomonadaceae > Endozoicomonas. The sequence goes on from NZ_JAHHPP010000002.1 coordinate 6,861, forward strand.
GGTCAGGCTATGGCCGCTACTGTTGTTGACAACGGCACTGACAAAGTGACCATCGGTGGTCACGTTGGTATGCGTTATGTTGACCAGACTGATGGCAAATCTACTGGCGACAGCAGCCGTATCAACTTTGGCTTCGAGCACAAGCTGACTGAAGCGACTACTGCTTTTGCCAAGGCTGAGTGGGGCTTCAACGTGACTAAAACTGACGGTGAAGTTTTCACGAACCGTCTGGGTTACCTGGGTGCTAAGAACGACCAGTTCGGTTCTATCTCTTACGGTAAGCAGTGGTCTACTTACTACACAGTTGCTGGCTGGACTGACGTTATGGCTACTACTGGTGGTAACACTGTCGGTACTTACTCTAGCGTCGGTGACGCTCTGGGTACAGCTCGTGCAGACGACGCTATCCAGTACAACCACAGCATCATGGGTCTGAACATCTCTGCTCAGGCACAGCTGGGTGAGAGAGCAGTTGCTGCAGCTCCTTTTACTGGTACTCGTGATAGCTCTTACGCTATTGCCGCCAGCTATGATCTGCCAATGGGTCTGAGTTTTGGTGCTGCTTACAACCAGGCCGAAGTCAAAGACCTGGTTCTTGCAGTTAATGGTTCTGACAAACTGAAAGCAAAGTCTGCTGTTATCGGTGCCAAGTTCGAAGCTGACAAGATCTATGCTGCTTTCACCTACGCAGAGCTGCGTAATCTGGGTGATGATTACCTGGGCTTTACTACTGATGCTCAAGGTATGGAACTGTACGCCAGCTACCAGCTGAACGAGATGTTCAAAGTTGGTGGTGGTTACAACCAGCTGAAGGATGAGTCTAACTCTGCAGTAGCCAACAAGGGTGAAATCAAGTACATCCCGGTTGAAGTTGTCTACACTCAGGGTCCAGTTCAGCTGTCCGGTACTTATGAGTTCCAGGACAGCGTAGTAGCTGGCACTACTGAGAGCGTTGATGACAAGCTGATCCTGCAAGCTCGTTACTACTTCTAATATCGAAGTATAACCTTGCTTTTTTAAACTTTGAGCCTTGTAATTAATCCCTTAAAAATCAATTGATTGTACGGGGTTGTTACAAGGCTTAAATTTTTGATAAGAAATAGTTATGGTTTAAGTGGCAGTAGTGGTGGCTGTCTTTACCTTCCAAGTGGCTATCTTTATATCTCAGCCTCATAAACCGCCAGCCCTGGCACTTCTACTTTGACCACCCTATCTTCTATTAGTGCCTTATTACCTGGCACGATCGTTTCTCCCTGAACCCTGATACTTGCTATAAAAAGCAATGGCGGGCATTACATCAAAGCCAGGTCGACCAGCAACTTTTCTGCACTCTGTTTTTGTCTCATAAATGCAATGACGTAACCCTTACCGGATTGATCATCGAATCGGTATAACACTTTATAGTGTTTCATTAGATTTAACTGACGGTAGTCGTGAATTCCGACCAGAGCCAGCTCCGGGCAAACAGGCCTTATGGCAACATCCTGAATCAGCGCTGTCGATGTCTCAATCAGCTCAGTCAACAACTGGTTCAAATCATCCCCACTATAAAATGCGCTCATATACCCTTTGAGCAAACTCAGGGTCAGAAAGCCGGTTTCAGTGATTTCGACGGTGGGCTTACTCATTCCGCAACCTCTTGAGAGCCTCTTCCGGCGACATGGTGTTCCCGTTGCGAATATCTCTCTCAGCACGATTGGCAAGTTTGAGCAGGGCAATTGCCTCATCCCGCATTGAGGCTTCCTTTTCGGAATATATTCGATATACCGGTAAACCATGCTGGGTAATGCGTAATGGGCCGTCCTCCACATCCAGTTTGGCAGCATTCTGTTTCAGGTAGCTTAATGTTTGTGTTTCCATGGATTCTCTCTTTTATCGGTCTATTAATGGTCTGATTATAGACCACTGCACCCAAAAGTTCAGGTTGTTCCGGGCGAACCGTTAACGTTAAAAATGTCTCTCCAATTCAAGCGATAATTCTGGACAACCTGGTTACTTATTATGATGTAGTTTGTGGGCTACTTTTTAGAAATGAAATGGTTATTCTTCTGTGTGGTGGCGATAAATCCAGCCAAAGCAGAGACATAAAAAAAGCAAAATCACTATTGAGTCAATTGGAGGATTGAGTGATGAGTCTGAAACTGAAACCTTTCAATCCTGTTGCAATGTTGCAAGATGATGAGATTGCTGACTATCTCACCGAAGCCTATCTTGATGAAGATCCACAAGTCTTTATTATCGCCCTTGGCGATGTGGTCAAGCATAAAGGGGTTGCAGAAATGGCCAGGCAAACCGGATTAAACCGGGAAAACCTGTATAAGACATTTAATGGCAAAGTGCAGCCAAAGTGGGATACCGTCCACCGCCTTTTAAAGGCACTGGGCGTTAAGTTAACGGTGGCAGCATAATTGTCACCCACCTGACGTCATTAAAAACCGGTGCCAAAAACCGGTGCCAGGTCTTGAATCTTGAATTCTCACCTGACACCAACCCCATCAACCTCCCAAAAAACGAAGCATTCCTAACAGTCTCCACCGCCTCATCTGCAGGCGGTTCCTTCATCATCTCCACCAGCTTCTGCCGAAAGGTAGCCACATCATCGGTTTCCTCCAAATAGTTCAGCAACTGCTCCACCCGTTTGCCATACATCGCCTGATACTTGGTGCCCAAATATTCAGCGGCATCTGCCAGTGACTGCATATCTGCCCGGTGATTAGCCCGCTTCTGGGTTAGGCTGGAAATCTCGGAATACTCCGGAGGCAGTTCTGGCGCTCCTGCTCCCATGGGTGGCAGTGGGTTGTTTTCTTTCTTCTTCCATCCTTCCCCATGGGTCTCCAGAATATATTCCTCAGTAGGCTCAAAACCGAGAGTGCTGATCTTGTTGTCCCGTTCGGCCATGGCCATCAGATCTTCTTCTGGCTCTGTCTTGCGCCATACACGGGGCGGGGGTAGCGTTGGGGAAATTCCATTCGGTGAGCCAAGACACCACCTGCTGGTTAAGGCTCTCACAAATCAGATCAGCATCGCTCTTGATAACTGCTTCCTGAACTTCCTGATGAACTTCCGCCTGGCTACGACTGCTGCCATCATCGGTGGTCATGGTCTGGCTGAGGATCACTTTGCTGATGGCCTTGTCCATACGCTGGCAAAGAGCGTCATAGTCGGCGGTGCCCGATCTGGCCGCTTCGATCAACTCAATAATCACGCTATCAGGAATAACTACGCCGCTGTCGCTTTGTATGGCATCCGGTGCCTGCAGGGCTTTCTCTCGTTCGATGGGGTCTTGAGCCTGCCCAGGGGGAAGTTTGGCTGCTGCGGTGGGCATGCCGAACTTTTCCAGAAAGATCAGCCAGAACTTAATACCGTTGCGTTTGAAAAAGGTCGGCCAGTAGAGGTAACCGGTAATGAGCCAGCCCGATGCCATAGGGATTGTCGCTGTGGTCGGCTATGGCAGGATTGGTAACCCAAGATGCTCTGAAAAGGGCAAAAAGTCCTGATCAGAATGGAGCAGGGTAATATCATGTTCCAAACAGTAGGTAGCAATCATCACATCAATGGTTTTGCGTACTGTAATGCCTCTTTTTCTGAGATAGCGGAAGTTGGAAGCACTTTTGATGGCCAAGTCCTGAGACAGTAGATTATGAACGTCCAGTGACGTCAGTAGTGACTTTGCCTTGTTAAAATCTTTTTCACTCCTGAATCCCTGCAATACTTCTGCAAGAATCAGGTCGCCGATAATAAGGTTCTGTCGGCCTAATGCGGCATCCAGATAGTCACTGGCATCAGTGGATATGCCATTGAAATAGTCAATCCAGACCGATGAATCTACCATCATCATTTGTCGGTTCTCATATCATCCAGATCACCTTCCCAGTTCAGCTTGCCACGATACTCTCTGATTTTTTCCTGCTTTTTCAGCTGTATCAGTGCTTTCAGACCCGCCTCTACCGCTTCTTTCTTGGTCGTCAGTCCGCTGGCATTTAATGCTTCCTGCATCAGTTCATCATCAATAACAATATTGGTTCTCATGGCTCACCTGTGTGTATGTTTTTTCTGTTTGTGTGTATTGTAGCCAATCCATCAACATTAGCACTTAATAACCTCGAAAAGAAATGGACTGGTGTTCTCCATTTCCTAAAGCGTCATTTCCTAAAGCGTCAGCAGGTTGTGTAAATAAGCGCTCATGGGATTGGATAGCGGCAGGTAGTCAGAATTTGGTGCCAGGGCTTTTGCCAGTGGCACCTTGTTCTCTATCAGCCGTGAACGAATGCAGGCTCGGGCGCTGGCCTTTAGCCTCATCGGTTGATAAGGAGGAGTGTAATTTTTCACAACATCAACGACGCCTTTGGCTGTGGCAAGTTTCAGCGCGGTTTTACCAGAATTATCGGGAATATCGGCACGGGCACCATTGGCAAGCAGCATGTTAATGATCTCAGTCGTGTATTTTTGCGGCGCAAGCAACGCAAGATGCAATAGGGTTTGGCCCAACTTATTGGGCTTGTTGGGGTTGGCGCCATTGGCCAGCAAGCTACTGACCATACCGTTGATTTTGTCCATAGTTTCGGGATGGAAGTGGTATCCACTCCTTAACCATCGAATCATAGTACTGTTAAGTGGAGTCCGACCCTGATTGTCTGGAATTTCTGGATTGGCACCTTTGTGCAGTAAAATATCAACGCCGGTAATCTTGCATTCCAGTACCGCATAGAGCAGCGGAGTGCGGCCCAGCCTATCAAGTTTATTGATATTGGCACCTCTTTCCAGCAGGCAATTCAGGATCTCGTTGATTGCTGTCGCGTTGCCAGAACAAGGGGCCAGATGCAGCGCTGTGAGACCCAATTCGTCACGAACGTTCAGGTCGACTCCCCTGTTCAGCAACAATTTGAAGGCCTTGACGTTGCCCTTATCTGCAGCTAACAGCAAAGGCGCACGTTGCAACCCCCGGCCTACAGGGAGATTGGGATCCGCCCCGCGATCCAGCAATGTGTTGACAATATTTTCCGGCATGTTAAACAGGATGGCCTCATGCAGAGGGGTCATACCGTCAGGGTTCAGGAAATTGGGGTTAACGCCCAAGTCGAGCATCCTGTTGACACAGGCCAGGTCATTACTATGCATTGCTGACTTCAGCTCGCATTCAAACCGGTGCCAATCGCCGACCGTCATGCTACTTCGAATAGCCACCAGGGATGCTGAGTAATCGGCTGATGCCGTGTTATCAGACCGTGGGAGGGCCACTGTGGATGTGGGGTTCGAGTTGGCATCAGCTACCATTTCCTCTGAACGGTCTTGCTCCACCTTGACGTTTGCGATCATCTGTGTTGCCACGCTTAACACGCTTAAGGAGTTGCATGAAAGCTTGAATAACATAGTTAAATGGGCCCAGTGACCATCCGCAACGGCCCAACCTTGAAGCCAAAAGGGTTAACATTGACTTCCCTGCATGGGTTGTCAATGAACTGGATAAAGAAGCCTGCGCAATTGGCATCAGCCGCCAGGCGCTGATTAAAACGTGGATTGTTGACCGGCTCAGGCAGCACTGATCCGGCCCTGCCTGGCAGGCCTGTAATAGGGATATTGGCTGATGTTCTTCATGGGTTCTTTATGGTTTAAGGCCTACTCCGGCCCCGGCGGAAACCCATCCGTCATGATCTGTTCCATGGTCCAGGGATTGGTATCCGGAAACTCATCCTCCGGTATTTCCAGCTCCCGGGAAGCATCCCGACAGGCGATGGGGTAACATTCCAGCAGACACTCATCCAGCAGTCCGTAGAGGCTGGGGTTCTTCATCAGCAGTCGTTTAATGATCGCCCGTTCTTTTTCCAGGCTGTAATCGATGACCATAAACCAGCTGCGATACCAGCGATTTAACGCGTGCAGGTCTTCCTTGAATGCGCGAATCTGCCATTTGAGCAGAAGCACCAGTATCCGGGTCAGATGATTTTCCAGCGTGTTGACCTTTTCCTGACCAAGGTCGTCTACTTCCTCAATCAGGTTCTCCAGGTCCAGGGCCCGGAACTTGTTTTTTTTCAGTAAATCAATTTGCTGACGGGTCCACTGATAAAAGTCCGTTTTGTACAGGTTACTCATGGTGATGACCTCCCGATGCTACTGGTTCCTGAATCTTGCCTTGGTGGTAAAGAGCCAATACCAGAAGAAGCTGTCACAAACCGGCTGGAGTATAGGCCATGAATGCCATGCCATGGGAATTTTGATAATAAATATGCGGTTCCGCCATCAAAGGGTCAGCTGCACCGTTTCGCCGGTTTGTTCGGTGAGACAGCGGTTGAGTACACTGAGAAAGGTTTCCCCCCTGCCATTGAGCAGCCAGTCAGCCTGTTGTTCATCATAGTCAAAATGGAAGCCACCACTGCGGGCGGCCATCCATAGCTGCAGAAGCGGTGTCTGGCGGCTGAGAATAATTTTACTGTGGTCTTCACAGGTTAATGTGAGAATGCCTGCTGATGTCTCATAGTCAATGTCCAGCCCGGCATCGTCTATGGCGTCTTCGATGGCCAGCATCAGGGCATCCAGAAGTTGGTTGTATTGACGCTCTTTCATGGGTGTCTCGGTGGAATCTGATCGGGATCGAAGAATTTTAGCCTGCTTCCGGCTTTGCTGACAGGGCCTTCCTTAAAAGAACAGGTTTCAGAAAGTGCAGAAAAAGCCCTCAGCCATTTTCACTAGAGCCATCGGTAATTAGACAGTTATACTGTGAACTACCCAGAATTAAGGATCAGGTTATGAGATTGTTCACTGCTGGCCATCCGCTGAAAACTTCCGCATTGGCCGCTGCTGCGTTTTTCGTGCTGCTGCTGACTGGCTGTGGACAGAAAGGTGACCTTTATCAACCGGCATCATCACTGGCCAGTGCCGATACGTCGGCTGTTCTGGTGGCAAAGGACCCGGTAAAAAAAGGCGTTGAATAGAGAAGTTCTGATTAATTACATCATAAATAACGTGAAACGGGGAGCAGTCACCTTATGGAGTGGTTTACTTTTCAGCCCTCTGAGGAAGCGACAGGTCAGGAGTTGTTTGCTGAAGAGATTCCGGTTCAACAGTTGGCCAGCCAGTTTGGTACGCCTTTATATGTTTACTCCAGACAAGCCCTGGAAGCCGGTTATCAGGCCTATTATCAGGCAATGGCCGACAGCCCCCATTTGATTTGTTATGCGGTAAAAGCGAACGGCAACCTGGCGGTGCTTAATGTCCTGGCCCGGTTGGGGGCTGGTTTTGATATTGTCTCTGTTGGTGAGCTGGAACGGGTGCTCGCTGCGGGCGGTGATCCCGCTAAAGTGGTGTTTTCCGGGGTGGCCAAGCAACGGCATGAAATTCGCCGGGCGCTTGAGGTGGGTGTCCACTGCTTCAATATCGAATCAGAGCAGGAGCTGGAGCGTATTCAGGAGGAAGCGCTGGCCATGGATAAAGTGGCCCGTATCTCCCTGCGGGTCAACCCGGATGTTGATGCCAAAACTCATCCGTATATCTCCACCGGGCTGAAAGATAATAAGTTCGGTATTGATATTAACCAGGCACCTGTTGTTTATGCCCGCGCTGCTGGATTGAGCCATATTGAGGTGGTCGGCATTGATTGTCATATTGGCTCACAGCTGACCACCACCGAACCTTTCCTGGATGCGCTGGATCGCCTGCTGCGGTTAATGGATCAGTTGCAGGCCCAGGGGATTCATTTGCAACATCTTGATATTGGCGGTGGCCTGGGGGTTCAGTACCAGGATGAGACGATTCCTTCACCTGCCGATTACCTGGTGTCGGTCAAACAGCGGCTGGTTGAGCGGGGCTATGGTGATGTGATGCTGGTGGTGGAACCGGGCCGGTCCATTGCGGCCCGGGCGGGTATTATGCTGACCCGCGTTGAGTTGATCAAAACGGCTGAGCAGAAGCATTTTGCCATTGTTGACGGTGCCATGAATGACCTGCTCAGACCGGCCATCTACGGTGCCTGGCACACCATCGTGAATACGGTACAGCACGACGATGTGGACAGTCAGGTATACGACATTGTCGGGCCTGTCTGTGAAAGTGGTGATTTCCTGGGTAAAGCACGGAACCTGGCCATCCGGGAAGGTGATCTGCTGGCGGTGTATTCTGCGGGGGCGTACGGTTTTGTCATGAGTTCCAACTACAACAGCCGTAACCGGGCCGCCGAAATCATGGTTGATGGCACTGAATCTTATGTGGTCCGTCGCCGGGAAACCATTGCCGGGCAATTGGCTTCAGAAAGTCTGCTGCCGTCATAAAGTACGAAGAAAGAACGAGAGCTATGTTGCTACATTTCACCAAGATGCATGGGCTGGGTAACGACTTTATGGTGGTCGATATGGTGTCCCAGAACCTGCGCCTGCCCCCGGAAAAAATCCGCCGCCTGGCGGACCGGCGTTTTGGGATCGGCTTTGACCAGTTGCTGCTGGTTGAGCCCCCGACCAATCCTGATATGGATTTTCGCTACCGCATTTTTAATGCCGACGGCAGTGAAGTGGAACAGTGTGGCAATGGAGCCCGATGTTTTGCCCGTTTTGTCCGGGATAAACGGCTGGTCGGCCGGGACCAAATCCGGGTACAAACCGCAGGGGGCAACATTGAGCTGACTATTCAGGGCAATGGCGAGGTTTGCGTGGATATGGGGATGCCAAGGCTGGACCCTGAACAGGTGCCGTTTAATGCACCGCAGCGCTCAGCGACTTATCCCCTGATGGTTGATGGCCGGGTTATCGAGGTTTCTGCCGTGTCCATGGGCAATCCCCACTGCGTTTACCGGGTGGACGATGTGCACAAGGCTCCCGTCGAAACCTGGGGACCGATGATTGAAGCACACCCGGATTTTCCCCGGAAATGTAACGCCGGATTTATGCAGATTGTCAGTACGGATGAAATTAACCTGCGGGTGTTTGAGCGTGGTGTTGGTGAAACACTGGCCTGCGGCACCGGTGCCTGCGCCGCTGTGGTGGCAGGACGTCTGCAAGGTCTGCTGGGCGATACCGTTAAAGTGAATTTACCCGGTGGCAGCCTGTCGGTTTATTGGCCGGGAGAGGGCAGTCCGGTTATGATGACCGGCGCAGCAACCCGCGTTTATGAAGGATACACGCGGCTATAAATCCGCTAAGGGCTATAGATTCGCTAAGGGCTATAAATCCACTAAGGACCAACGACAATGACCGAACAGACCGTCGAGGTAGACGAAGTAGAAAAGGGACAGCAGGAAACGCATCGTGAGCCGACGGCCCTGAACCCCGGGCAGGTTGCTGATTATCTGAGAACCCATCCTGACTTCTTTGTTGGCCGTGACGACCTGTTGCTGGATTTGACACTGCCCCATCAACGTGGCGATGCTATTTCGCTGGTGGAGCGTCAGGTGGCCCTGCTGCGCGAGCGGGCGCTGGACTATCGGCATCAGCTGGCCCGACTGGCGGACAATGCCAGAGAGAATGAAAAACTCTTTGAACGCATGCGGCTGCTGGTGTTGTCGCTGCTGGAAAGCAAGGACCTGGAACAGCTGGTGGAAGTGATCGGTGACAGCCTTAACCATGAGTTTGGTATCGAGTTCCATTCGCTGATTCTGTTCAGGGAAAAACCGATGAACCTGCCAGTGCGGGTTGAACATACGGATGTTGTCGTCGAAGCCCTGGGTTCCATCATGACCAGTGGCAAAGCCATTTGCGGGCAGGTGACCCAGGCAGAGCTGGACTTCCTGTTCCAGGAGCAGGCTGGCAATGTGGGTTCGGTGGCCATCGCTCCCCTGAGCTACGCCTTCAGTGAACCGCAGCAGCTTGGCGTTCTGGCGCTGGGCAGTCAGGATAAACACCATTTCAAGGCCAGCATGGGTACCCTGTTTATCAGTTACCTGGGCGATATATTGAGTCGGGTTCTGGCCCGACAGCTTCATTCATGAATCACTCCGCTTCCGATTCCCCGGTCAATAGCCGCCTGCAGCCGACAGTGGCCGCTTTTATTGATTACCTCCGCCATGAAAAGCAGCACTCGCCCCATACGCTGTCTGCCTATCAGCGTGACCTGTCCCGTGTTATGCAACAGGCGACAGCGACAGACATTCAGGGGTGGGAAACGATTACCGAAAAGCAGTTAAAGCACTGGCTGGGACTCTGGCATGAAGAGGGTTTATCCAGTCGCAGCCTGCAGCGGCTGATCTCATCAGTTCGTCGTTTTTACCAATACCTGTTATCCCGGGGCGATGTAACCAATAACCCGGCGCAACGGCTTCGGGCACCGAAAACCGGTCGTCCCCTGCCGGTGACCCTGGATGCTGACCAGGTCAATCAACTGTTGGATGACCAGTATGGCCAGGCGGATGGTGATCCGCTGAAGTGCCGTGACCTGGCCATCCTGGAGCTCTTCTACTCGTCAGGCCTGCGTCTGGCCGAGTTGGCGGCACTGAATATTGACAGCTTTTCCAACGGGTTTTCCCAGGTGAAAGTGCTTGGAAAACGCCGTAAAGAACGAATGGTCCCGGTGGGCAGCAAAGCCCGGCAGGCGATTCAACACTGGCTCACGGTTCGGCAACCGTTTGTCCGGGAAGAAAGTGGTAGCGCTCTGTTCCTGTCAAAATTGGGCAACCGCATCAGCACCCGACAGATTCAGAATCGCATTAAAGAATTTGCCCGGGAAGCGGGCATGCCGGTGGGGGTACATCCTCACATGCTGAGACACTCGTTTGCCAGTCACCTGTTGGAATCCAGCGGTGACCTGCGCTCAATTCAGGAACTGCTGGGGCACAGCGATATCTCCACTACCCAGATCTATACCCATCTGGATTTCCAGCACCTGGCCGCGGTGTATGATAAGGCTCACCCCAGGGCAAAGAAAAAAAAGGATTGAAACCATGTACTACATCGCTCCAGGTGTTGATCCCTGGTTTTCCAATTGGTTGATCAACTGGTTGAGTAACAGGAAAATCTGATGTTTATTCACACCGTCAATCTCTGCCTTTGATTTGTAGGTATTCTGGTTTATTAACTTGATAAACCACGTATAGGATTTCAGCTTGTCGACCGGAAAGTCTACGCCACCATGCTTATACAGTTCACCCAGGTTTTGCATGGCCAGGGTGTACCCCAGCTCAGCCGACTGCAGGTAAAAGGACTCCGTCTTGCGCAGATCTGCCGGAATGCCCTCGCCACCATGCTGATACAGGCAGCCAAGGTTGTTCATGGCTGCAGCATTCCCCAGCCTGGCCGCCTTCAGGTACCAACTCTCTGCTTTGCGCAGATCTGTCGCAATGCCCTCGCCACCATGCTGATACAGGTAGCCCAGATTGTTCATGGCTGAAACTTCCCCCCACTCAGCGGCCTCAAGATACCAGCGCTCTGCTTCGCGCAGATCTACCTCAAAGCCTTCACCTCCACCATGCTTGTACAGGTAGCCCAGGTTATTCATGGCTGAAGCATTCCCCAGCGCAGCCGACGCGAACAACAGGGCCCTGGCCTGATTCAGATCTGCCTGAAGGTTCTCGCCACCATGCAGAAACAGGAAGCCAAGATTGTTCATGGCTGAAGCATCCCCCAGCGCAACCCCCTGACGGTACCACCACTGCGCTTCGACAAGATTTGCCGGGAAGTCCGGGCCACCATTCTGGCACATATATCCCAGGTGGTTCATGGCTGAAACACTCCCCCGGCGAATCGCCTTCAGGTACCATTTCTGTGCTTCGTGCAGGTCTACCGGAAAGTCTCTGCTGCCAAACTGATACAGGAAGCCCAGGTGGTCCATGGCTGACACATTCCCCAGCCTGGCGGCTTTTAACAACCAGGTTTCCGCCTGATAAAGATCTGCCGGAAGGTTCTCGCCACCACGCATATACAGAAAGCCCAGATTGTTCAGACCGATTGTGTCGGACCCGCCACTGCTGGCCAGCAGCAGGGCAACATCGCGGTGCTTGTTGGCAGCAGCAAAGGCCAGGGGGGTATATCCCTCGGCCTGGCCCGCATTCACGTCCGCTCCCCGGTTTAGCAGGGCCCGTATGACCCCGATATCACCTTCCTTTGCCGCGTCGATCATCTGGCGTTGCCACTCGGGGGGCAGGGTCAGTTTTTCTACCGTGATATCCTCGATGGTTCTGCGGCCGTAAGGACACTCCAGATGTTTTTCTGTCCAGATATCCAGGCAATTAAGGTGGAATTTATGCCCGCAGGGTTTGGCAATGGCGACGTGTCTGCCCGCAAATTCCGGATTTTCCGGTTTGTAGAGGTCATCAAAGCAGATTACGCAGCGCAAAGGCTCGGTGGGTATGGTTATTGCCGCACGGGATGGAACATGGTTCATATCAGGCACTACCTTAATGTTTTTGCGGGTTTGTCAGTCAGACTGGATAGCACCCGAAAATATCCCGTGACAGGATCTGGAAATGGTAAAAAAAAGCCTGCAGTTATGGCATGGAGATATTATCAGGTTAAAAACTGGCCAATCAGGAAGTGACCCACCAGTGTCACCAGCAGAATTCCCATAATATTCAGGGTGTCTATTTTTTCAGGAGCAAACGGGAGAGCTTGTTGGAAGCATGCACAGGCCCTGGATGATTCGGGAAACTCTTTTTCTGTCCGATTGATCAAATCGTTTTAACAAAAAAAAACAAAGAAAATATGCAGATTATCCGGTGGCCATTATTCTTTATGGCGGAAAAAGCCACTTGAATGCTGACAGGGTAAAGCATCATTTATGGATACGTTTATCAATCACACGGCGTTGGTCAGTCCTTCTGGCTCGGCTTCTGTCCATCAATCAACCCAAACGGATCCCTGTGCCATAAGCTCCGGATCCCTGGGGCCTTATGAGGTTAGCCATGTTGATGAAGTGGTCATGTTTACCGGTTGCCTGCCTGATAAAGAAGTTTCCATAGAAAAGGGCCGGGTAGTGGTAAAGATACTTCCTGTCTCGAATGTTGCCGCCCGGGAAGGAGGCAATATCAAACCGTTCAGCATCCGGTTTCACTGCTTACCCGTGAATCAGGCATCGGATAACGTGGTTAACGTGACAGATGCAGTTGGTACAGAAGACTTTGACTGGGATGACTATGTCGAATGTGCACATTTGGACAGGGCGTCAATCTCAGTGAATACAGCCGCTGGATCCCAGGATTCCGGAGTTGATAGTCATTGTGCAGTTCTTGATCAGCGAGACAGCAGGCAATCAATCCTGCCAGCAGTGAGTGAGGATTCGGCATCTTCGGAGGCGAGCTGCAATGAAGGTCTCAGTTCTGCCCTGGCAGTAGCATCGTCTTCCCTTGATAAAACGTCTTCTCCTGGCGGATATCTTGGCGAAGAGCCTCGCCATTCTATGGACTCTGGCAGCAGTTCCCTGAATTCTGCCAACAGCTCATTCAGGAATGGCCGACAGATCTGCAAGATCGCTGAAATGAGGCGTGATCCGCACCGATGTATAGATCCTGTTTCCACAATGATGTTGAGTAGGCTCATTACTTATGATTCGAGCACAGTGCCACGTTGGTACAAAAGTAAATACAAGTTTATAAAACTTTTAATAACTGAAGCTGAAAGTTTTGTCTTGAAAAGTATTGCCAATGGTATGGGCTGGCTTGATGTTAATGGAAAAGACTTGAGCCTTTTTAAAGGTTCGGCTAACCTTTCGAGCCATCCGTTGAGTTCAAAATTTATTTTCTGTTTCGAAAATGACGTCAGTGCCTTTGAGCGCCTTTGTGAAGCAGAGTACTTGCTTGCTAATGCCGAGAGCCAGGTTAACCAATGCTTTACTGGATCAACGAAAACTTATGCCAGCATTCGTCTCAGGCTTTATGAAACACTGTCTTTTATAGAAAGCGATGAAAACTCAATCGAAAGCAGAAGTCGAAGCGGGGATTTACAACTTATATCCGATTGCTCTTCTGCAATTTATTTCTTTTTCAGAAACTTTATATCGAAGTTAGAGCACGCAGCAAAGTCAAGAAAATACCAGGTAGATAAAGAATCGATTGCCAGAAAAGTTGCTGGCCATACGATTTTGGAAAAAGAGAGAGGAAACTTTGATCTGTTGAATGCCTGCGTAAACTATAATCTGGCGGTCCGGTTGATCGAGAGAGAATATCGATTGACTGACCTGTCTCGATACGATTCAGAAAGGCGGGCCGGTGAACGTTTAAATCTGGAGGTTGAACCCGGAGATCTGAAAGTTATAACGCGGCTACTCATCCTGATTGAAGCGCTTGAGGAAGAGGGCCGGGCCATTCTCAGTGACTACAAAACCTGTATTGATGCCTTGCCAAGAGCGATAGAAGGCAAGAGCTTTGAGGAAAGGGTGTTGCACATGTTTGATAGTGGTAACGGTTATGTCAGTAGGTCGTTACAGGATATAAAGTCAACATTGACTACCGTATTGGGACAGTAAAAAGATTTCTGATTGCTGATAGAGTAAGTCATTTATGGATACGGTTAACAATTACACTGGATTTGTCGATCTCTCAGGGCTATCCCCCGTTCATAAATCAATTCAAACGGATCCTTACGCAACAAGCTCCGGTTCTATGGGATCCCATGAGGTTAGCCGCGTAGATGAAGTAGTAACATTTACGGGTGTTTTACCTGATAAAAAAATTTTCCTTGAAAAGGATAGGGTAGTCGTGAAGATTCTGCCTGCCATGAATTGTACCTCTCTGGACGAAGAGGTTAATAGCAAACCTTTCAGCATCAGATTCCAAAGTTTACCTGCGAACCAGGCATCGGTTGATGCGGCAGAAGCAGAAGCAGAAGATAGTGACAGTGAAGATTCTTCTTCGACTACGAGCGCCAGGGAAGGATCTTTTAGTGGCTCAGCCTCGACAGGAACAATGTCCTCTCTTGATCGGGCGTCTTTCCTTGATAGAACGTCTTCTCTTGATAGAACGTCTTCTCTTGATAGAAAGTCTCACTACTCTTTGAACTCTGACAGTAGCCCTTTGGATTTTGCCACTGACAGTCCATCAACAACCAGACAGAAGATCTCTCCATTTTCCATTGGCCAGATGATCCTTGAGATATCGGATAAGCTTCGTCGTCCATGTAATGATCCCCCATCCAGGGTGATAATCAATAAAATTATTACTTATGATCCGGACAAAGCACCTGAGTGGTACAAAAATAACTATGATTTTGAACGATCGTTGACAGCACGTGTTGAAAATTTCATGTTCACTAGCTTTGCTTTCTGGATGGGCTGGCAAGATCCTGATGGTAGCCGCATGAGTCTTTTTACCGGTTTTGGTACTCGATTGAATCCAGAATTTGTTACCTGGAAGGAATATAATACCGGTGCCTTCGAGCGTATTTCTGAGGTTGCGCAACTGCTTATCAATGTCGAGAGGCATATTTGCCAGTGCTTTCATGGGGGAGTTAAAAAAAACATAGGTCGTCTTGAGCTCTATGAATCACTGTCTTTTAAAAAAATTGATAAGGTATCTTTTAAAATCATAAGAAAAAAAGGCAAATCGTCATTGTCTTCAGATTGCTATCCCGGGATTATTTTCTATTTCCGTCGTTTGATCTCAAAGATGGAGGAGATGATAAAAACGGAAAAATACAGCGCACGAAAGGGAGAGGTTACCCGAAAAATAGCTGGCTATACCATTTGGCAAAAAAAGAGAGGGGATTTTGATTTGTTAAAAGCCTGCGTGGATTATAATGTGGCGGTTGATTTGATCGAGAAAGAGTATAAATCTACGGGGCTGGCTCAATATGATTCAAAAAGGAGGTCTTGTAACGTGTTATGCGCCGAGGAAAACTATTCCCGTGTTGACTCCGGAGAGTTGGAGGTTATAAAGCAGTTACTCTTCCTGATTGAATCTCTGGAAGAAGAAGGCCGGGGTATTATCGCTAAATTCAAAAAATCTATTGATGCCCTGCCAAGAGCGTTACAGGGCCAGAGTTTTGAGGAGCGGGTGTTACACATGTTTGATAATGGCAATGGTTATGTCAGCAGGCCATTACATTCCATAAAGCCAACATTGAATAGAGTATTGGCGAACCATCCGGATAGCCTGCCTGAACTACCAGCTTGATGCCTGGTTGGTGGCGTCGGAAAAAAATCGGAACTTGAAACACTAACATCATGGATACTTATTATCACTCGTCTGGCTGGCATCCGATTTCCGGAACAGGGCGGATGTCAGAACCTCCATTGGTTGACTCTTCCCGGAACAGGTCTCCGCCAGTTGTAGGCCTTGCAGAGAGCCGGATAAGTTCTTCTGCGCCGGAAAGAACCATTGATTCCTATGCAGTGCATCAGGTTATTCCGTCGAAAAGGGCGTCAGCGGTTTCACTGCCAGGTCATATGAAAACGCTGGTTGGTCAGATTGCTCAACTTCAACGAATTACAGGAACAGATTTTCATCGAGTGGACAGCTACCGGATAAATCCGGTTCGTATTCCAGTGCTGAAAAATATATTTTCAGAGGCCAGGCGTGGAAAGCTCCCCTCGCTGTCCCAGCTGCTTGACAATAGAAAACAGCATGTCAGTGGTTTAGGTAAAAATTTTGGTAGCCTGGTCGGAGAGCCTGTTCATGTATACCTCCATCTTTTGTTGTTTTTGCACAATCGGGGAATACCCGGGATCAGGAGTCTGGCTCCTTACCATGTGGTAAAGCAATCACTCATTGAATACTGGAACTTTCTCGTCTGTCCTGAACCTCTTGGGAAAAAAGTTCAACTGCTTGGCAAACAAATATTAGGTGATTACCTGCAACCTGAAGATTTACGAGGTGCCGTTCAAACAGACCCCGAAAAAGAGCAAGACTTAATCATCGCCTTTTCTATCTGTATTGGGAATGTTGAGGAAAAATATTGGATGGAGCGAGGCTCAGTCATGGCAAATTACTACGATGGAACCACATCATCACTGACTAACAGGAATATGCTGAATCTGCTGCAGGATTTCCTGTCGCTTGCCTATGGTGGCAGGGCAGACAGAGTGATGAGTACATTGCCAGCCGGAGTCGTTCAATTTTTAGATGATGAGTTAGGAAATGTGACATTTATTTCACCGGAAAAGAGCGGGAAGCCCAGTACTTTAAGTGCTGGGAGGGATAGCTCGGAGTCCGATAGGACTCCTAATGAGGTCTATCCTGTTGCTCGATGTATTGTTTGAGAACTTCAATCGGCGCACCGCCTGCCGAACCTGCAAAGTAGCTCGGACTCCATAAAGCGTTCTTCATATATGATTATTCAGACCAAGTCGCTATCAGTCAGGGTTAAGGATAAACACGCAAAAGTTCTACGACAAATGGCTTTTGAAGTGAATCAAGTGTTTAACCTTGCCAATGAATTATCAATGACGGCTTATCGCAATTACAGCGATCAAGGCCCGATAGTTCCTGCTTGGTTGTCTGCGTTTGATATTCAAAAGAAAACCGCCGGTATTCAGAAGGAGTGTGGATTTAAAATTGGTTCTGCGGCTCAGAGGGCTAATAAGAAAGCCCGTGTCCGTTCTATCCACGCCAAGATCAGGAACCGGCGTAAAGACACTATCCACAAATTTACGACCGCATTGGCAAACAACCATGCGGCAATCTTCGTTGGCGATGTGAGCAGCTCTAGGCTGGCAAAAACCAAGATGGCAAAGTCTGTCTTAGATGCTGGCTGGGCAATGCTCAAAACACAATTGGAATATAAAGCCATTGGGCGATCAGTTGTGTATGAAGTGGTCAACGAATCTAACTCCACCCAAACTTGTTCGTGCTGCGGCACTATTCCGTCCAGTAGTCCGAAAGGTAGGGCAGGTTTGCGAATAAGAGAATGGACTTGTTCAGAGTGCGGAGCTGAACACCTGCGTGACATTAACGCAGCAAAGAACATTCTTGCGGCGGGGCATCGCCGTCTAGCTGTAGGAATCCCGCTCCTTTAGGGGCGGGAGGATGTCAAGTAGTGACTCTTCTGGTTCTGTTGTCTGTTCTGGTTCTGAGCCTGACCTCAAGGAATCTGGGTCAGGAACACACTCATTTCCTGAAAACGAAAGCCCGGTTTTTTGAATATTTTTTTGTACATTAATGCTGACACATCATTAAGTGATGTGAACTAAATAGTCAGTTGGAAGTCAAACAGTGACTTGATAATTCAACTTACAGGCAGGGCTTTATTTTGAAAGCAGCAGCAGAAACAGCAACGCCATCAACGTACTCCCACCTGGAGCATGCTGGCGACCAACAAGCCGGTTCAAGTGGGATTCCTGATCACTCCACAGGTACATTCAGCGGTAAAGGAATCTCAAACCATCCGTCTCCCGGAGATACAGCCACCCTGACTGAAGAAGGCCAACGTATTGAGGATGCCTTTTGGAAAAAAAAACCACTACAAGGGCGTCAAATCACCTCGGCTGATGTGCTTACCGCCTATAGGAATGACCAAACGTCCCTCAGGGGGGGGGGCATTCCTGCAAAAACTGTACTTCAATAACATTCTGCACGACAACAGAAGAGTGACCCCGGATGACGTCATTCAAGAATTCAAGCGGGTGCCAGATCAGGAAAATGTGTGGGAATCAGCGATAAAGCATTTCGAGCACAAGGTCGAAAGAATGCGTGCCAGCCACCTGGCACGCTTTAAGGAGGAATTTTCTCTGAGGGGGTTGCCGTTGCATGGCCAGCGGGTGACACCGGTAGATGGTTCCCACGCAGATGCAGTCACTGCCAGTGCGGCTGAAACCCTGGAGTCATTGTCAAAACCATTCTCAAAACCCTTCTTGTCAAAACCAGTGTCAAAAACAGCCGAATCGGGTTTTCCGGATAATAAGGCTCCACCGTTAAATGCGCTCACCCTGAAAGCGCTGGAGATTATTCAGGAGATCAATGACTCTGACAGCAAACTCCCCCTTCGGATTACCGGGCCATGCGCAGAATTTCTTCAGAACCGCTGCTCTTCTTTCGACGATATTGACATTATTTGCCCAACAGAAGAGTCTGCCCTGAAACTTGTGGAAAAGATGCAAGCACTTAACACCGACAGGGATTCAGAAATTCGTACCTGGCTCCAGTTGATCTGGGGATGTAAGGCTATCAGACTACCGAAAATCTTCATTATTCGTCTTAACGATGGTGGTTTGGGTACAGCACAGAAGCTTGATATCAATATCACTATTGACGACAGCTTGTCAGATGAAAGTGGAGCCGTGTCCGGTTTTTTCCATCCTGATGTTGGGCGGTTGGTATGGTGTTTATCGCTTGCTGAAGAAACTCGAGTGCTGAACACTACGCTGAAACTCCTCGCTGATAACCTTGATTCGCTGACAGAGCAAGTGAAAAAAGGAGAGTTTCACATAAACCGAAACGTTCTTTTTGGTCGCCCAAAAGATAGTGATGAGCGTATTTATGGCTTGCTTATGCGATGTCTGACTACCCTGCATGAAGGCAAACAGTTTATCGCCATGCACTTTAAAGAAGAGCCTGAAGAAAAGCCTGACGAACAGATTAAAGAGCAACAACAAGACCTTCATGCACTGACTGACAAGCTTCAAGCGAAATTACAAAGTCACCCTTACCGTGATGGTTTTGAACATAGTGTTAACCATTGGCTATCGACAACACCGGATGAGAAAGACGTCGGGATCAATAGGAAGAAACGTATCGAAACACTGCTTGCGTTGTTGTACTGATTATCAGGTGGCTATCCCAAAAAGCAGACTTTGACGATAGCCGTGAAGTCTATCCCGGATTAGAAATCCAGCATGTAGTCCCTGGTGTTTACTTTGGCCTTAAGCTCCCCATTCTTTTCCAGATAGTCGGCAAAGGCCCGGTAACGGCCAGCGTCTTTGGCGGCAGGCCGCAGGGCAAAGCGGGAAATGGTGTCAAACCAGGCGCGGTGGTTCAGTTCATTATCCAGTTTCTCCGGGCTGTAATCCCTGAAAATCTCCCAGGATTTTTCCGGGTTATTCACAATATATTGTGTGCCCAGTTCAATCGCCCTGAGAAAACGACGAATGGCGTCTTTATCGTGTTTCTCGCTGTTGGCGATAAAAATCAGTTCATCGTAGGGCGGAATATTGTTTTCCTCGTAATAGAACATCCGGCCCTTACGCCCTTCAATCGCCAGCTGGTTCAGCTCGAAGTTACGGTACGCGCCCATGATGGCATCCACCCGGCCACTCATCAGGGAAGAGGAGAGGTTCCAGCCCACATTGACCAGTTTTACATCCCCGGCACCAAACCCATAAGGTTCAAAGAGTGTGTTCAGAAACGCATTCTCGATACCGCCAATATTCAAACCGATGGTTTTGCCCTTCATATCCTTCAGGGATTTGATCGGGCTATCATCCAGAACCAGCAGGCCGTCCAGTGGTGTGGCCACCAGGGTGCCGGCCCAGGCAAGGGGCAGGCCGTTGGCCACCCCGT
Organism: Endozoicomonas sp. SESOKO1; assembly: GCF_024606265.1. Taxonomy (GTDB): domain Bacteria; phylum Pseudomonadota; class Gammaproteobacteria; order Pseudomonadales; family Endozoicomonadaceae; genus Endozoicomonas. Next base: position 27,199 of record NZ_JAHHPP010000002.1, read on the forward strand.
GAATCATGCTGGGCTGATAGTAAACGGCAAGATCCACTTTTTCTGCCGCCACCAGTTTGGGAGGAAGGTTGGGGTCCGCCGGCTCCTGGATATTGACCTTAAGCCCCTGGTCTTTGAAGTAGCCATTCTGACGTGCAATGATGATCGGGCCGTGATCAGGATTGACAAACCATTCCAGCATCAGGGTCAGCTCTTTAAGCTCCCCGGCTGGCTGGGTATTGGCTACCTGGTCGCTGGCCTGCAGGCTGATGGACAGCATCCATGCCATTGCCCATAAAACAGAGTGTTTTATCATTTTTTTCATTTTTTTATTCCTGAGAAGTTTCCGGTTGCCACGGAATGAGTCTGCGCAAAAGACGGTCGGTGGTGTAGTAAAGGGTGACGGAGCAGAAGGCCAGTACGGTCAGCGCGGCAAACATCTGGTCAACCCAGAGTCGTGCATTGGCCTGAAGCATGAGGTAACCAAGGCCAGCGCTGGAGCCAACCCATTCCCCGACAACGGCACCAATGGGTGCCACCACAACGGCGACCCGCAGTCCGGAAGCCAGGGCTGGCAGTGCCGCAGGCCAGCGGATATGGCGCAGAATGGCCAGCCGGTTGCCGCCCATGGTTTGGGCCATATCCAGCCAGCCCTGATGGGTATGGCGCAGTCCGTCATAACAGCAGGTGGCCACGGGGAAAAAGATCACCAGAATGGTCATCACCACTTTTGACGTCAGGCCGTAACCAAACCAGAGCATCAATATCGGTGCGAGGGCAAAGACCGGAATGGCCTGGGTAATCAACAGCGGTGGCAAGAGCCAGGGCCTTAACGCAGAAAAATAGACGAGCGTCAGCGCCAGGGCAATGCCCAGCAGAACGCCGAGTAACAGGCCCAGTAACATTTCACTGAGGGTCACCAGCGTGTGTTCCCACAGCAGGCTGGCGTTGTCAACCATGCTGCTGGCCACAGACAATGGCCCGGGAAGGATGTAGGATGGCATATCAAAAGCCACCACCAGGGTATGCCAGAGCACCAGAAGACCAGTAAGAACGACAAAGGGTTTGATGGAATCTTTCATGCTTCATGGCTCTCCGGACGGTTCATCAAACGACTCATGACGTAAACGATCCAGCAGTTTGCCCTGTAATGCCATCAGGTCGTTATCTGCCAGTGAGCGGGGTGTCTTTCCCGGTGGCATAATGGCATCCGTCAGCCGGGCCGGATGCCCGCGCAGGTGATAAACCTGATGGCCAAGGCGCAGGGCTTCCAGGGGATCATGGGTGATTAACAGCACCGTACGGTTCTGCAACAGCTCACAGGCCAGGTCCTGTAAATTCAGCCGGGTGATGGCATCCAGTGCTCCGAAGGGTTCGTCCATTAACACCAGTGGCCGGTTTTCCATCAGCGTCCGGGCCAGTGCTACCCGCTGGCGCTGGCCCCCGGACAGGTTCTGGGGCAGAACCTGGGCTTTTTCGCTCAGGCCAACCTTTTCCAGAATGGCCATGGCCTGGTCCCTAACCTCGGCTGACAGGAGCGGACGTCCTGTGAACACATCGGCCAGACTGCGCCGCAGGCGCTGCCCCAGGGTGATATTGTCCAGTACCGAAAACCAGGGCAGCAGCAGGTCCTGCTGCGCCATCCAGGCGATTCGGTGATGAACCGAAAAGCCGTCCTGACAAACCACTTCCCCCGTTGTCTCGCCCGCAGGCAGGCCGGCAATCAGACGTAGCAGACTGGTTTTACCCACACCGCTGCCGCCCAGAAGGCAGGTCCACTGGCCTCCCTTAAGGGTCAGGTTGAGGTTGGTAAAAACACAGTGCTCGCCAAATCTCAGGCTGGCCCGGCGAATAATCACATCAAACATGCGTTGCGGTATTCTCTATGACCAGGTCCGGTAAAAATGATGGACCGGACCGTGGCCAGAACCGATGTTCAGGTTGTCAGCATGGGCAATGGCACCGGCAATGTACTCCTTGGCAGACCGAACGGCATCGATCAGAGGATAACCCCCGGCCAGCAACGCGGTGACGGCAGACGACAATGTACAGCCTGTGCCGTGGGTATTTCGGGTGTCAACCCATGGAGACTCAAGTTTGTGCAGGGTGTGACCGTCATGGAACAGGTCGACAGCCTGGCTATTGCCTTTGTCTGAGGAAAGGTGCCCGCCTTTGAGCAACACGGCACTGGCGCCCAGCTCCATCAATGGGTCAACCATGGCGATCATGGCGTCCAGTGACTCTGGTCGTGGACAATTCAGCAGCACCGCCGCTTCCGGCAGGTTGGGAGTAATCAGGGTGGCTTTGGGGATCAGTTTGCGACGCAGATTATCAATGGCGGCTTCCTGAAGCAGAACATCACCGCTGGTGGCGACCATCACCGGGTCAACCACCAGGTATTTCAGCGGGTAATCACCGACAGCGCTGGCAACCGTATCAATCACTTCAGGCTGGCTCAGCATGCCAACCTTGGCAGCGGAAATGTTCAGGTCAGAAAAGACCGAGTCCAGCTGTTCCCGGACAAAGGCCGGTGAGACGTCAAAAATCCCCTGGACACCCAGCGTGTTCTGTGCGGTCAGCGCCGTGATCACACTGCAACCATAGGCACCAAGGGCTGAGAAGGTTTTCAGGTCTGCCTGAATGCCGGCACCACCGCCACTGTCTGAACCGGCAATGGTCAATGCAATGGGTGTAGAAGACATAAGTTCGCGCCGCTCCACAAGAGAAATTCCATATCATCAGAACTGGCGGGAAAGCGGGCAGGGGGGTAACTCTGTTTCCTGTCGAGAATATTGCGCCTTGGCGGGGCAATGAAATGCATTGATTAACAGGCTTGCACGATTATTAGTACATCAGGGTTTTATCAGCTCTCAGGCCCGTCGGTTTCCTACGCCAGCATTATCTGGTTCAGGTTCTATGGGTGTATCTCAGTTCTGCCATTAACTCTGGCAGAACACCCCAACCAACAGCGACCGAGTCTATGGGGTTTGCCACAGACTGTCCAGCGAGTTGAGTGAATTGATGGTCAACCGGCTTTACGGATTAACCAGAAATACAGGGGGTAAGGCAGGCGACGCAGAAGCCCCAGGATAGCAGCGAAAATGCGGGGGAACCGAATCTCGAACGACCGCCCCTTCATTCCTTTGACGATCACCTGCGCAGCCTTATCCACCTCCATCAGAAAAGGCATGGGGAATTGGTTCTTGCTGGTCAGTGGCGTTTTCACAAAACCCGGGTTGATAATTTTGATATCAATACCCACGTCAGACAGTTCAGAATTCAGTGATTCCGCCATATTGATCAAGGCTGCCTTGGTTGCGCCATAGCCCGCTGCCCTTGGCAACCCACGATAGCCGGCCAGTGAGGCATTAATGGCAATGGTTCCCTGGCCTCGCTTTGTCATAAAGGCGATCAATGGCTCCAGGCAATGGCAAACACCCATCAGGTTGAGCTCCACCTGTTGACGCACGGCATCGCTGGTAAACCCGGTTGCCGGGGCGGAGATATAGGTGCCGGCATTCAGAATGGCCTGATCAATACCACCGTGATTCTCAATGATCTTATGGACCGTTTTATTCACTGCAGTTTGATCGGTAACATCAAGAGGGTAGGGAATAATGCTGCCTTTCAAGCCTGTGGATTGATTGGCCAGTGCTTCCAGTCGTTCCACGTTTCGGGCACTGGCCGCTACGACCATGCCTTCCCGGGCCATGGCGATGGCCACCGCCTCACCAATGCCCTGGCTGGCTCCGGTAATCCAGATGACCGGAGCATCAGAAGGTGCTTTATCCTGGTTAACGTTCATGTCTGTTGCCTTTATTGTTGTTCTTTGTTGGCTTTTTCAGGGCTAGCGGCTTTTTCAAAACCGGGTTTTTCAAAAGCGACAGTCAACGTACCAAGCTTTATACCCCATTTGCTCATGGTTGCCACATTCAGTAGTACGCCATCTTCCTGAAGGAACATCCAGTCATCAAAGGTAACCACCCACTCCCGGCCACGGATGGGCAGTCGCATCTGGTATTTGAAGTTAAAGGCATTGCCGGCACTGCGGCCAATGGCCTGGCCAACGATATCTCCGGCCGTTCCCAGGTAATGCCCGTCACCCATAATGTTGACGTTCCAGATACGGGTTGACTCGCTGCCATCGGAATAGATGAACTGTTCATCCAGGGTCAGTACGCCGTCGTTTACTTCACCGGTCATCAACACCTTGAAGCGCTGTTGAACATTGCCGAACCGATCCTGAAACATGCCCCAGGCTACGGTTTTCCCGGCAAAGTAGTCTTCAATTTTCAGACCTGGTTTACTCGCTGCATAATCTTCAATATTCATGGAAGTGCACCCCGTCAGCATAACCGTCAACATAAAAAGCAGGGTCAGAAGCCAGGCTCTTCCTGGCATCCGGTATTTTATTATTGTTAAAGCGACTGGCATGATGTTGTCCCCCCTGGTTCGATTGACAAAGGTTTGGTGAGTTTGTAGAGGCAAACATCAATACTCCTGAATTGAAAACCGGTCGTGCAGTAATCCAGGTAAAATTGCCACATGCGTTTAAAGCGCTGATCAAATCCGAGCGTTTCAATGGTGGGCCAGGCCGCAAGGAACTGCCGTTTCCACTCATCCAGCGTTTTGGCATAGTCAAGACCAAAGGAGAGTGTGTTGCGAATCGCTAACCCGGCCTTGCCTGCCTGATCTTTGATCACCCTGTCGCTGGGTAGCATGCCTCCCGGGAAGATGTAACGCTGGATAAAGTCGACATCACGGCGATACTCCCCAAAGCGGGCATCATCAATCAGGATGGCCTGGATCACCGCAGATCCTCCGGGTTTCAGGCTGTTGTACAGTTTTTCAAAGTAGACCGGCCAGTGCTCTTCACCGACAGCCTCGATCATTTCGATGGAGACGATACGGTCAAACTGTTCATGGATATCCCGATAGTCCGTAAGGCTGAACTGGCAGGACAGGTTGTCAGACAGCTGTTCCTGGTGAGTGAGCTGTGAGTAGGCAAGCTGTTCCTGTGACAATGTGATCCCATGGTAAGCACCTTGATGTCGCTGATTCAGTGTGCGGGCAAAGCCGCCCCAGCCACAGCCGATCTCAAGAATGGAATGCCCCGGACGAAGTTCCAGCCAGTCGACAATGGTGTTGTATTTATTGTTTTGTGCCGTTTCCAGATCCTCATGCTCCTCCAGGTAAAGGGCGCTCGAATAGGTCATGGAAGGGTCAAGCCATTGCTGATAAAAGTCGTTGCCCAGGTCATAATGGGCGGCAATATTGCGACGACTGCCGGAGCGGCTGTTACGGCGTATTTTGTGCAGCACCCGGTTAAACATCCGGTTGAGCCAGTTGGATGCCATCACGTCCTGCAGGTTTTCTTCATTGGCCATGGCCCAGTCGGTCAGGGCTTTCAGGTCCGGAGTGCTCCAGTCGCCATTGATATAAGACTCTGACCAGCCCAGTAATCCCTGGCTGCCTTGCTGGATTAAACCGACAGGATTATGGATCTGCAGACAGGGAATGGGGATGCCCGACTGGAACTGCCCGACCATAACACTTTCTATGTCCTCTTCACTGCCATCCACATTGCCATCAATGCGCAGCTCAATTCTGCTAACCCCGGCTTTGATAAACCGTTTTTCCAGCCAGGAAAGCACATTTCTCAGTGCAGGGAACCATGATTTTGTGGTTATTTCCGTGGAGCTGGTGGAATTCATAGGTTCTTCTCCCTGTTCGCTGTATTGTTCTGTGGGAAACATTCTGCTTCCTTGCTTTTTATTGATGCGAAGGGCGCAAAATCGTTTTCTTTCGCCATGGGCGCATGGGCGCGGCTATGGCTGAAAAAGAAATTTCTTGGAGTGTGTGTATAAATCGAGATGCCTTTAAGCCAGAGCCGTAAAGCTTCCCAGTGGATAGCAGCCATGACTTTCAGGGTTTGCAGTGGCAATAGCATGGTCTGTTTTACGATAAAACGATCAGTGATGGTTTTTCGCAGTCCTTTGAACACGGCAGTAAACAGCTTGCCGTTGGAATTATTCAAGTTAATGCCGAGAGTGACACGCTCCCCGGGTGGCCTTATCCGGAAATGGTAATAGCAGTCCATGGGAAAGAAGGGGGATACATGAAGTGCTTTGTCTGCCTGTTGTTGAATAGGTTGTTGGATAGGTTGTTGGATAGTTTGCTGAACAGCCTGCTTATCGCATTCTATCAATCGGCGATCATCTGGCTGCTCTCCAGGCTCGACAGCCGCTACATAAGAGTGCCGTTCTTTGAAAGTATTACTGACTTCATAGACGATGGCGGTCAGCTTTTGATCCCGGTAGCAAAAGTACACCGCCAATGGGTTAAAGGTATAGCCGAACATCCTTGGGTAACAGAGCAGGCTTACCTTGTCCGGTGTTTCAATATGGTGGTGGTGAAGTAACTGGTTGATCTGTTCCCGCAACGGTGTATCAGACCCGTCACCATGATCACGGGGGTAGAAAGACACAAGATTAAACCGGTTGACGGAAAACAGGGTCAGCTGCTTATCCAGCGCATCAATGGCATCAAGATCCAGCAACCAGGAAGCCACCCGGTAGGAGAAACGATGCTTTTTCGGTTTGAACCGATGGTGCATCAATTCGCCGACGTAAATAGAAGAACCAGAGGGCGATTCCATGCTCAGGATTCCTGCTGTTGAGGGTCACAGGGGGTCAGTTGGGAATCGGTTAAACCCGGGCCGGAAAAACTGTGGCCAAACAGGTCCGGGCGATGAAGACGGTCATTTTCCCCCTTGACCTGCCAGGGACGGCGAATGCCCCCAAGGCTTTCCGCAACGGCAAGGCCGGACTGTAGCCCATCTTCATGGAAGCCATAGCCCAGCCATGCACCACAATACCAGGTGCGGTTTCTGCCCTGGAGCTCCCACATTCTCTCCTGGGCTTCAATAGCGGCGCGGTCAAATACCGGGTGATCATAAAGATAGCAGCCATGAATCAGATCGGTTGCCGGCTCCTGCCCGGGATTCAGAGTGACAAACAGTGGCGGGCCGTCGAGATGCTGCAGGTTATTCATCCAGTAGGTAACCGCAGGTCCCTCTTTATTAGTCTGGCCATTGCTCTGGCCATTGCCCTGACCTGATGCATGGGAACCGAGATAGTTCCAGCTGGCCCAGGCCTTTTTGTTCTCGGGCATTAGTCGTTCATCGCTGTGTAACAGGGCCTTGTTGCGTTGAAAGGTAAAAGCGCCCAGCAAATGCTGTTCAAACTCATCAGGCTCAGAAAGCAGACTGAGCGTGGTGTCTGCATGGCAGGCCATGACCACGTGGTCAAAATGCCACTCTTTACCCTGGAAATCGGTCAACTGAACCCGGTCAGAAAAACGTTTTATTTTTCGAATACAGCGATTGGTCAGCGCGGAGGTACCCAGCTCATCAATAATCCGCTGCACGTACTCTCGACTGCCGCCTTTCACGGTCTGCCATTGAGGACGATCCGACAATTGCAGCAGGCCATGGTTTGCGCAGAAGCGAAGAAAGGCCAGGGCCGGGTAGTCCAGCATTTTGTCAGCCGGTGTTGACCAGATAGCAGCCCCCATGGGAATCAGGTGATCATGAATAAACCGCTGGCTGAAACGCTCACGGTGCAATAACTGGCCAAGGGTCAAGGAGGCATCGATACCCTGTTCATGCTCAAGGCTGCCCAGCCATTTTTCGCTGTTGCGATAGAAACGCAGAATATCGGCCAGCATTAACCAGAACCCCGGACGGAGCAGGTTGCTCTTCTGGGCGAATAAGCCTGATAGATCAGTACCAGCGTATTCCGTAGAGCCGTTGTTCAGAGAAACGGCAAAAGACATATCCGTAGGGACAAAAGGCACCTTGAGGTGTTTGAAAAAAGCGATCAGGTTTGGATAGGTTTTCTCATTAAAAACAATAAAGCCCGTATCGACGGGAATCGGTTTCTCATCACCCACAGACACAGTATGACTGTGCCCGCCGAAGCGGTCATCCTTTTCAAATAAGGTAACGTTATGTTGTCTGGAAAGTAACCAGGCGCAGGAGAGTCCGCTAATACCGGAACCGACGACAGCTATGTTCATTCCTTTTGTGGACACGAATGAGACTCCCTGTTGATTTTATTCGCTATAAAAAGGCTTTGTCACCAATAAGTACTTGTTATCTACGAAAGCCTTTCGTCAAAGTAGTTAAATAATACCCGGAATATCTACGATCCGAGTGGCATAACGGTTCACTCAATGATATGAAAAATTGAGAAAAAATGTATCAACTTTTGTGTCCGGTGTGCATCCGGTGGGGGCATCATAGAAGCCAGGCAAATGAAGCGTGGGAAAAACGCTCACTGCGTTAATCTGTTGCACAGGCAGGGCGGAGAGTTCTGGTTAAAAATCGAGCTGATTCAAGCTGGCTTTTTATTTGATCAATTATTAAGAACTGTTAAGTACCTGTGGATTAATTTCAGGTGTAAAAGTGAAGATAAGATCATAAATTTTATTCCATGTGTTTTCTGGATTGTTGGGATGAAAAAGAATACCGGTTGATTGGTGGTTATTCTATTGTTCCCAGAATTTAATTGAATGATTGTTCAGTTTTTAAATAAAAATCCACCAGCCTTTTCAATTAAAAAAGACCTGCTATAAATAAATTTTCAAATGAAAAAGCTATCTAAGTAATCTAAGTAATCCAAGTAAAATAGTTGAACTTTTCTCTGGCCAAATAATCAAAATCGTCAGAAAAATTCTATCAGGAGTTTATTGTATGAGTTCACCACAATTTCCTACCCAGAGTCCGGCATATTTTCCACAGCCTTCAGATGCATCAGCCTCAAGCGGTGCATCAGGTTCAGGTAATGGGGGAGGTGCAAATACGACAACGGCAAAGTTCAACTCCAGAGATGTCACTGTTTATGATATGAGAGATTTTTTTAAAAGGATGACGCGGGGGGAGGTCAGGGAACTCACAACGCAGACTTGTGCTGAGGCTGAAAGAGAGCATGGCGACAAGATCTGGAATAAAAGTAATCTTGAAAGAGTCCTTAACACCTATGAATTACCGATTGACTTCAGTCGCCGTGATCCTTTCAAGGATCGTAAGTCCAGTGCAGTACTGAATGTTTTCCAAAAAGTAATTGATGAATGTGAACAGGCATCGGACAGGGGCGGGGAAGGCCATACGTTGCCCCTGACACAAAACCTGCACAATCTTTTGAATCGCAAACCGGTAAAAGAGGGGGAGAAAACCAGGGATTCTCATTTTGTCACTATGGATTTCTTCGTAGGAAAAATGAACAGATTGCAACAGAAAAAGGATGCAGAGAACTCTGCCAGTGGCAGTCCCGGTCAAGAGCGTCAGTTGCAGGAGCGCCAATTGGCAGTGGAGCCGGGCTTGCCACCTGCTGAAAACCCAACGTTCAAGATGGAAGGGCATCCACCATTACCATCAGTGAGTGCTCCAACAATGACACCCTCAGCACCACCGAACTACGATGCAGTTCAAGCTGAAACCAAGTTAGCGGCCTTGAACGCTGAAATTGCTATTTTGCAGCAAGGGGTGTTGCAGGATTTTCAAAGTCACCCTTTCCAGAACCAATTGAGCTGGGTTCAACTGGAAATAGCGAAACTTGGTGTTAACCTGCCAGCGAATCTTCAGGATCAATACGGTCAGGCCAAGGCAACTCTTGATGGCCTGCAGCAACAACAGCTGGGTTTGAATGAGCAGGTCATGATCAATGCGTTTCATGGCCAGATAGACGGGCTGGAGCAGTCATTGGCACAGAAACAGCCTAAAACAGACAACAAGCGTGAAGTACAGGCCTTTGATCGGGATGTTGTTGATCTATGCAAGCGGATTGACAAGCTCTGCTCAACAGAGTCTGAGTCCGGGAAGGCAGTGCTCAGGGAGCGAGTGGACGCATTTAAAGCCAGTATTGCTGGGTGGTTAACAGTTGCTGCTGCTTTTAATACCTTGAAAGGTTTGAAAAGTGATCTCAATGGTTTCCAGTTTCAAAAATCACCCCAGGAGGTTGATTCTTTCTCTACAAAACTTGATGAATTGGATGAATCTATCGGCAGGGTTCCTTCTGGCGAGCAGCGTATTGAATTGATGAGGGAGTCAAGCAATCTCAGAAGCAGTTTTTCTGATATTCAAAAGAGTGTAAATAAACAGCATTTAATCGCCAAGCTTGAAACAGCAGAAAAGACAATAAAAGCGCTGGAGCATAACGTTAGCACCAATCCGGAGTCATACCGGGTTCTGGTTGAGCAGGCCAGATCAGCATTGGCTGCTGTTACGCTACTGGTTGTCGATGAAGGAAGGGATGATAATCTTGCCATACTGAGCAATTTCAGGGAGAGGCTGGAAAAGTTTGAAGCTCCGGGATTGACCGGACAGGCAGCTGCTTCAAAAATGCAATCTTCTGCCCGGGGAGAGCGGGGAGAGCGGGTAGAGATAGAGGAGGTGGTAGCCCGTATTGATGATTTAATTGCCGACGCTGACAGTCGTTTAAGCGTTGCAGAAAAAATGCGGAAAGCCGTTGATACAATCCCCCTCAACCAAACGCACATGGACGAAATTCAGGGCATTCTGGATCAGATAAATGAAAAAATACTCCACGTAAAGGGTCTGGGTCATCGGGATGAACGAAATCGTCTGCTAACAATGTACTGCTCTTTGCTCTCCAGATTGACAGGGCTTCAGGAAGGGGGGGAGGCAAACAGCGGACAATCCACTGCCCGCACCAACCCTGCTGTGAGTGGTAACCAGCATCAAACGTTAAATCGTTTTGAGAAAAGTGGGGATCAAGGGCAGATGCCTGCTGTTGAAGCTCATCCGGAGGTTTTGCTTCAACAAGGGGTCGCCGCTTATGAAAAGGAAATGGCAGCATTTGGAAAGAAGGGAACTGCTTCACAGGCTGGTTTTGCAGCAGCGACAAGCAATATGGCCGCATTGTTAAGCAAGTTTGCTTCATCACAGTCAGAACCAACGGCCAGTCAGACAGTATCCTCACAAGCTGTAACACAGCCGCTGGTCAGGCAACATGTTCCTCTGTTCCCAGAGCCTATGAAGATCAGACCTGTCATTACCCATGGAGATAGCCTGGCATCATTTGCCAGTCAGTTGGGATATACGAAAACGACAATTTTTGATGATAGGCGCATTCTCAACGCCAGTCTTGGCATTAAGCCTTCTTCTGAGAAAATAAAATCCCTTGTTACCAGTACTGATATTCCTCTTAAATCCCTGCCTTCTGAGATCCGGGGAAGGATGATAGAAGCTTTTAATGACAGTAATAACTGGCCTGAAAAGATAAAACTGGTGCAGGTATATGCTTTTGCACCTGATGAGAGCGATTTTCACGGTGCCAGCTTTAAAGTAGAACTTCAAAGCCTGATGCCTGATTACCATCGTGAAATATACCGACGCAGCAGTGTTCGTGACCAGTACAGCCCTATTGGGGCAGATCTCCGGATGCCTGAGGGCTTAAAGCAGGGAAGTAAGTTTTATGAAGTTCACTGGTCTGTAAATGAAAGTCTGGCTGGGAATATGGTTCATTTTGCACATGGTTCAGCAGGTGATAACCATGGCGTTTTGGAAAATATTGGTTTTACCCTGGTCGCACCAGTACTAAAAGCCCTGGGTGCGAGCGCTGAAGAAGCTACATCAGCAGAAGCTGGTTTTGGTATCCCCTTCGGAATTGATTTGAGAATGCAGCCGCAAAGCGTTCTGCAGGAAGTGGAGCGGTTTAAACCGCACCGCGTTGTTCGTTTTGAGGTGCCTGATGTCACTGATTCTGTGACACCTGATGGTGGTCAGCTGGATTCTAACGTTGTATCCGATGCCCAGGGTTCCAGTGGCATAAACCCGCTGGCTCTTCAGACACAGAGCAAATATGAATCATCTTCACGTATTCCTGCCAGCAAGATATTTGCCAAAGAGGTGGGTATTTTATGGGTGAAAACGGTCACAGGCCTACCAGATATAAATAGCGCTTATGGCTTGATGGATTGGGTTGGGCGTAATAAGCCTGACCTGGAAAATCTCCGTCTCCCACAGCTGCTGTAGGGCTTGTATCACACGGAACATCCAGAGTAATCCGTTTCGATCCCACGACTGCATGGACGCAGCACTCAACAACTCAGGAATGATCGCTACGAAGATCCCCCGGCAGCCTCTGAACCAGAATACGTTTCCCGCTGAACAGGCAACGATACATCAACAGGTCCTGATAAGTTGGTTATCTCCCATCCAATGCTTTGTCCCGCAACAAAGCTTCTATTTATTCAGCCACTGGAAATTCAGGGGTGAAATTATAAAGAAAAGCTATGCAGGTCGGTTAATGAAGGTATTATGAAGAACAGTGGCCGCCTTCACTTAAAAAGATCCTTATCAGCTCGTTTTACGTAAAGGCAGCCATGTACAAGAAAATTGAAGAACTATGGTACATCTTCGGCTTGTTGAAACCTCTATGGAATTCAAACCTGATCAGGCAGCGCAAAAGCAGGACTTCAGGCTCATCCTTGTTGATCTGGCGAAAAGTCGCGACAAACAGCTGTTTATGCAGCTTTACGACTATTTTGCACCGCGGCTGAAAAGCTTTCTGGTCAGAAAAGGGGCGAATGAAGAACTGGCAGAAGAGCTGGTTCAGGAAACCCTGTTGTCGGTATGGCGCAAGACTGCCAGTTACGACCCTGCCAAAGCAACAGCATCCACATGGATTTTCCGAATCGCCAGAAATCTGTGGATCGATCGGCTTCGTAAAGAGAAGCCTGACATGCTCTCCCCGCTGAACAGTTATCCCGAGGCAGGTTACACGCCCAGCATGGCGGCCTGTGATTCAGGGCGTTTAAAAGACGCCCTGGGTGCCCTGCCTCAGCAACAGGCTCAATTGGTTTATAAAGTGTATTACGAAGGAAAATCCCATCGCGAAATTGCTGAAGACATGGACATGCCCATTGGCAGTGTGAAGTCCGGTCTCAGGCTGGCGTTTGATAAATTGCGGGTTCGCATTGGAGGTGAGTCATGAACTGCAATCATCACCCTGATGACAGTACCCTGCTCAGCTACGGTGCCTGCAGCCTGCCGGATGCGCTTTCCATGGTTGTTGCCTGCCATCTGGCGGTGTGTGACCACTGTCACGACAAGGTTGCGGACGCTGAACAGATCGGTTTTGGGCTGATGGAGCAGGAGCCGGTGAAGTCGATATCCAAACGTTCCCGGGACTCAATGTTGGCCATGTTGGACGAGCCGGTGGCGGAGGTTTGTTCCGAAACACCGATAATATCAGACGATCTATCTGATGGCGATATACCAGCCCCTCTGCGCCCTATGATTGGCCAGTGGTTCAGCGACCTTCACTGGCGCACAATGGCTCCGGGCATGAAGCAGTTTATTCTGCCAGCCTCCCAGGGCAAGCTGCGACTGCTGAAAATTGCCCCGGGTACCTTCATGCCGTCCCACGGTCACAGTGGCTCTGAGCTGACCCTGGTTCTCAAGGGTTCCTACAGCGATGAGCTGGGGCGCTTCTCGCTCGGCGATGTGGCCGATGTTGACCCGGATATGAGCCATCAGCCGGTTGCCGATACCCATGAAGGCTGTATCTGCCTTATTGCAACGGATGGCCCTCTGCGCTTTAAAGGTCTGGTTCCACGGCTGTTGCAACCATTTTTTCAGCTATAAATGCTGTAAGTCAGGTCTTTGGCAAGATTTTTTGCTATTGACCTGAACTTTTTTCTCGACGAACCTGTCCAAGTGTTTTTCCGTGTAATTCCTGAGAGATCGTTTCATGACGCTTACTGCCCTCGTCGTAGTTGCTGTTGCTTCACTGCTGTCGTTTGCAATGGCGTGGTTTGTCTGCCGACAGACCCAGCAAAGCCTTAAATTGCAAATGGAGCGGGAAGTGGATGCCCAGCATCTGCAGATTGCCCAGCTGATAGAGCAGAAAGCCGACCTGCAGGATGAGCTGGCCGAACAGACAATCGTTATGCAGGAGCAGCTGGACGCCGGAAAAGCCCTGCTGCACAAGGAGACATCACGTCTCAGTGAGCTGGTCAGTCAGCATCAGATCAAGGCCGGGCGGCTGGAGGCCATGCTGATTTCAGAGCGCAAGCGTGAAGCGGAAAAAAGCCGGGACCTTCAGGAGCGGGTTAAAGAGCTGACTGCTGAGCGCTCTGGCCGAAGTCAGGCTGAGCAGCGGGTAAAGGAGCTGGAAACCCGTCTTGAAGAACAACAGGCACAGAACCAGAAAGCCCTCATTCAGCTTCAGGAAAACAAGGAAGCCCTCAAGCAGGAGTTCAAACACCTGGCGCACGAAATCTTTGAAGCCAGGGGGAAAGTACTCTCTGATCAACACCATGAGCAGCTCCACTCACTCCTGGCCCCGTTCAGGGAGCAGCTGGGTGAATTCCGTAACAAGGTTGAAGAGGCTCACCGGGAAGACAGTGCCAGCCGTGCGGCCCTGAAGCAGCAGCTGGAAACCATGCACCAGCTTAACCGCAAGATGACCGATGATGCCGAGAGCCTGGCCAAGGCACTCAAGGGTGACAAGAAACTCCAGGGCAACTGGGGTGAAATGCAGGTTGAGACCATTCTTGACCGCAGTGGCCTGATCAAAGGCCAGGAGTACCAGCGGGAACCCAATTTCAGGGATGAAGAGGGCCAGAACAAGCGGCCTGACTTTATTGTCCACCTGCCAGAAGGCAAACATCTGATCATCGACTCCAAAGTGTCGCTGGTGGACTACATGGCCTTTGTCAACGCTGAGACGGATGCTGACCGTGATGCCGCCATGGCCCGCCATATCCAGAGTATCCGCAACCATATCAACAGCCTGAACCAGAAAGACTACCCGAGCCTGCCGGAAATCAAGGCACCGGATTTTGTCTTTATGTTCATGCCGGTAGAGCCTGCATTTATCTCGGCATTCCAGTACGACCAGAAGTTGTTCAATGATGCATTTGAGAAGCGCATTGTGGTTGTCACACCCACTACCCTGCTGGCAACCCTGCGCACCGTTGCCAACCTGTGGACCATTGAACGGCAGAATGCCAATACCCGTAAGCTGGCTGACAAAGGCCGTCAGGTGTACGACAAACTTCGAATTTTTGTCGAGAAGATGGAGAAGCTGGATATCCAGCTGGGTAATGCCCGAACCACTTATGATGATGCCATGGGCACACTGAAGCACGGTCGCGGTAACCTGATTGCCCAGGCGGATCAGTTTCTGGCGCTGGGGGTACGGGTGAAAAAGGAGTTGCCTGCCAAGACTCTGGAAACAGCAGACCTGGAGCCCCTTGAGGCAGAAGAGTTGTTAGCGCTTGAGTCGGAGGCACTGGCAGCCGTTGCGCCGGTTGATGAAATGACTCCTCGTCAGCAGGGAGTACCCTCAGCACAAGAGTCGGTTCCAGAGAGTGCCGGGGACTGTGCTGCTGACGACGCCCATGAGTTACCGCAGGAACCGGCAGAAGCCAACAATGAAGAACCGGTATCCCAGCCCGTTGTGGATAACCCGGCCGCAGATGCAGATGAAGCTGAACATTTTGCACAGTCTGAAACGGATGCAGGGGCGGGCATGGCACCTGAAAATACAGAACAGCCTGCTGCCTGTCATCAAAATCATAGCTCGGCAGATCTTGCTTCCCTGACGGCCAGGCCTGGCCCTGAATTTGCCCAGACCACTGACAGCTTGCACCCGACGGGTCTATCAGCTGAAGACGGTATTCTTCCCGGCGAAGATGAACTCCCGAATACGCCTGACTTTTCTGTGCTGGAGGCAGGGCTTTCAGAGCTGGGTATTGACCTCTCCTCTCCTGAAGGAGAGCTGCCTTCTCTTGAAGCAGAACTGGCCAGGCTGGAGCAGGAACACCCCGACTATTCCTGGCCAGACGTTGAGCAGCAGTACCGGTCAGAAGATCCACTCTCAAAGTGACGCCCTCACAATGGCGTCATTCTCACCACTGTGGCCTTATATGAAGTTTCAGTAAGATGGGAGCCTGTTTACTTAAGGCGGCTCTATTTCGGTTGTGATAACATGGCCTGAAAATTTCGCACAATCCCCGCTATGGACGCCTGAATCCAACAAGCTCCAAAAGAACGTGGACTTACCTGAAATCCAAATCCCGGCGCATTCTGATGAACACGACGATAAAGGCAGACCTGGTACTTCTGCTGGTTACTCTGCTGGCCGCGTCTGGCTGGCTGTTTTCCAAATTTGCCATCGGGGGGATGCCTCCGCTGGGTTACAT
>NZ_JAHHPP010000249.1 GCF_024606265.1 Endozoicomonas sp. SESOKO1
TTGCTGGTTGGCGGTGGGACTTATATTCCTACACACAGAAATCGAAGTCTAAGACCTTCAATGCGTTAGGTAGAATCCTCCTGTCTGACCCAGTGAACGGCTCAGGTAAAGGTATGGGTGCTGACTTATCGGCTGACCGTGAAGCTGCATGGTTCATTGGTCGTGTATTTGAGAAGTCAGTGGGTATCTTCAAGAAGGCTAAAAGTGTTGACGGTAACATTAACCGTGACAACTTTGGTTCTGAGGTCTGGAAGCAGACAGAGTACGGTGGCTCATCTAATCCCCATGTTCAAGCTATGGCCGACATGATGCAAGAGCATTACAGGCTTATGATGAACAGGCTTAAAGCTGCCGGTGTCGAAGGCGCTGAGTTCATATCTACAGGCGGTAAGTATCAGCCTCGTATCTGGAACAGGGACATACACGACAAGATCAAGACCAACGTTATGTCTGAGGATGCTGTACGCTCTGCTATTCGTAATGCTTATGCCAATATGGTAGATGATACCGTGACTCCTGAGACCATTGATAAGGTAGTAGATGCTATTGTAGAGAACGGTCTCAGAATTAAGGATGACGTAGATTTCACTACACACTTCAGTTCTGTGATGAAAGGTGTTGACCCAAGGTTTAAGCGTCGTATTAACCTTGATATGTCTGCTACCTCTGATGATGGGTCTGTAAGTATTGCTGACTTAGTGGAGACCAACTCGTTCAAACTCTATGAGAGCTATATGCGTAAAATGTCGGGACGATTAGCTCTGGCTGAACGTGGTATTAAGAGTTATGACCAGTTAGCTGAGTTAAGAAATACGATTGGTAAGGAACTCAGAGAAGCAGGTGAAGACCCTAAGAAGACAATGGACATGCTTGATGATATTGAAGATGCTCTTCAAGGTCATGCTGCTAGGCGTATGGCAAGAGAAGGTTACGCTGACTGGATTAGACAAAGTGTGAAAGGTGCTAAATCATTGTCTGCCCTGAACATGCTTGGTTCTGCTGCTTTCGCTATGATTCCTGAGTTTGTGGCTGCGTCTGCTGAAGTAGGGTTTGCTCATGTAATTAAGCAGATGCCAATACTGCGTAGCATGGGTAGTAAGCACAAGAAGGAGGTTATGAACCAACTTGATTACATGGCCGTGAACATGACTGATGGGCAGTGGAACAACTACTTCACCGCTGATGTCCTCGACGGGACTAGAGGTACTAAAGTAAATAGAACCTTTGATGATATAAACAGGTTTACCTACAAGGCTTCCCTGATGAATGCAGGTGAACGCTTTACTCGTAATACCTTCATCAATGCTGGCGTGTCTCGAATCGGTAAGGAAATGCGAAAGAACGGGAAGCTCAAAGAGACTACAAGGAGAGCTTTAGGTCTATCCAAGGAGGACACAGAGTATCTTGAAGCCCAACTAAGACAGCATATGAAGACCAGAAAAGGTTTCTTTGGTACTGAAGTTGAAGACTTAGCCCCTGATAGTTGGCGTACTGCTGACGGTAAGGTAGACGTGAAGGCACATCGTATCATGGCTGACGGTCTCCAGAAGTTAGCCAACACTGCTACTGCTAGGTCTACTGCTGGTGAGCGTATCCACTGGATTGACGGTACTGTGCAGAGTTTCTGGCTTCAGTTCCAGAATACGGTTATCAATAGTTGGCAGCGTGTAGTTTTAAGGGGTCTTGGAGGTACTAAGGAACAGGCTGCTGGACATATTCTAGGTGTAATTATGGGTGGACTGGCTGCATGGGGTATGACCACTACAAGGGACAATTTGAGAACTTTCGGTAACGCTGAAGCTCAACAAAAGCTGGAAGACAGAACAGGCGCAGAGAAGATTGCAAGGAATATGTCTTATGTACCTGCCCTCGGTGCGCTTTATGTGGCCTTGGAAAAGTCGTCTTTCTTATACACTTGGGGAACTGGTGAGACATTCGATGGTTTCCGCTACGAGTCGGCTGAGACTGCTCTCTTTAGTATGCCTGCGCTATCCTTACTAGAAAATACAATAGCAATGCCTCATAGACTTATGGAGGGTGACATAGACGCTGCTATTCGAGCTGTACCTATGCAGAGTTGGTATCTCTTCAAGCCTATCCTCAATATGTTCCGTAACTGGTAATAATCCTAACTATAAGACAAACAACGGGAGAGACCTCAATGTCTTATAGTTACATCAATTATGAGGGTGATGGTACAACTACAGAGTTTACTGTCCCCTTCCCTTACATGGCTCAAGGTGATGTCCATGTTTATATTGATGGTGTTGCTACAGACCACTCATGGTTAAACAGTAGCACTATCACTATTAGTCCTGCTCCGGTGGCCGAGACGCTAATCCTTATTCGCCGTGAGACACCTATCGGTGAACGTATAGTTGACTTTACTGATGGGTCTATCTTGACAGAAGAAGACCTCAACACCTCTGCTGACCAAGTACTATTCGCTGCACAAGAAGCTATTGATACTGTTGGTCAATCCGTAGTTACCGACTTGGCTGATGATAAGTGGAACTTCCAGAACAAGGTAGCTAAGAACCTTGCTGATGGTCTTGAAGATACTGATGCTGCCAACATGAGACAGCTCAATGAAGCTAAGGTTCATACTGATAGCAACGTAGAGACATCTGAAGCCTTGCTTGAAGCTACCACTGAGCAAGCCGCTATCGCCACTGAAAGAGCTGCATTTGCTACTGAGGAGGCTAACAGAGCTACCTCTGATGCTGACTTACAGTTTGCTCGTATTCAGGCTGAGGGTGACAAGCAGGAAGCTCGTGTCACCACTGAAGGTGATGAGCAAGAAGCCCGCCTAATTGGTCTTAAAGATGAGACCTATGAATACATGAAGCGAGCTGAAGAAGCTGCTACTACTGCTGGTACTCCTGTAGCCTCCTTACAGTGGTTCATTGAAGACCCAAGGAATGCTCCAGTCCGTTTAGGCCTGATGCGCCCTGAAGGTCAAGAGCTATCTCGTGAAGACTATAAGGTTCTATGGGAGCAAGTACAGAAAGATAAGGCTGTAGTCTCTGAGAGTGAATGGCTGGCAGGGAAACACACAGCCTACTCAGACGGTGATGGTAGTACAACTTTTCGTCTACCTAAGCTGGCTGGTTATACCATTCGTATTCCTGATGTGTCTGGTGAAGTTGACCCCGATGGTGCTGGTCGGGCTTTTGGTGATGCTCAGGGTGATGCTGTTGGTCGGCATGGTCATAGTGCCTCTAGTCTCTTTAAGGGTGAAGCATTACCTCCTCATGCCCATGACATACCTGATATGCACAGATTTTCTGACGTTTCAGACCATGCGGCATCGCTGGGACACTGGTTGACTAGGTATACAGCCCGAACTACTTCAGTTTCCGCTGGTACTCCTTCAGGCACAGTCACCACAACTATCTCCGAGTCTGGACATACCGAAACTCGAATGGTCAACGCTTGGCTTCAGCCTTACATTGTCTACTCATCCAAAGGTGCTGGTAATCCTACAGGTGTAACACTTCGTGGTACTTGGGACGTAAGCATTAACAAGGTGTATGGCGACCCGCTGAACTTGAGTCTGACTAAAGGCCAAGCTCCAAGCGTAGAGCAAGGCGCTACAGTTAACCAAGCGGGCTATCTGGTGGTCAAGGGTGGTATGTTTGACGCTAACGACAACGCTGGTAATGAGACTTGGGTAGTCGGTGACATTATCTTCTGGCAAGACTCAGAGGGTGACGGTGTTGATACGTGGGTACAGATTCAGAGCAATAGCGTACACAGCGTTAATGGTCAGACAGGTAACGTAGAGCTGGCTGCCGCTGATGTAGGAGCTAGACCTGATGACTGGATGCCTAATGCTGAAGATGTAGGTGCAAATCCTAAAGGAGTACTTGCAGGCAACACAGAAGTAGGTGAAGGTTTCAGCATAAGGTTCAGTCCTACAACCACAGGCGGCAATGCTATTGGTCTTATCGCTCCTTCTGCTGGTGTAGGCTCCTTCTATTCTGATGGTGTATATAAGTGGTCTTACGTAGGTGTAGGGGATACACCTTGGAACGTCGGTCTTCGGGTAATGCCTAGCGGTAAAGCTGTAGCTACTGGAGGTTTCGACCTTAAAGAAAGTGGCTTTGTAGCTGTAAATCTCGAAGCTGGAGGTAGGACAGTAACACTCCCTCAAGGTGGCTACTGGTTCTATTGGGTACACGGTGTAAACAGTGACAATGGCGCTTGGAATGGAAGTAACAGGACAGGTATAGCTGCTGGAGGTATGAGTATTACAGTAAACTCAGGCACGGCTACAAGAGGCTTTGCCTTTAAGATAGGCTTCTAAATATGCTAGTCACAGTAACATTCTACGAGTTTCCTGATGGTTCAGGCTTAAAGGAAACTCGAAGTATCTCCAATCCCACAACAAAGAAACTTCAGGAAATTCAAGCTGAGTTAAACCTGAAGTGGGAACGTTTAAGAAAAACAGAAGTAAGGTAACAAATGAAAGTAAAAGCAAAAACAAAGGCGCTTGTAGCCTTGAGTCTTCTGGCTCTTGTAGGCTGCTCTACGCCTTCTCAGAAGGCCGAACGTCAAGCACTTAAAGCCCTGCACAAGGCCGAGCAAAAGGTAGCCGTAGGTACAGTTATTACTGGCGTAGGCGCTGCTGTCACTGCTAAAGGTACGGCTATTGTCGTAGAAGGCTCTAAGGAGCGTAAAGAGGCTGAAAGCCAGCTTCTTGATACGCTTGGAGTTAAGGAAGAATAAAGCAATGACAATTAAAGATGGTGTACTCACTGTCTTAATTACCCTCGCTATGGCTTTCGGCGCTCATTCTATGGCTACCGAAAGTCGTCTTACTGCTCTTGAATCTAAGAGTGTTTCAGAGGCTCAATTCCTTGAACTTATGAATAAGCTGGATAAACGGCTAACCATAATGGAAACACTCTTAGAAAACTCTCAGAAAGAAAGTAATTAAGACCAATAATAATAATAAGAGGTCTATATGCCTGCAATTCTAATCAAGGTATTAAAGAACCTTGTATGGTCGTTCCTTGGCGAAAAGCTCTTAACCGAGGCTGCTTTTAGTATCCTTAAAGCTGTTGCTAAGAAGACCTCAAATACACTTGATGACGAAATCGTAGCTGAAGCTGAAAGACGTTATAAGGAAAGACCTAATGGCAATTAGTAAAGCTGAACGGAATAAACGTCATGCTGCTCGTATGCGTCTCTATATGAAGAAGCCTGAAAATATGGCTAAGGATAGAGCTAGACATCGAGCCAGATACGCTATGGAAAAGAAGGGCAAGGTTCACAAACATGATGGTAGGGACGTAGACCACAAGAACGGTAATGCTACGGATAACAGACCGTCAAACCTGAGAATCATGTCCAGAAAAGAGAACCGATCAAGAAACAATAGGTAAGCTCATGGATATTAATGAGATTCTGGCAAACCTACATACAGCCACACTGAAAGAATTACTGGAGCGTATTGAAAGTGGTAATGCTACCGCAACTGAATTAAACGTTGCACGACAAATGTTGAAAGACAATAACGTCATTGCAATAGCTACTCCTGATTCACCTTTAGCAGAACTTGAAGATGTGCTTGAAGACTTCGACCCTGAAGCCTTCGGAAATGTAGTGCCTTTGAAAGGCTAACGATACGTGAACAATAAAAATAATAATAACAACAAACATAAAGCAATGGAGGCTCAACTAAAGAAGAGCTTCCCGCTATTCCTTGCCGCTATCTGGCATTACATCAACCTACCTAAGCCTACTGACGTTCAAAAGGACATTGCTAACTATCTCCAGACAGGTAGTAAGCGAATGGTCATTGAAGCCTTTCGTGGTGTGGGTAAGTCATTCGTAACGTCTGCCTTTGTACTCTGGCTGCTATATCGAGACCGAGAGTTAAAGATAATGGTGGTCTCCGCCTCCAAGGATAGAGCCTTGGCCTTCTCTCACTTCACTAAGAAGCTGATTGCTGAAGTACCTTTCTTGCAGCACCTTCAGCCTTCCAGTGACCAGCGTAATAGCGTTGAGTACTTCGATGTGGGAGGCTGTAAGTCTGACCAAAGCCCCTCAGTAAAGTCTGTCGGTATTACTGGACAGCTTACTGGTAGTCGTGCTGACGTTATCATTGCAGACGACATTGAGGTTCTGAACAACTCTGCAACTCAGACTGCAAGGGACAAGCTATCTGAATTGGTCAAGGAGTTTGACGCAATATTAAAACCTCTGCCAACGTCACGCATTATTTACCTCGGTACACCTCAGACCGAAATGTCTATCTACAATCAGTTACCTGAGCGTGGGTATGATGTCCGTATCTGGCCTGCCCTTTATCCAACTGACAGTGAACTTATTGCCTATGGCTCCAAGATTGCTCCATATATCTTGGATAGACGCACAGACGACAATATAGGTCTCACTACTGACCCTCAACGCTTCTCTGACGATGATCTGGCTGAACGTAAGCTCTCCTATGGTAAAGCTGGTTTCGCCCTCCAGTTCATGCTTAACACGTCCCTGAGCGATGCTGAGAAGTACCCTTTGAAGACCTCTGACTTGATGGTCATGGACGTACCACGACAGAAAGCTCCAGTACTCCTTGAGTATGGCTCTTCGTATGACCAAGTGATTCAGGACTTACCTTCTGTTGGTCTGGCTGGAGATAGATTCTACAGGCCGATGTTCATTGACCCTGAGCGAGCTGAGTACACTGGCCGTGTAATGGCTATTGACCCCTCTGGTAAAGGTAAGGATGAAACAGCTTATGCTGTAGGTTTCATGCTCAACGGTAATATCTTCGTTCCTGATGCTGGAGGTGTAAAAGGTGTAGGTTACTCTGATGAGGTCTTAGTCACTCTCTGTAACATCGCTAAGAAGCACCAAGTCAATGCTATTGTCATTGAAGAGAACTTTGGTAGCGGTATGTTCTCAGAGCTATTCAAGAAGCATTTACACCGTATCTATCCCTGCATGGTCATTGATGAAAGAGTTAGCTCCATGAAGGAGAAGCGTATCATTGACACACTGGAACCAGTAATAGACCAACATCGTCTTATCTTCGATAGGTCTGTCATTGAGAAGGACATGAGAGATAATGAATATCGTATGGAGTATTCCCTCTTCTACCAGATGACTCGTATTACTGCTGAGAGAGGGGCTTTAAGGCATGATGACCGCCTTGATGCTCTGTCACTCATGGTCTCCTATTGGGTCAAACAAATGGCTGCTGATGATAGAGCCAAGGCTGAAGAATGGCGTACAGCTCAACTAGAGGCTGAGTTTGAGAACTTTATGACAGGCATTGTAGGCTTTAAGGAAGAGCGTACAGATAACTCATGGTTACACCTTGGGTCTGGCTCTTTTGGGTAGTAGTAGTCTATTTTATCCTAACTAATAGACATATATGGCTATAGGAGACTTATAGTAACTATTAGGCTAATAGCTGTTTACAAGTGGTGTATGATGCTTGCTACAGCTAGAGGGCTAATAGCTATCTATAAGTCACTACCATTAGCTGACCGTATGTTCACTATCTACTACGACTACCACGATAAGAATAAGGCATGAGGTCTAACTTCATGCCTTACTTCCAGACCAGCTTTTTGTTATAAAAATCTGAGATACCTTATGAGTCTTTAAAGAACCTCACGCTCCCCGTATGCCTGCCCTCGTTTATCATGCCTGCCCTTCTGCCTGCCCAATGTCGTCTCAATGTCACCTAACAACGCTACAGACCAGTAAAATCAAGGGATATAATGGATTCTTAATCTATACAGTCAGCTACCAGCCTACTATCAGCCATACCTATAGTCAGCTAACATATAAACAAACGCTTATATGTACCTGTAAGCTCGACTACTGGTCAAACATACAGTACCACTAACTCCCTTCATTATATGCAAAGCAAAGAGATTGCTACCTGCATCTATAGGCAAAACTAATAGACCACACTTTAGGTATTTCTACTGACTACACTTTAAGTCTATTTGCTTTACTATGCACTCCATCGAACGGCGACACACAGTCACCGCCGATTAAGCGAGTAGTGATGCTTAGTCATAATCACTTGGTAGGTATGCCCTTAAGTAGCCCCTGAATGCTGATTCTTAGGTAAATAGTTCAGTCAGTCCTTAGCATGATAGGACACAGTAAGCTTAACTTAGAGCTTGACTTAAAGTTAAACCTAAGTTAGAGTTCACACCATAGCAACGCACCGCTAACCGGACAGTCAAGGATAAAGACGTTAAAACCTTCATCGGTCTAGCAACGTGGTCTTATCATAAGGCATATAGTCAACGATAAGGCAGCTAAAGAACTCAAACTTAGAGCTTGACTTAAAGTTAAACCTAAGTTAAAGTATGCACCATCTTGAGTCGGATGATTCATGGTCTCCAAGAGTAGACAAGCCTATGAAGTGTGCTGGAAGTCGTGAGACTGTAAGCCTGAGTAGCGCCCAACGGAAAGGAATGGCTAGTCGTGAGATTAACCTGAGACCACCAATCAGATGACGATAAGCCGATTGATTGTGGAGTAATTGTAACCAGCGTAGTAACCCTACGTAACCACTCGGCGGCCTTGCTTGAATCGTACATGGTACGGCTAGAGGCTTCCAAGGATACACGTATGCTCACCTAGTAGTGAGAACCGTCAACCGATCTTTAACAATGTGAATTAGCAACTAAGCGTTATGGCTAGTAGACAGGATATATGTATCTACTGGTAGGTAACGTAAGGTCAAGGTCAAGGTCTCTGTATGTACGTCTTATCAGGTGGTCTTGGGCAAAGAGATTTGCTCAGGGCTACCGAGTAAGACAAAACGACAACCAATAGGAGTAAACCTTATGCGTGTCTTCAGTAATAAGACAACCATCTTCAGGCTCTACCGAGACAGTATGGTAGGTCTCTTCATCTTCATGCGTGAAGATGGTGGTCGTATCACGGAAAAGCAGGACTTTCGCACACTCAACGAGGCTGAAGCTGTCTTTACAGGCAAGGTCTCATTCTATCGTCAAGTCATGGGATGCTGAACGCTCAAAGTCCAACCAAAAGACTCAACTTTAGCACCAAACAAACTTTAGGAGTAAACACTATGACCACTACTACCGTACTTTGTGCCGTACCTTACGGCTATGACCTGCCTTGCTTCTACTTCTCCGACATGGAGACCTATGAAGAGAAGCTTGCAGAAATGAAAGAGCTTGACCTTAAGCAAAACCTTTGTGGTGACTATGAGCATGAACTCCAGTTCATCGACGGTGAACATGGGTCTCAAAGTCTGCTCGATAGCTGTGAAGACCTTGACCAATTCTTCAGCATCGTAGAACGCATGGAGTCTATGGACACTAACGAGCTGGCTGCTCTGGATTGGCTCATAGATTGCCGTGGGTATGACCTTAACGATGCCTTGGAGAAATACGAGGAGGTCTACGCAGTAGAAGAGCGTCCTGAAGACTACGTGTATGAGTATCTGGATGAGATTGGCTACCTCTCAGAAATGCCTGAGCATCTTCAGTCTTACTTCAATTATGAAGCATTCTGCCGTGACCTCATCTTAGGTGGCGATTGGGATGCCCACGAATACGAAGGGTCTACTTACACGATCACTAACGCCTGCTGCCTTTAAGGTTTATCACTAGCCATTGGTCTCCAGTGGCTAGGAGTAAGTCTTTAAGTAAAACCCAAAGGGAGTAAACACCATGAAATACATTCAACGTAAGAACGCTCATGGTCTGGAAACTGTAGACCAATGCGAGACACTGAAAGAAGCAAGGTATCTGCTTAATGAATATCGTTTAACTGACACATACGCAGAGTATTACATATCAAGTAGGGCTACTCGTGATTGGAGAGAAAGCCAGAAAGACAATAACGAATAGGTCTTATCAATAGCCCTTGTCTTCAGGGGCTATGAGTAAGTCCTAATTCAGCAAAGAGAAACCATAAGGAGTGACCAACCTGAAAGTAGTAATTACATTCAAAGGTGAAACCAAGAGCTTTGAATCCTTCACTGAGTTCTGCGGTGAATACATTAAACCTCAAGAAACCTTATTGCCTCTATCTTATGACGAAATGAAAGAGCTTTGGGATAAGGCTGTTTATTGTGGCGGTCTTCCCGTTCACATGAATGGAGTAAAAGCAGAATTGAAATAAGGCTTTATCAGAAGGGATTAACTATTAGTCCCTTCGAGTAAGGCTTTAAATAAACCCAATGGAGAAACAAACATGACTACTTACACTATCCAAGATAACACATTCTTCGTTCATTACCCTCACTTGACCACTGGCTATCCAATCACTACCGATGCTCACGGTGTAGAAATCGTGGTCTTCCCTGACATGGATACCCTGAGTGATGTTCTTGAAGAACTGACGGAACAGGACTATTCCGGCTCTGACCTCGTGGCTAATCCTTATGGTGACAAGTTCTGTCTTGACCTTGAGCCATTGGAGAATGACATCGAAGTACAGTTTAAGGTACGGGAACTTGACGCATACCTAACGGATTACTTCGAGGGCTACGCACAGTCTGCTGTTGATGGTGACTATTACGGTCATTGTCTGGCTTTTCTGTTGTCTTACTATGAGTCAAGCATTAAGTCTTCCCTGAAGGAATACATGGAAGAAAACTTCGATGTACCTTTTGATTCTCAAGACACAGTAGTTGATATGGTCTTCGAGAATATCATTCCTGAAGATTATACCGAGGCTTATGTTGGCCATATCTTCTCTAATACTCCAGCATTCGACATTGGATTCCCTATTCAAGAGATAGAGGTAGAAATCCCTGAAGGCTTTGAAGGTGTCGAGAGTAGCGAACATTGTATTTCTAATGGCTACGCATATCACGCTACGGATGAAATCATTATTCATCGTCTTGATAGGGACACACTATTAGAGCGAATTGAAGACGCTCTAATTGAACTTGAAATCAAACATTAAGGTTTATCAGTAGCTCTTCTTAGGAGGGGCTACGAGTAAACCAAAATGCAGCAAAGAGTCAGCTCTATGTTTAACTATCACGTCATTCTTTTCGTGCTTGTCCTATTCGCTTGCGGGGTTCAATTCTAATGTCAGTAACTAAAGTAAAGCTTTGTGGTAAGAATGGTAATAAGGCCGTAGGTCATCCACTCAAAGTAAACCTAGATGATTTCATTGTGTCTCAGGTTAAAGCTGGACTTACACCAGCTAAAGCAATGGAACTTAAAGCCAAACTTAAAGATGGTCATTCAGTTAAATATATGGGGGCTACTGGTAAAACATTCGAAGGTATTACCCACGTATTAATCCAACCATTGTATTCACCTTTCGAGGGTAACTAAATGACAGCATTAAGGAAACCTAAGCTCATTGATTATGTCAGAGCTAATGTTGACCACTTCGATTTACTTGACCATAACTTCTGTTTCAATTTCAGACAGCAATGGATTGACTTAAAGAATGAAAAGGGTGACACCTATTTCACTTTAAGAGGACACGAGGTTGACTTATTCAAGGCTGATGTTTTAGCAGTAATGCGTGAACTTCCAGAAGTAACAATGGAGGATGCGAATAAACACGTAGCTTCTCCTTACCTTGATATGTTGGCCTGACTTGGAGTCTAACTAAATGCTTACTGGCAATAAACGAATTGTAATTGTGTCCTCTCGTTATGGCTCAGATAGATTAGGTAATTGTGAAGTCTGTGATAAGTACGCTGACAGAATGTATTACTTAAGGTTGAGCTTGGAATATACCAAGAGGGATGGGTCTAAGGGTTTCACTCGTTCTGGTGGTCGCTCCTTGTTTGGTCACTTGGAGTGCTTGGAGCAAGTAGCTCACTCATAGGTTTATCAGGTGGTCTTCACTGAGGGCTACCGAGTAAGCCGAGCAAAGAGAAGGAGGGCTTATGCGAGACTGGATTAGAACCTTAGTTGACCACGAGTTAAACGAAGGTACAACGCTCGTTTATGATAGGTCTGTTCCTTCAATAGGCTTGCAGACTTTCTACGGGTCAACCTTATGTCTCTCAGGGAGACCAGCTAGTAAAACCATTCAGGAGGCAGATACAATGACCAAGACTTATGGTCTGCCTTTCCGTATAACGTTGCTGTATATCTTATTGTTTGGGGAAGACAATAAATGAAACTCTATTTTGACTTGATGGACGCTTTTTGGACGCTTGTAGGTACTTTGGTGTACTCGACTATCTTTTTGATTGTGCGTATCATCCTCGCATTAAAGGACAAACCTTAGATACAACTTAATGTAAGGACTTGTACTATGCGTAACAGTACGCTGCGAGCTATGAGAAAACTAGCTGCTATGCAGCTAGAGACCCATAAATTCTTTTCGCCTTACACCATGCAGGTGTTCTGTTTGGTAGCTGAGGCGGGTGATGCTGGTATTTCTCAGGTGGCTATCTTGGAAAGGATAGACATGAGCAAATCAACGGCAGGTAAGACCACAAGAATGTTGTCTGCTAGACAATCAGGCACAAAAGAAGGTTTAGACTTATGTGAATGGGTTGAAGACCCCACCGATTTACGAACTAAGTACCTTCGGCTAAATGCTAGAGGTAAGATTTTAATTGAAGCTATGAGTAATCTGTTTGAGAGGTAAGTATGAGTCATCCTTTAGAATTAGGACGTATGCTGGTTGAGGCTATGCACACCTCCAGCTCGCTACCTAAGAGCGATGTCGTAGCAATAGACGCTACTGATAAAATCATTGAGCAAGTAGGTGCTAAGTTAATCAAGGTGCTTGCGGAAGGCTGGAGTTTTGACCAGTGGCTGAGTATGGCAGAAGCTAATGATATGCCTCAATGGGTCATAGAGCATCATCCAGACGCTCTTAAAGAGTAACTTCAGGAGGCTTCGGTCTCCTTATATTTTACTTCAAGACCACACTTTAGGCATAACTTAATGTTAGATGATTGGATGGGAACCGTGAACGAGGTTCTAGGACATATTCGTGCTGAACAAAGGCGAGCAAAGAGAGTCTTGTATAAGCGCCCTACAGTAAATCGCTTGTATGGTCGTAAGACACGCCACAAGGAATACAGACAAGCAAGGCTAACTGTCTAACTGTTAAGGTTATTCTATTAGTTTATTTATTCTATTTGTGCGTAAACTACGATAGAGGGGTATATCTTATTTTACATGAGGGTGTAGCGTATGGTAACGTACTCCTATGTCGATTTTAAATGGAGGTATAATCGTGTCTAGTGTTAATTTCTCCTACTTGGAGGGAGCTATGACCGAGATAAGACTGAACAACCTGAAAGAACTATCAGCTTACGAGCGTTGGCTCTATGTCGTAATGTCAGCTCTGGTTTACAACGATGAGGGTCAACACTTCTACAGCCATAAGCTCATAGCTGACATATCAGGGCTTTCAGTAAGCTCAGTGAGGAAGTACTTGAGGTCTCTGGAGACCAAGGGCTTCTTAAAGATTGATGTGAGGTACAACGAGAAGGGCGACCACTCTTCCAATCTGTACACCATCATAGGCAAGCCAGTAGTCAGACCAAAGAAGGCTGAAAGATATTCTTCAGTAAAGGTAGGCTTGACTCTGGAAGAGAAGATACATGATAGGTCTTGGGACACAGGCTTGGAGTTTTAAGTAATGGCTATCCGTCAACTAAAGAATGGCTCATGGGAAGTAGACAAGGCTTCTAAGGGATTCCCTCGCTTCCGTATGAAGGGCTTGCAGTCAAGAGCTGATGCTCTGGTTTTGGAAGCTAAGGCAATGGAAGAGTTCAAGGCTGGAAGAGACCCTAGTGTCACCTTGAAGCTGAGAGCTGGAGTTCAGGCCGATGATTGCACATTGGCTGACCTTTTAGCCGCTACCCATCGCCGCAAGTGGTACGGCCAAAAGTCTACCACTCAGTACGATAATGCTGTCCGTATGATCGAGAAGTTAGGCGGTGAGTCTGTTAAGGCTTCCGCTGTCACTCAGGACAAAATCAATTACATCATTGACTTCATGCGAATTGAGGGACGCTCAGACAGTACCATTAGTCGCAACATGTCAGCTATTCGCTCTCTCTTCAAGGTTGGTAAGGATGAAGGACTTACTCGTCATGTCCCTAAGCTGCCTCACTTCAAGGCTTACAAGGGACGTGTACGCTACCTCTCAAGGGAAGAAGAGACCCGTATGCTGGCTTTCCTGAAGACACAGAGTCAATGGCATGATTTCTTTATTGTCATGCTGGACACTGGCGCTCGTAACTCAGAGCTGGCTCGCTGTATGCCTCGTGACCTGAACGATTTTGGTCTGACATTTAGTGAGACCAAGGGTGACACTAACCGTACTGTACCATTGACCAAGAGAGCAAGGGCTGTACTAGAAAGACGGTGCAAAGAGAACCCTTATGGTCGAATCTTTCAGTTTTACAATGGGTCAACACTGGCATCGCTCTGGATGCGCTTGAGGTCTTACATGGGAACTGAGATAGAGAATGACCCGTTGTTCATCCCTTACATTTGTCGTCACACTTGTGCCTCTCGTTTAGTTCAGGCAGGTGTTGACTTGAGAAGGGTACAGACTTGGTTAGGTCATAAGCGAATTGAGACAACTTTGAAGTACGCACACCTAGCGCCAGATTCACTTTTAACTGCTAGGGATGCGCTTGAGACAGGGGCTTGAGAGGTTTTTATGTCGCTTTTATGTCACCTTTCAGCTTCATGTTAGTAACCCCTAGCCTGCTATAAGTTGGTGCGGAAGGAGAGACTCGAACTCTCACGCCTTGCGGCACTGGAACCTAAATC
>NZ_JAHHPP010000250.1 GCF_024606265.1 Endozoicomonas sp. SESOKO1
GTCAAAAGGGTTGTCCAGAACCCTGTCGGTGGTCTGCGTCTTTTTGCTGTTTTTCTGGGTGCTGATTACGGCCCTGCTGGTTGTGATTCCGTCACTGGGGGTCATTTACAGCCTGGGGCTGACCATGATCAGCCTGCAGTTTGCCATCCTGATTGGCATGTTTGCCGGACTGGCCAGCATTATTCCCTATATGGGATTTGTCCCGGGGTTTACTGCAACGATGGTTGTCACACTTTTTCAGTTTGATGGCTATGTTTTGCGGTTTGCCTTCTTCATTGCTTCACCTTCGATTTACCCCTTTGTGAGGGCTGGGTTCTTTGGAGGGAGGATTTCAGCAGTGTCGAGAACGACCTTTGCCTTGACGTTCTTGATATTTTGAGTTGCGTTGCTGGTTGATTCTTTGGTTGCGTAATAGAAGACGGCCGGAGCGTAGTTCATTGTAGTTGTTGCCCAATGCCAAAGTTCCATATCAAAGCGTAGTGACTTTGTGAATGTGAGTTGGTCAAGGAGGCGATAGCGTGAGTTGACGGTGAAGCCTTCAGAGAGGTTGCCTGAACCATCGGGCTGGGTGATGAATGGAGTGTGGAACGGCTCGTTTCGGCACCACGCGTAGCCATAGTAGTCTTCTGTGCCTGTACCGAAGTGAGATGGGAATGTTTCGCCGTCGACGTAGATTTTCTCGTCGCCTTCTCCCCACCATTCGCGCGCGCCGTCGAATAGGGTCAGGCTGTCACCAATGAGTGAACCTTTGCCTTCGATTGTGACGAAGTTGACGTCGCTAGCGCCGTGGCCAGCGTGGTTCTCGCCGGGATTGCCCGTAACTTTCACGCGGTTGAGTTCGAACCAGCTTGCGTGGAAGTAGAGGGAATCCTCTGTCCAGGTGTATGGTTCTGTTGCGATTGTTGCGTCGATGGTCACTGGTTGTTCGCCGAAGTTTACGAAGCTGACCTCAGCGTTTTCTGCAAATGGCATCACGAATGAGCTTGCGAGCGAACCATCTTTGGTGACCTCTGTATACCAGCTCTTGTATGGAGATACCTTGTAGCCAGTTCCGAAGAAGTCGCCAACGGGTACCCAGATGGTTTCCTTGCCGTCAAATGTGACTTCGAGGACGGTTGAGCGAAGTGCTTGGTTGAGGTCTTCAGCTGCGAGTTTGACGGTGAGTTGCTTGATTGCCTTCTCGCCAGAGAGGTTGACGGAAGCAGTTGTGTTTGGCTCGATGGTTTTGTTGAGGGTTGTTTTGGTGAGTTCTTGTTCAGGCATTGGCTTGAGCAAGGTGTCGTTGACTTCCTTGATGAGGGTTGCTTGTTCGGTGAAGTCGCTTGCCTTGAAGGATTCTACCTTTACAGTGTCTGCGTAGTCACGGTAGTTGATGTTATAAAAGATGAATGAGCCTTCGGCTTGGCCTTTGTCGTTGATATTACCTGTAAGGGTGTTGCTTTCGATTGTGATTTTGCAGCTCTTTGCATATGGGATTGGGAAGTAAAGGTTGTGTCCGCGGTTGGTGCGTGGAGAATCATAAGATGATGAGCTGCTCATTGGGAAGCCCGCTGCCTTGTTTTCGCCGAGGAGATCGATCGGGTTTCCTTCGAGTACTGGAGTTTCGTTGCCATCGATGTAAACGCGGATATAACTATTGTGACCTTTCTTCGCAAATGTCATCCACCAACGGACGACTGCGCCGGGGCCGTTGTCTTCAAACATCACGTATTCTGTGCGTCCAGCGTTTTGTTCGATGCGAAGGAAGTTTGACCAATCCCAGTTTGAGAACCATCCATTGGTTGGGGAAACAGCTTTGCGTGAGTATGAGCTGAACTGTTTGTTGATGAATTCGTTTTGTGGATAAGCGGCTTGTGCTTCGCGGCTAACCATATCTTTGAGGAGAGTTTCTGTAGAGACTGTGCCTGCGATTGCGGAAGAGCTGAGCAGGAGAGAGGCGAGGAAGGATAGTCGCATATGAAGTATTCTTTCTATGGGTTGTGTTATTTGCGTTGTCAATGGATGTACGAATATTCATTAAAATACGTTGCGGATTAAGGCATAAAATAAAGGTAGCTTCAATGACAAGGTTGCCTTCAATTTCTTGCACAGATGTGATGCCGACAGCATAAGCGAACTCGGTCTGTTCGGGCGAAGTAACATAATCGTAATGCTTATCGCCCTGCCCATGGCCGCAATAATTATGGTACTCTTGCGCCACCTGCATAGAAACTATAAGGCCAGCAGCCTTTATCGTGCCGGAGCAGCCGAAGAGAAAGTCTGACACACTCTTGCTGTCATCTTCTTTTTCTTTTGAAAAATACGCCATATATGGTACAAGCAGTTACCAGGCAGGGCTGAATTAATTTATTGACCGGTCTATTGATATCAGTCAATACCGGTTGATAAATGAACGGTTTTATTGTGTTCCGGTCTTTTGTAACGTTGCAGTTTCTGTTGTCAGTGCTGTTGATTGGCAGTAACAAAGTGACCGGAAAAGAGAACTCACAAACTACTTACAGAGTCAATTACGGATTTCATGTCCACTATGAGTTTGCCTGTGCAGCTACCGCTCAGTGTCCAGTTAAGAGACGATGCCACGTTCGCCAATTTTTACAGTGGGCGAAATGAAACGCTGGTCAATCTTCTGGATATGGATAGATCGGTTCCCGGCATCGAATCCGAGCAGTTTATTTTCCTCTATGGTCCCAAAGGCGTTGGTTGCAGCCATCTGCTTCAGGCTGCCTGTCATCAGGTGGACCGGCGCAGCGGCCGAAGTATTTATCTGCCCATGAAAGAGCTGGTTCATTACTCTCCCAAGCTTCTGGAAGGTATTGAACGGCTCCAGCTGGTTTGCCTGGATGATATTGGCGAAGTGGCCGGTATCGATGAGTGGGAAGAGGCGCTGTTTGATCTGTTTAACCGCCTCAGGGACTCAAGAACCCGTTTCCTGGTGGCGGCGGACAATCCGCCCAGGGCTCTGGGTATACAGCTTCAGGACCTGGTTTCCCGCCTTGGCTGGGGTATGGTATTTCAGGTTCATCCCCTGGAAGATCGGGACAAAGTCTCAGCGCTCAAGCTTCGGGCTCATTACCGGGGCTTTGACCTGAGTGATGAGGTGGCCCGTTTTATTATTCATCGTGGCTCCCGGGATATGGGCAACCTGTTTACTTTGTTGCAGAAACTGGACAGTGCTTCTCTGCGTGCCAAGCGAAAGCTCACCATTCCCTTTGTCAAGGAAGTCATGAGATGGTGATGGCTGAACTGTCTTTGCTGATCTTATTACGCCATTTTTGAAGGGTTATCCATGCCGACCAGAAGGAAACTGCTTAACCCTTTTGCTTTGATGGTATTCCTGTTGTCTGGGGTGCTTTTCCTGGCCGGGTGGCTCTGGCTTTCCCAGGTATCTGACCGTGTTCTGAACAGCCTGAACCAACAGACCGGGCAGCGCTTTCTCGATAAAGACATCACTTTTGATCCATGGCAGCGCCGACTGACTGTCAGTGATATTCAGGTTGAAGAAAAAGGGATTCAGCTCAGCGCGCAACAGGCCAGTTTAGTCTTGAATTATCGCCATTGGTGGGGTCCCTGGCTTGGTGAAAAGGTTGAATCGATCAGTGGGGTTGAACTGGATGATGCCAGCATCGCCATTGATCCGGCGTTGATTGCCTTCCCTCTGCCGCAGAATATAGATGAGCTGTCCATCAACCGTGGTAGCCTTGCCATTACCGGAATAGATCAGTTGCTCGCTTTTGACCAACTGACGCTGGCGAAAGAAGAGGCCAGCAAAATCGGGCTGCTTATAGAAAGCCGTCATGATGGGCGCTGGAATTTCTCCGGTACTTATGAGGCCGGTAAAGGCTTGCTGGAAGGGGAAGTGCGCCTGGTAGAACTGCCTTTGTCGGCAATTTTCAAGGCAGATTTTTTTACAGCATTGGCAACGCTGAATGGTGAACCTGTTGCCAGCGAGCATCTTTCAGGGACAATGAGTGCAACCTTATCATTGTCCTGGGATAGGCCAGGCGGCCTGGCCTTAAAGGGCAGTGCAGAAGGACAAAG
This sequence comes from Endozoicomonas sp. SESOKO1, assembly GCF_024606265.1. Taxonomy (GTDB): domain Bacteria; phylum Pseudomonadota; class Gammaproteobacteria; order Pseudomonadales; family Endozoicomonadaceae; genus Endozoicomonas. The sequence goes on from NZ_JAHHPP010000250.1 coordinate 4,039, forward strand.
TGGGCAACTATTATTCTCGGGTATGTCTGCCCAATGGCAGCAATGGCGTCTGGACAACGTTCAATTTCATGCCAGTAATCCGGCACAATCGACAGCAGAGTTGTCTATTTCAGGCCTTGATCTGCAGATGTCCGGAACTCTGGCAAGCAAAGCGTATCGCTCCCAGGTTCAATTAATACAAACCTTATCGTCTGTGATTACTTCGCTTACTATCAACGACAGTCGTCTTGAGATTGAAAACGGCCATTCTCCCTGGATAGTTGAAGACGTGAATGGGAGCCTTGTTGCAGAGGTTATTTCAGGAAAAGGGAAAGAAAAGGATTTATGGACCTATCAGGCCAGTGCTGTACTGGCTAATATCGGTAATGTTCGGTTGACTGGTGAATTATCCGGCGCTGTTAATAACTATGACTTTCAGCTTAACGATGCTCGTTTGGCCGGGCCTTTCAATATCTACTCAACGTTTGCCGGTTATAATTTGCAGGGGACTCAATTTGACCTGAGTTATAACAGCGAGAAACGTGCGGGTCAGCTTGATATTTCTGACTGGCAGGCAAGAAAGGCCTCAAGCGGCTCACCGGCTTTCTCCATCAATTTGCTCCAAGCCCTGATAACGGATAAATCGGGTAAGGCAACTATCCCTTTTGCCATTAATTCCGATAAATCAAATACGCCATTACCAAAACGTATCCAGTTGACGGTTGAGCAGCGTTTCAGGGCCATTGTCCGGGCACCGTTTGACTACCTTTCCCATACCACCGGCCATAGGCTGGAACCTGTGCTTCACCATGAAGCCGGTAGCGCATCATTAACCGGGCGCTCCCGGGAAAACCTGGAAAACCTTCAGAAAGTGCTCGCCCGGAGACCAGGGTTAAGCTTGCTGATTGAGGTAGGCGTTTCTGAATCCATAGATTGGCCAGAGCTCTCACGTTATGAACTGGAAGAGGCATTGCTGGAGCTATACTCAGCAACCAGTTCAACGGAACGTTCTGAGGAAATGACTATTCCACCCAGGGTGCGGGCATCCCTTCTGGAGCAAATGTACCTGGCTACGCGGCGGCACCAGAAAATTCCTGATGTGGGTGAGCAATCACCCGGGCAGAGAGTTCAGGAAGCCGAAACCTGGTTGCTGAAACACTGGCCGAAGACGCCTGATCAATTAAAGAAACTGCAAAAAGCCAGATACGACCACTTGAAAAGTGAGACTGGCACTGGGCCTGTTGAGTTGACGTTATCATCAGGCCCGGACCGAACAGGGAGTCAGCCTGAGTCGGTACTAACTCTCCGCTAAGGACCTGTTCACTTGGGCCTGCCAGCGTATGAATACCATCGAACCAATAAATAGCAGTACGCTGAACCCAGTGATCAGCCAGCCCTGGGGTTGCCCGGGTCTGAACCAGGCATCTAAAACGCCGCTGATAAAATAAAAGCAAAGAATAAAACAGAGCCAGGATGCAGCCTTCAGGCCACGCTTCAGAAGGCCGGGAAGGGGCAGTAGTAATGGCAGTAGTTGCAGGGCGGATATGCCCGCAATGGAACCCTGTGGAGGGTTCAACCACCAGGTTTCTGCCAGCAGGGAGAGTATCAGGCCTGCGTAGAGTGCAAGGCAGACTTGATAGATCCGGTTCGCTTTTTCCTGCATGGTCATAGAATCTCAAGCACTGACTCAGGGGGGCGGCCAATTCTGGCTTTTTCGCCATTGACCACAATGGGACGCTCAATCAACCTGGGATACTCACACATAAAGTTGATCAGCTGCTGTTCAGTCAGGGATGGATCTTTCAGGTGATTATCCTTGAACTCCTGTTCACCTTTACGAAGCAGGTCCCGGGCATTGATGCCCAGTTTGCCCAGAATGGCTTTCAGCTGATCCGCATCGGGAGGGGTTTCGAGGTACAGTACTACCTCGGGAGTGATTCCCTGCTTTTCAAGAATACTCAGGGTTTGACGGGATTTTGAACAGCGTGGGTTATGAAAGATGGTAATGCTCATGGTGACGACCTTGCCCAGTGCTATAGATATTTTCCGCAAAGCCTACCAATCTCTGTAGATTCCCTGCAAATCATTTTTTGGTGGGTCTTGGCTCAATGTCTCCAAGACCTTCAGATTCAAGGATGGATGCTGACACTCCCCGCCCCTATCGGGGCGAGGGTTCTTGATCGCTCAAGAACGTTTCTGTTTCATTGATGCCAGTTTTAATGAGAATGGACTGTATCAATATAGAAGGGCATGTTTGTTCAGTTCCCAAAACACCATTAATGGAACCTAATGTTCATATTGAGGTCAAATGGCGTTGTTTTAGTCAAGGTGCAGGGATTATTTTGCAAGTAACAGCATCAGATTACCCCCATCCAAGGCCTGCTTGCCAGGCTGGCCAACAAGCCGACCCAGGCTGTTCTACTGACCGACCCGGAAGTTCATTTATCGGTAAAAGAATATCAAACCATCAATTGCACACAGGAAGAACCGCTGCCCCGAATTATGGCAAATGCATTGAGGATGCCTTTTGGAAAAGAAAACCATTACACGGACGTCAAGTCACCTCAG
>NZ_JAHHPP010000251.1 GCF_024606265.1 Endozoicomonas sp. SESOKO1
GGTGAAGATATCTTTATCGCCGTTCTGCTCGGAGGTCCAGGACACTTGCAAAGTGCCATCGGCCAGTTGCACAACCTGGGGGTCCCACTGGTGGCCGACTGTCGTTTCATTGATCAGTATTTCCTCGCTGAGGGCCACCCCGTCGGCACTGAAATGACGGCCATAAACGCCACTGCCCTGAGCATCCTGACCGGCACCACCAGCCCAGGTAATAAAGAAACTGCCATCGGCCAGCAGGACGATATCCTGCTCGTGTTGAGTACCGCCGGTTGTGCTGTGGACACGGACTGCGCCTCCTAATGTCGATCCATCATCAGACCAGCGCTGGAAATAAACATCAGAACCACTTTGAAAGACCGTAACAACCTGGCCATTGCCCAGAGCTTCTACCGTCAGTCCATGGTTAGTACTGGCAGCATCACCGGCAAAGCTGAGCTCATTGACTAAGGGGTTACCATTGCTATCAAAAAAACGGATGCGTGCAGAATTGTTCCCCGAGGTACTCTTTCGCCAGACGATGGCATAATTCCCATTATCCAGCTCAGTCATGGCGGGTCTTGGAAAGTCCCAGGTATTGGAGGTACCCGCATCGAATGTGGTGATAGAGTTACCGGAATCGTCGAAAATATTTACCTTGACAGTATGCCCATCTTGAGGGTCGATATTGAGTAAGGCAAAGCGATTACCCGACAGAGCTGTCAGGCTTGAGAGGTACTCATCTGAACCCGCAGTAAATTCATTAGTGATCACTGTACCACTGGCATCATAAATTTTAATTTTGGGCGTATTATTACTTGCATCCTTATAATCCCAGGTGACGGCATAATAACCATTTTCCAGAACCACGATGTCGGGAGAACTCAGGCTATCGGAGCCTGTTGGATTATAGGTATTGATTTTAAATTCAGCCCCACCGGGGTATTGTCGGCCCATAATGGCATAGGTTCCCCCACTTTCAGATAGCCAGACCGACATCGCATCACCATCCGCCGTTGTGGCAATGGCGGATTGATGCTGATCACTGCTGGTGGAGGTGTTGACTATCTCTTCTGTGGTACTTGCTGTACCAGCGTCTGACGGTTCAATGTAGTCAGACAGCTGATTGGCCTGGTAAAGTTCTGAAACCTGGGAGGCATCCAGTGCTTCATTGAAAATAGCCAGATCATCAATGGCGCCATCCATATAACCATCAGCACTCCAGTTACTTTTACCCACATAGTTGTTGGCCCTCACCTTAACCGGGGGAACCGCTCCCTGG
>NZ_JAHHPP010000252.1 GCF_024606265.1 Endozoicomonas sp. SESOKO1
AATGGCGGCAGCTGTGGCAATAAAATCACGAATTCCCTGCTGGTTATTTCGGGAGATAAAGCGGGTGTAATAGGCCAGTGTCGCCGGGATGACGCCAGCAGCACCGTTGGTCGGTGCCGTAACCACGCGGCCCCCGCAGGCATTTTCTTCGTTAACGGCCATGGCAAACAGGGTTACCCAGTCCATGATGGCAAAGTGATCCATCAGCATGGCTTCAGGGTTGCTGGTCAGATTTTTATGCATATTAGCGGCCCGGCGCTTCAGGCCACTGACCGGAAGGGTACCTTCCATACGCAGGCCCCGTTCGACGCAGGCGTGCATCACTGTCCAAATGGCATCAATCTTGTCATTGACCAGGTCTTCATCACCATTATGTCGGGCAACCTCATTCTCAATGGTCAACTGGGCAATGGTCAGGTTGTGCTTATGGCACAGATCAAGAAGCTCTGCGGCGGTTTTGAAAGGGTAAGGTATCTGACCTGAATTTTCCGCGCTGTTGGCTGACTCTGGCTGATTGAACTCATCGGCACTGATCACAAAACCGCCGCCAATGGAGAGATAGGATTTGTAATAAATCACCACGCCATTTTTATCGGAAGCGAAAATACGCATGCCATTGGGGTGCTCAGGCAGCGTCTCTCCGTTATGGAAAATCAGGTGTGTATCGTAATCAAAGGCAATGGCGTGTTTACCGGCCAGCTTGAGTACTTTATTGGTTTTGATATGTGTAAAAATCTGGTCAGCTTCATCGGGATCAATAGTGTCCGGCCGATAACCGGCCAGGCCAAGCAGGGTGGCTTTATCGGTGCCATGGCCTACGCCCGTCAGCGCCAATGAGCCATAAAGACCAACACGAATAGTCGAGATACTGGACAGAATACCTTTCTCTTCAAGCTCGTTCAGAAAGCGGTGTCCTGCCCACATTGGGCCCACTGTATGTGAACTGGATGGGCCAATGCCCGTTTTGAAAATATCAAAAATACTGAGCATAGTGTTTGCTGGCTCTATAAAAAGGTTAAAGAAAGCGGCCGATTTCTGATGCCTGGCAGCATGCTGTTTCCTGGTGCATGGCTGTTTGAGGCATTGTTACCTGAAAAGTTGCTGTCCTGTTCTCGACCTATTGTGCCGTTATTTGTTCAGGACTGGTATTGCGGGAGAGCTATTCACTCTCCCGGTTTTCCGCACAGTGATTGTGGCGGTTCCGGGGCTTGTCGCCCCGGCAGGAGATCAGATCAACTGAAGCCGGTAATCGCAATCAAGCCCATCACAATGGTGAAGATGTTGGCTTTTGAGCGGTACTTGGCCATTGCTGGTACTTTATGGGTGGCGAATACCGGCAGGATGAATAGAATCATCGCCAGGATCGGGGCAACCAGTGATTCGATCATGCCCATAACGCTGACATTGGCATAAGCAACCGCCCAGACTGACAGGGTGATAAAGGCAATAATCCCCTTATCGATGGCTTTCATATTGACCTGTTTGCCCTGTGCCCTGGCACGATTGACGATCATGCCCCGCAGGCCTTCACGGGTGCCCATGTAGTGCCCGAAAAAGGATGAAGAGATGGCAACGATTGCCACCACCTGAGCGAGCCAGGCAAAGATCTGGTTATCAGTGCGCTCGGCAAAAATGGACAGGATCGGCAGGTTGGCAGCCTTGGCCTCAAGCAGCTCCGCCGGAGACAGGGTAAGAACGCAGCTGTACACAAAGAACATGGTAAAGCCCACCAGCATCATGGTGGTGCGCATCAGTGTCTTGCTGGTCTGATGTTCCGCATTATCCCCCAGTTCCTTTCGATAGCTCGAAGCAAAGGAAGAGATGGCTGGAGAGTGGTTGAAGGCAAATACCAGCACCGGGATGGTCAGGAAAACAGTTTTCAGAAAGTCACCCGCAGAAACAGTCGCTTCAAACTGGCCGGTGTTCCACTGGGGAATCAGATACACAGAGGTACCAAAAAGCACCAGGATCAGGGGGTAGACATTGCTGTGTATTTTCGGAACTACTGTGGAGGGGCGGTAATAATAAACAAGTCGGCTCTCAGGCCAACTTGTTTACCCACGAATGGCTGTTATCCCTGGTAGCGTTCGAATACCAGGCAGGCGTTAGTACCACCAAAGCCAAAGCTGTTGGACATAACCCGGTTCAGGGTTTGTTCGCGGGCTTCACCGGTCAGGATTGGCAGGTTTTTAGCCACTTCATCCAGATTCTGAACATTGGCAGAAGCGGTGATGAAGTTGTGCTTCATCATCAGCAGACAGTATATGGCTTCCTGAACGCCAGCCGCACCCAGAGAGTGTCCAGACAGTGATTTGGTGGAGCTGATTAATGGCATCTGGTCACCAAATACATCAATAAGCGCTTTCAACTCGGCCACATCACCTACCGGGGTGCTGGTTCCATGAGTGTTGATGTAATCAATCGGCGCTTTAATGGTTTCCATGGCCATGCGCATACAGCGTGCAGCACCTTCACCGGAAGGCGCTACCATGTCATAGCCATCGGAAGTGGCACCATAGCCGGTGATTTCAGCATAAATCCTGGCACCACGGGCTTTGGCATGTTCAAGCTCTTCCACCACGATCATGCCACCGCCGCCAGCGATAACGAACCCGTCCCGGTCAGCATCATAGGCACGGGAAGCCTGCTGAGGTGTTTCATTGTACCTGGTGCTCAGTGCGCCCATGGCATCAAACAGACCGGTTTGCGTCCAGTGTTCTTCTTCACCACCACCGGCAAAGACGATGTCCTGCTTACCCAGCTGGATCTGTTCAATGGCATTGCCAATACAGTGCGCACTGGTTGCGCAGGCCGAGGTAATTGAGTAGTTAACGCCCTTGATTTTAAAAGGGGTGGCAAGGCAGGCTGACACGGTACTGCCCATGGTGCGGGTAACCCGGTAGGGGCCGACGCGCTTGACACCTTTTTCTCTCATGATGTCCGCAGAGTCGACAATATTTTCTGATGAGGCCCCGCCAGAAGCCGCAATCAGTCCGGTACGCGGATTGGAAACCTGATCTTCAGTCAGGCCAGCATCTTCAATGGCCTGCTTCATGGCTATATAGGCATAGGCAGCGGCGTTGCCCATGAAGCGCAGGGTCTTTCGGTCAATAAACTGTTCAAAATCGATGTCTACTGTACCGGATACCTGGCTGCGAAAACCATGCTCCTTGTAGCTTTCGTTGAAGCGAATACCGGAGCGCCCAAGTTTAAGGCTCTCGGCTACCTCATCCTGGGTGATGCCCAGGCAGGATGTGATTCCAATCCCTGTAACTACAACACGTTTCATTGATGTTAACCTGAATAGCCTGTTTAAGTCAGAAAAAAACCAGAGTCACCCCAGCCACCCCCCTCGTCCAGCTGGTAAGAGGGAGCAGGGAGATCAGAAAGCGTCAGTGTTCTGGAAAAGACCTACCCGAAGCCCTTCCGCTGTGTAAATTTCCCGACCATCAACACTGACTGATCCATCAGCAATGCCCAGCACCAGTTTGCGCGCGATGATACGTTTAATATCAATACGGTATGTTACTTTTTTGTTAGTGGGAAGAATCTGGCCGGTAAATTTTACATCGCCACTGCCAAGTGCACGCCCGCGACCGGGGTTGCCCATCCAGCCAAGGTAGAAGCCGACCAGCTGCCACATGGCGTCAAGTCCGAGGCAGCCCGGCATAACCGGGTCTCCCGGAAAGTGGCAGGAGAAGAACCAGAGGTCTGGATTGATATCCAGTTCAGCGATGATCTCGCCTTTGCCGTAGGCGCCGCCTTGTTCAGAAATGCGAACGATGCGATCAAGCATCAACATATTGGGTGCTGGCAGCTGGGCATTACCGGCACCAAAGAGTTCGCCCTGTGAACAGCGCAACAAATCTTCTTTGCTGAAGGTTTCTTGTTTGCTAACGGCTTCCTGTTTGCTAACGGCTTCTTGCTGGCTAACGGCTTCTTGTCTAAGACCAGATTTAAATGGTTGCTTCATTAGTTTGTTGGTTCCTGGAAGGTCCTGCACCTGCATGGCATCAGGCCAGTGATGACACCCGGGAGTCGATACTCTGATCGGAACTTCCCTGCCGATACGGCATTTACATCAAGGGCCAATGACCCCGCTTAATCCTAACAGTCTTGCAAAATGCATTACTATCGTTCCGGAGATGAACTATACCATTGCTTTTTATCTGTCATAGTACTGTTGGGCTCTTTGTAACAAAAAGACAACACTGGACCGCTGAAACAGTGGCCAATGATAAGTTTCGTAGCTTTTTATTACCAGAGCAGCTGATACCTGGCAGATGCCAGAGAACCAGCGAAGGCAGATGTAGACACATGGAAAGTAAAGGTAATACAGTCAGGAATGGTTTGCTAGCTTTGTACTTTCGTACAATATTGCAGATGACTTTTGCCGTGAAAAATATTTTGCGTGACCATTTTTCATCCTGGGCATTTGTGATTTGAAAAAAATCGGTTTCTGGTAGATCTCTACTGTGCAACCGTATCTACTAGTGTGATTAAATACAGCTTTCCTGTAAAGCTGGGCTTCAGACATTCTGAAGCGGCTTTTAGCGTGTAAACCGGGATTAACTATATGACAGACAGGCCATATGGTACCGCAGAAAATGGCGGTGCCAATGAATATACAATTGCTGTTCTGGGCGGTGGCAGTTTTGGCACGGCCCTGGCTGATATCTCCGCCACCAATGGCCACAGGGTGAAGCTCTGGATGAGAGATCCAGAGCAGGTCAGAAGTATTAATGATGACCATGTAAATGCCCGGTATCTTCCCGAGTTCAGGATTCATCCCTCCGTTAGTGCCAGCACTGACCTGTCGGCCGTCGTTGCTGATGCCGATATCGTTTTTATCGCGATTCCCAGCAAGTCTTTCAGGGAGGTGGTCCGAAATACCAATGGCCAGCTTTGTGGCAAGATAGTGATCAGTACAACGAAAGGTATTGAGCCTGTTACCTTTGACCTGATGAGTCAGATTCTGCTGGAAGAGCTTGAAATTGCCCGTATCGGTGTCCTGAGTGGACCTAACCTGGCTCGTGAGATCGTTGCCAAGGCTTTGACAGCAACAGTGATTGCCAGTGATGATGAAGACCTTTGCCAGATTGTACAGTCGGTCTTGCACTGTGATTATTTCAGGGTTTATTCCAATACGGATGTTTATGGTGTGGAGCTGGCAGGTGCTTTAAAGAATATTTATGCCATAGTCTCTGGCATGGGTGCGGCATTGGGCATGGGAGAGAATACCCAAAGTATGCTGATTACCCGGAGTCTTGCGGAAATGAGTCGCTTTGCGGTCACTCTCGGCGCAAACCCGATGACATTTCTGGGGTTGGCCGGCGTGGGCGATCTGGTCGCTACCTGCACTTCTGACCTGAGCCGGAATTTCCGACTGGGTTATGCCCTGGGAGAGGGCTGTTCTCTCGATGAGGCAGAGTCGCGACTGGGCCAGGTCGCGGAAGGGGTGAATACCCTTAAACAGGTAAAGCAAAAGGCTGATGAGCTGGGGGTCTATATGCCCCTGGTGGATGGTTTGTACAGCATTATTTTTGAGGGCAATGCCATTGGCGCACTGGTTAAGGGAATGATGCTCCGGGAGCAGAAAACCGATGTGGAGTTTATGTCCCGACAATAGCTGGACGTTGTCAAAATAACTTTTCTCCAGAGAATACCGGCTTAAGACAATATAGAGAGAATCGTAATGGATGAGCAGATGGTTAACAATTTTAAATCGGAGTCTCGTTGGTTGAGGCTGGTCTTTATGGTGGTTTTCGGTGTTGTGGCTTATCTTGCTGCGTTTCTGGTGATGCTGATAGCTATCGTTCAGGTTGTTCACGGGTTCATCATGAGCGAACCCAATGACCGTCTGTTGAAATTCAGTGCCGGTGTTAATCGGTACATCTTCCAGATTGCCGGATTTCTGACCTACAACTCTGATGTTAAACCCTATCCTTTCTCGGACTGGCCCGTTTCTGCCCAATGTGAAAAAAGAGCTGGAAAAAGAGCTGAAAGAGAGCGGAACGGATCGGATGATGATTAAATCATGAAACTCATCATTATGCGCCATGGTCAGGCATCATGGTCTGCCCCTTCGGAAATGGAAAGGAGCCTCACCGGGCAGGGTGTCCGTGAAGTCAGTGATACCGTGGCTTTATTGGCTGGCCAGCGGGTAGATTGTGTTTTTGCCAGCCCGTATCTTCGGGCTCAGCAAACGGCCCGTATCGTGGCAGAGGCGTTTGGGCTAACTGTTGAAACGCTGGATGAGTTGAAACCGGAGGGTAATCCGGCAAAAGTGCTCGATGCGCTCCCGGATTCCGGTGTAGTGCTATTAGCCAGTCATATGCCCATTGTCAGCTATCTTACCGGTTTACTATGCGACGGAACCCCTAAGATTGGCCCTTCCTTCCCAACGGGAATGGCCCTGGTTCTGGAGGTTGATATGCTTGCTCCCGGAATGGGCAGAGTGATTGAACGCATTTTGCCTGAGTCTTAAGAGCATTCGTTTACTTTCGTCGTTCACTTTCAGCGCATTCTCCCTGATTGTGGGAAATATTATTTTTCTCCTGTTTTCAGGTGTTTAGTCTGCCTGTCTAAGCTATGTATGGTTGATAGCTTCAAATTCATGGTTGCTCTGTTGATTTTTTAATGAACTTATTATTTGTCATCTAATCTAATCCTGCTCAGACCCATGTTGCTGGCACTTCATACAGGGAAAGGGTGTAGGGATAGTCAGGGAGTAATTACGGTGGCGACAAGTTCAATAAGCCTCAGAGGCATTATTATCTGCTCCATAGCAGCGTTATTCTGCTCTTATCAATTTCTGCTTCAGGGAGCACCTTCCGTAATGGTTCCCCAGTTGATGTCCGCCTTCGATCTTGATGTGGCAGATATTGGCTGGGTAACGAGCAGTTTTCTCTGTTTTTACCTGCTTTTTCAGGTGCCGGGAGGTTATCTGGCGGATCGCTGCAATGCCCGACTATTACTGGTGGTCTGCTGTGTAGTGATGGCTGTTGCCTGTTACTGGTTCAGTATTTCTGAAACCCTGATGTCAGCCAGTGCATCCCGGGCGGTTATGGGCGTGATGACTTCCCCGGTGATTGTGGTGTGCATGAATCTGGCCAGTCGCTGGTTTCCAGAACGGTATTTCCCAACCCTTGCCGGTGCCATTGAATCATTTGGTTTGGCCGGTGGCGGGCTTGGCCCGCTGATATTGCCGAATCTGATGGAAGCTTACGGATGGCAGGGGGCAATGCAGGCCGCCGCTATTTTTGGTGCTGTACTTGCCAGCATGATTGCCCTTTTTGTTAAAAGCACTCCGCCCGTATCTGTGAGTGATGCCAGATTGCATGACGTGCCCTGTGCCGGTGGTTCTGAGACTGACGTGAGCGAAAAGCCGCCATTTGATCGGGCCTCCTTAATCCTTGGCTGTTTGTATGGTTTTGGCCTTTTTGCCGTAATTACCAGCTTTGCTGGTTTATGGGGGATTCCTTTCTTCTATCAGCGTTTTCCCGGAGAGCAGGAAGCGGTTGCTGATATGGTTGCGTTGATTTTTGTCGGTGCTGCTATTGGTGCGCCTCTGTTGGGCTGGCTGGCCTGTATGGTAGGATCCATGCGCAAGGTGATGGTGGTTTGCGCTGTCACATCGCCTGTTTTGTTCAGTCTGATGATCTTCTGCCCATGTTCCATGACGGTCATGGCCATGATCTGTTTTATGGCAGGGATCAGCAGTGTTGGCTACATGCTGGCATTCTCTGTGGTGAAAAGTATCAGTCCGGCAGAACGGGTTGGCATCCTGCTGGCTATCACCAATGGCTCCATGTTGCTGGCAGGTCCGGTCATGCAGCTGACGATTGGTTTTATCCTGGAAGGTGTTGGGCATGATGGCTTAAGCGCCCTGTCCATAGAGGATTACCAGCTGGCCTTTGTGCCTTTGTTAATTTGCCAGTTGATCGCGCTGGTTTCAGCGATTTACCTGAAAAAACAGTGATACCGCTACCCATTGCGGGTGGTTGGCGCTATTCTAGCTCGTTTTTATTCAACACGTTAAGTTGATTAACCTTTGCTGCTGCGGACAGCTGGCAAAGGGCTTCACCGCTTGGATGGATAATGCCGTTACTTAGATTCGAAAAGGTCAGCCTGGCTTATGGCGACCAGCCTCTGCTGGATCATACTGAGTTTCAGATTCGAAAAGGTGAGAGGGTCTGCTTATTGGGCCGTAATGGCGCAGGTAAGTCTACCTTGATGAAGCTGGTGTCTGGCAGTATCCTGCCTGATGATGGCACCCTCTGGCGCAAGCCTGGTCTGAAGGTAGGGGTGTTGAATCAGGATCTTCCTGACCAGGATGAAAAGAAAGTCTATGAGGTTGTTGCCTCAGGCCTTGAGGCTGTCGGTGAACTGATCAGTCGTTACCATACCTTGTCCATGAATATCAGCACTGACGCTGATATGAAAGCACTGGAGAAAGTCCAGCAGCAGCTGGAGTCCGTGGATGGCTGGAGCCTCAGCCAGAAGGTGGATACGGTTATTCAGAAGCTGGGGCTGCCAGCTGAAAAACAGATGAAAGCGCTTTCCGGTGGCTGGCGTCGGCGGGTGGAACTGGCCAGGGCGCTGGTGGGCGAACCCGATCTGCTGTTGCTGGATGAGCCTACGAACCATCTTGATATTATTGCCATTGACTGGCTTGAGAAACAGCTGAAAGATTTCTCCGGGGCTCTGCTCTTTATTACCCACGACCGTTCATTCCTTCAGTCCCTGGCGACCCGCATTATTGAACTGGATCGCGGGCAGCTGACCAGCTGGGAATGTGACTATAAAACCTTCCTTGAGCGCAAGGCTCATGCTCTTGAGGTAGAGGCTGAGCAAAATGCCCTGTTCGATAAAAAGCTGGCCCAGGAAGAGGTGTGGATTCGTCAGGGGATTAAAGCTCGCCGAACCCGTAACGAAGGGCGGGTTCGCGACCTTAAAAAACTCAGGGAGGAACGCCGTCAGCGCCGTGAGGTGCAGGGCAATGCCAGCTTTGGGCTGGAGCAGGGTGAAGCGTCAGGCAAACTGGTGCTGGAAGCCAAAAATATTTCTCAGTCGTTTGATCAACATACTGTCATCAAAGACTTCAATCTTCGGCTTATGCGTGGTGACAAGATTGGCCTGATTGGCGCCAACGGGGCAGGGAAGTCCACGCTATTAAGCATTCTTCTGGGTAATCTCCAGCCGGAATCAGGGTCTGTCAAAATGGGGACCAGGCTTGAGGTGGCTTACTTTGACCAGCTGCGCAATCAGCTGGACCTTGAAAAAACAGTCATAGATAACGTGGCTGAAGGGCGCGAGAGCATCACCATCAATGGTTCAAGCCGGCACGTGATTGGCTACCTGGGAGACTTTCTGTTTCCTCCCGGTCGTTGTCGTGTTCCGGTCAAGGCGCTTTCGGGTGGGGAGAGAAACCGGCTATTACTTGCGCGATTGTTCAGTAAGCCTGCCAACCTGCTGGTGATGGACGAACCCACCAACGATCTGGATGTTGAGACACTGGAGCTTCTGGAATCATTATTGGTGGAATTCACTGGCACCATTCTACTGGTCAGCCACGACCGGACCTTTCTGGACAATGTGGTATCAAGTACTTTGGTGTTTGAACCAGGCGGTCGTATCAGTGAGTATGTTGGTGGATTTGACGACTGGTTGCACCAGGGCGGTTCAATTTCAAGCCTGGTGGCAGAAGCTCAGGTGGTAAAAAAAGAGGAAAAGGCTAAAGCGTCATCAGGTCAAGCTGACGTCGCCAGCAAGCCTGTAAAAAAGAAACTCAGTTACAAACTGCAGCGCGAGCTGGATGCTTTACCGGGTGAGATCGAGACGCTTGAAGAAGCGCTTGGTCAGCTTGAAGCGCAAACTGCTGAGTCGAGTTTTTATCAGGGGGATCAGTCGGAAGTTCAGGCTGTTCTGAACAGGCTGACTGAGCTGAATGAGTTGATAGAGCAGAAAATGGAACGGTGGGAAGAGTTGGAGAATATGTAGGTATTCCCGGAGGCTGACCGAGAATAGACTGTTACAGCCTCCCGGAAGAGCCACACAGCCGACGGTGGCTCTTCTTTAAAAATGATTAGCTGTTGTTTTTGCCGACCCTTACTGCCAGTACATCGCAATTGGCGCCATGCAGGATGCTGGTTGAAGTGGAACCCAGAATCAGTGCCAGTCCGTGTCGTCCGTGGCTGCCAACCACAATCAGGTCAACGTCTGACTCTTCTGCAATTCGATGAACTTCCCGTTCGGGTCGCCCGTAGACCACATGTTGTTCACCTTTCTTCAACTGGATTGAATCCGCCAGTCGGGCGATTCGCTCTCTTGCCTGTTCAGTGATTTCATCCTGCAGGGTGGTCAGGTCAAGAGGAATATCACTGCCATAAGCAACGCTGAGTGGTTCGACAACATGAACCATTGTCAGTCGGGCCTGGTTTTCTTCGGCAATGGATTTAGCTTTCTCAAGCACCTCGTCGGCTTCGTCGGACAAATCGATTGCAACCAGAATATGCTTGTAGAGGCTCATAAGCTGTCTTCCTTCTTCAATAGATGCAAAAAGTGATCTGCCCGGTAATAAGTAGCTGGCCAGACCGCTGTCGCGATTCCTTTTGATCCTCAATAACGTGAATTGAAGGCATGGTGTGCATGAACTCTTCTCAAGTCATTGCATTTCCAGTGTAAGGCCTATTCTGGTTTTATTCATGGTTTTATTTGATTTCTGTCCGGTAATTTTCCAGAAACAATGACCCAGGTTAGCAAGTTGTTAGTTTTACGTTGAACTCTTTTGTGCGGCTATGTGTAAGCATGGAAACAGGTGGCATCTTCATGATCTTTCTGACTTGACTTTAAACAGCTTTTCACAGAAGGTAGGCACTAAATTCAAACAATCGTATGAATTTGCTGGGAAGCACTTGGTAACTGCCAGGGTAAAGTCAGGAAGTAAAGCAATAATAATCAGATAGCTGCCATAGTTCATGTAACACTGGGAGCCTGTCTATCTTCAATCCGAAAGGAGAAGTTCATGATCTACCAGGGGAAGGCGTTCAGGGTTTTGCCTGTGGAAGATGGTATCGCCGAACTGCAGTTCAATCTCGATGGCGAGAGTGTCAATAAGTTCAGCCACTCGGCTATTGAGGATCTTGAGGCAGCGCTGGATACCATCCGTTCTGATAAAAATATCAAAGGGCTTATTCTCACCAGTGGCAAGGATGTATTTATCGTTGGTGCTGATATCAATGAATTTACCCAGACCTTCAAGCAGGATGATGAGACGCTATTGGCCGGATTGATGATGGTGAATAAAGTGTTTTCCGGTTTTGAAGATCTTGATATGCCAACAGTGGCGGCTGTGAATGGCATTGCCCTGGGCGGTGGTTTTGAGATCTGCCTCTGTGCCGATTACCGGGTTCTTTCCACAGAAGCCAAGGTTGGCTTGCCGGAAGTCAAGCTGGGCATCTATCCCGGCTGGGGTGGAACTGTCAGGCTGCCAAGGCTGATCGGTGCGGATAATGCAGTGGAGTGGATTGCCAGTGGCAAAGAGTATCGCCCTGATGCAGCGCTGAAAGCAGGGGCAGTTGATGCTGTGGTCGCACCTGAGAAACTGAAAGATTCCGCGGTAGCACTGGTACGTCGCTGCCTGAACGGGGAACTGGATTATCAGGCCAGGAAACAGGAGAAAAAAGGTAAGCTGAAATTGCCGCCGGTTGAATCAATGATGGTGTTTGAAACCACGTCTGCCGTCGTAAAACAGCAGGCAGGACCCCATATGCTGGCGCCAATAGCGTCAGTCAAGACGATTCAGAAGCACGCTTTCATGGAGCGTGACAAGGCTCTTGAAGTTGAAGCGAAAGGGTTTATTAAACTGGCCAAGTCTCCGGTATGTAATGCCCTGGTTGGGCTGTTCCTGAATGATCAGCAGCTTAAGAAAAAAGCCAGGGCTTCTGCCAGCATTGCCGCTGAAACCAACATGGCGGCTGTGCTGGGAGCTGGCATTATGGGCGGTGGTATTGCCTATCAGTCCGCCTTGAAAGGCACGCCCATCCTGATGAAAGACATCAATCAGGACGGTTTGGACCTTGGTCTTGCCGAAGCAACCAAGCTGCTCTCCAAACGGGTTTCCCGGGGGCGGATGGATGTCAGCAAGATGGGCAGCGTACTGAATAAAATTGTGCCTACGCTGTCCTACGGTGATTTCGAAGGCGTCGATGTTGTTGTTGAAGCCGTTGTTGAAAATCCAAAGGTCAAGAAAGCCGTTCTGGCCGAGGTAGAGAGCCAGGTTTCCGAGAAAGCTGTTCTGACCTCCAATACCTCTACGATTTCGATTACCGAACTGGCCAGCGACCTGCAACGTCCGGAACAGTTCTGTGGTATGCACTTCTTCAACCCGGTTCATGCCATGCCGTTGGTTGAAGTTATCCGTGGTGAGAAGACCAGCGATGCCACCGTAGCGACGGTGGTTGAATATGCCCGGAAGATGGGCAAAACACCAGTGGTGGTTAATGACTGCCCCGGGTTCATGGTGAATCGTGTCCTGTTCCCATACTTTGGTGGTTTTGCTGCCTTGCTGCGGGATGGTGCCGATTTTCAGCAGGTGGATAAGGTCATGGAGCGCTTTGGCTGGCCCATGGGTCCTGCCTATCTTATGGATGTAGTAGGTATTGATACCGGTGTTCATGGCCAGGGCGTGATGATTAATGGTTACCCGGATCGCATGCAGCGCGACTTCAAAACCGCCCTTGAAGTGTTATATGAGCACAAGCGCTTTGGTCAGAAAAACGGTGCCGGTTTCTATCAGTACGAGCAGGATAAAAAAGGCAAGCCGAAGAAGGTGGTTGATGAGTCCGTTTATGGCTTGTTAAGTGAGGTTTGTGCTGAGCGTAAATCCTTTGATGATGAGGAAATTATCGCCCGTATGATGTTGCCACTGTGTATGGAAACCGTTCGTACGCTGGAAGATGGTATTGTTGACTCTGTCGCTGAAGCGGATATGGCACTGATTATGGGTATTGGCTTTCCTCTCTTCCGTGGTGGTGCCCTGAAGTATATTGACAGTCTGGGCGTGGCGGAGTTTGTTGAGCTTGCCGACAAGTACGCTCATATCAGCCCACTGTATGCTCCGACTGACAAACTTCGGGAAATGGCTCGTGAAGGCACGACCTTCTACGGTTGATGACTCTCCGGGTAAACACGTGAGTCTTAAGTTATTGAACCATTTTCAGGGACTATAAAAGAGAGAATATCATGAGCCTGAATCCAAGAGATGCGGTAATCGTAGACTTCGGGCGTACCCCGATGGGGCGCTCCAAGGGTGGCATGTATCGTAATGTCCGTGCTGACACCCTGTCTGCCGAGTTGATTACCGGCGTACTTGACCGAAACCCTGAAGTGAACCCCGCTGAGGTAGAGGATGTTATCTGGGGGTGTGTAAACCAGACCCTGGAGCAGGGTTGGAACGTTGCCCGAATGGCGTCGCTGATGACACCCATTCCTCATACATCCGGTGCCCAGACGGTCAGCCGCCTGTGCGGATCATCCATGAGTGCCCTGCACACAGCTGTACAGGCCATTCAGACCAATAACGGTGATGTTTTTGTGGTCGGCGGTGTTGAGCATATGGGGCATGTGGGCATGATGCACGGTGTTGATCCGAACCCGAGGCTGTCCAAATACGGCGCCAAGGCCGCCGGTATGATGGGGCTGACCGCAGAAATGCTGGGCACCATGCACGGCATCAGTCGTAAGGCACAGGATGAATTCGGCGCCCGTTCCCACCACCGGGCCTGGGCTGCCACCGAAGCGGGTCATTTCAACGATGAAATTATCCCGATGCAGGGGCATGATGCCGACGGAAACCTTGCCCTTTTCACCCGGGATGAAACCATCCGCCCGGAAACAACAGTGGAAGCACTGTCACAGCTTAAGCCTGCATTTAACCCCAAGGGCACCGTGACGGCTGGAACGTCTTCACAGATTACCGATGGTGCTTCCTGTATGATCGTTATGTCTGCCCAAAGAGCAAAAGATCTTGGTGTGCAGCCAATGGCCGTCGTCAGGGCCATGGCGGTTGCCGGTGTTGATCCTTCCATTATGGGTTATGGACCGGTTCCCAGCAGTAAGAAAGCGCTCAAGCGCATAGGGCTGACCATTGATGATATTGACCATGTAGAGCTGAATGAGGCGTTTGCTGCCCAGGCACTGCCCGTCCTGAAAGACCTAAAATTGCTGGATAAGATGGAGGAAAAGGTCAATCTCAATGGTGGGGCCATTGCTCTCGGCCATCCCTTTGGCTGTTCAGGTGCCCGAATTTCCGGAACGCTGCTGAATGTTATGAAACAAAATGGTGGCACTCTGGGGCTGGCAACGATGTGTATTGGCCTTGGTCAGGGTATCACTACTATTTTTGAAAGGGTTTGATCGTCGCCTGGTCGTGATGTAGATACAAGTGTTGTCGATTGAATTATAAGCTGTAAATTTGCCACATAAGCTGAAAACGTGGACGCAAAAGATGAAAATCTGCCGGATAGGCAGTTGAGTAAATGTGAGTCAGCATAGGGCAGTACATCACGACCAGCTCTGCCGGACAGGCAGTCAGTGATAACCTTAGCTTCACAAATTTTCATTTTATGTTTCAACAGTGCGTTATCAGCTTATGTGGCAACACCTACAACGCAAGGTATATCTGGCTATACGTTTTCACTTTATGGTTCAACCGACAGGTATTCATTGAGAAAAAAGGATCTGAGTAAAGGCAATTAATAAACTGAAAAGTTCCCGGGCACGGAATAAATAGAACGTAGCTATATTCCCGGCCTTTTCCTGTTATATAAGATTTTTGCGCATAGCCCGCTGGGAATAATTCAAACGGTTCCTTTCACTGCCTGAGGCTTGTCTACCCTTGCCTTTATTTTTTGCGAGGGAATAACGTTGATATCCCAACCTGCCGTTCAGTCAACAGGCGCAGCCACTGCCTCGGCCTCCGTACCGGTTCAGCCAGAGGGGGAATGGGGTGTATGGTCAGGGTTGAAGGTCGCTTTTTGGGACGGTTTGATCCCATTTTTGCAGTCGTGGCATCCTGGCTATGTCCCACCCGGGATGCAGTCGTCCGCACAACCGGATGAAGGTCCGGCCTTCACATTTGGCAGCGCCAATGGGTTGGACAGTAGTTTTTTCCAGGGCGTTGAACTGGGGGCGCGGCTGGTAGCGCCTTATACTGTACTGCCAGCGGAGATCAGCACGCTGCTGGAGGGCTTTATCACCCTTTCTGCGGCAACCCGGCTCAGGGATCTTTTTGGTGGATCGGGGTCGACTACCGCTTCGGCACCAAGGCAGAGCCGGGCAGACAGCAAGGTGGACGGCACTCCAACCCATGACAAAGGCAAGAAACAAGAGACACCACAACAGACCAGCCCACCGGCCACCGCTTCCGCCCGGACTGGCCCGCTACCGAAAGCCGCCTTGGCACTTGGCGTCCTGTCCGGCCTGACCGCTGCGGGTGCTGCGCCCGCATCTGGTAGTAAAACCGAACGGTGGATTGACGTACCTGATGCCAAAACCCTGGGCAAGATTGGCCATGACCCGAACTTGCCACCGAATGGTAATTACTTTCAGACTGCCGATGTCGATGGTGGCCGCTTGCGCCGCTCCATCGGCAGTAAAGACAATCCATTTACCGGCAAGTACGATGGTAAGGGTCGTACCATTTATGGTCTCGACCGCTGCCTGGTGAAAAATCTGGAGGGTGATGTTGATCGCCTGCGCTTTACAGATGCCAAAATATGGACAAGTCGTGAACAAGCTTCGACCGGGGTAGTCGCATGTAAAATGTCAGGCGACGCCGTGATCAGCAATATTCACGTTGAAAGTTCTTCCGTTGATACCAGGGGTGTTTATGCAAGCGCTGGTATTGTCGTGGGTGAAATTAAGAAAGGAACTGTTAGCAATACGACCGCAGTAAACTGCAAAGTGCAAACTTCCGGTTCACATGCGTATTCCGGTATTGGCGCGGGATATGTGTCTCCCGGAACGGTTAACGGCACCACTGCAGTAAACTGCGAGGTGATAGCCTCCAGTAATGCCGGTATCGGGGCGGGGTATGTTGAGCATGGAAGCGTTGTCGACACCAGTGCAACGCACTGCACGGTGAAAACGTCCTACGGTGGTAATGCCGCTATTGGGGCGGGGCGTGTTTATGAGGGAAGCGTTGTCGACACCAGTGCAACGCACTGCACGGTAGAAAGCTCGGGTTCTTACGGTAATGCCGGTATCGGGGCGGGGATAGGAGGGACCGTTACCGGCACCAAAGCATTGAACTGCACGGTGGAAAGCTCTGGTTCCTACGCTAATGCCGGTATCGGGGGAGGGAGAGGGACCAACGCTGCCGACACCACAGCAATAAACTGCACGGTAAAAGCCTCTGGTGAAGAGGGTAATGCCGGTATCGGGGGGGGGTACGGTAGCGCTGACAACACCCTGGCAATGAACTGCAAGGTGGAAAACTCCGGTTTTAAGGGTAATGCCGGCATCGGGGTGGGGTACGGTATCGCTGCCGACACCACAGCGATAAACTGCACGGTGGAAAACTCCGGAAATGGGGGTAAAGCCGGTATCGGGGTGGGGTTTGGGGCTGCTGCCAACACCATAGCGGTAAACTGCACAGTGGGAAGCTCCGGTAATTCCAGTTTTGCTGGTATCGGGGCGGGGCAAATTCATCATCATGGAACCGATGGCACCGTTGCTAACACCAGGTCATTCAACAGCAAGGTTAAAACCCCCGGTGTTTCCAGTTATGCCGGTATCGGCATTGGGCAGGGATTTGGCAATGTTGTCAACACTAGGGCGATAAAAAGCACAGTCGAAAGTAGTCAGACCCGTTTTGTGAATAATATCGGGGGAGGGCTTAACGCCATTTTATGTGATGTCCGCGTTAACGGTGGACTGCAACCAGACAGCACCAGGGATTGCCGTTACTTGCCGGATCATTTCTGTGAAGATATTGACTCCCGCCTGGTGAAGCCAAATTGCCAGCCTGGTGACTGTTATTCATGGGCATTAACAAGTGACGCTGTCACCGGGTTTGAGTCCTGTCCTGTTGTCCCGGAAACCATCTCAACCACTGCCAGACAAATCACAACGTCTGGCCAAACCATACCGCCTGAAGAAATCACAACACCAGAGGTAATTACAACTTCTGCACCCCCCCCAACTTCCATTCCAACGCCACCAACAGTAGTACCGGTCACGCCAGCACCGATGACGACAACGTCGAACGCCACCATGAACTTTACTGGTCTGCCGGGGACCTTTTTGGCACTGCCCACTACTGCGGCATCACTGGCGCCTTCCCTGAGTGCTGGTGTAATAGCCGGTTTTACCCTGGGGGCTGCTGTGTTGACAGGTGTGGCGGGGGTGTGCGTTTACCGTCATTGTTATCGCAGATTATCCCCCGCCGCTGCCAGTGACCCGCAGGAGTTTGTGAACTTCAATGCTGTGGGCCATGAGCAGGAAACGGGTGATCAACCGATGGATAGAAGCCTTCAGGCAAGATGGAAGAGAGGAGCCTGCCGGGACACAACGCTCCAGAAAACCTCCCTATGAAGATACTGGCATATAGGAAGATGTTGGTGAGTAGGAATATGGTGATATTGGCAATCCCCGCAGAATGTGAACTGTTGTAGGGTAGATCAGCTCAATTCAATGAGTTTGAGTCAGCGGGTTATTTCTGCGTAGCTATTTATGACCAATCGAAAATGACCGGGCAGGGGCCTGCCTTGTCCCATAAGTTTGCAAACGGAAAGTAGGCTTTGAATGGTTATGGTTGAGTTATCAGGTAAAACCGTGTTAAGCGTTTAAGGTTTTCAGCCGTTACTGATAACCATGAATATTTGAGTCGGATAATGGCTATAAAGTGCAAGAAATAAGGCTCTGCGCGGGATGATACAGGAAAATAACCCGCTCCTTTACCGGAAAGAGGTTGATGGTTTTCCTTGACCGATTATTGACTTCGCCTTATATATTGAAGCAATTTCTATCCCGGCTTTTCTTGTTCTGGCGATTGAGCGCTATTTCAGCAGGTCTGATTATTGAGTATGATGGGCGATTTATCTGCTCGCAGATCTGACCAGCCAGAACATTGGAACAGATGACAGGACGTGTAAGGCAGCATGGGTAAATCGCTAGTTATTGTGGAGTCGCCTGCCAAGGCGAAAACGATCAACAAATATTTGGGCAAAGACTTTGTTGTCAAATCCAGTGTGGGTCACATTCGGGATTTGCCAACAGCGGGTGGGCCGAAAAAAACGGTGGATGCCAAGGCCAGGGCCAGGGCTGCTGCTGAGTCCAAAAAGCTTTCACCGGAAGAACGTGAGCGCCGCAAGCAAGTCAAGGCCCGTGGGCAGTTGATCGAGCGAATGGGTATCGATCCTGATAATGGCTGGGAAGCGCATTACCAGATTTTGCCCGGAAAGGAAAAAGTCGTTGACGAGCTGACCCGTCTGGCCGAAAGCGCTGATACCATCTATCTGGCAACGGATTTGGATCGTGAAGGGGAAGCCATTGCCTGGCATTTGCAACAGGCCATCGGTGGCAGCCCGGACCGATATCGTCGGGTTGTCTTTAACGAAATTACCAAAAAAGCCATTCAGTCGGCGTTTGAATCCCCCGGGCAGTTAAATCAGGATCGGGTTGACGCTCAGCAGGCCCGCCGGTTTCTTGATCGTGTGGTTGGTTATATGGTTTCCCCGCTGCTTTGGGCAAAAATTGCCCGCGGGCTCTCTGCAGGGCGTGTTCAATCCGTTGCTGTCAAGCTGGTGGTTGAGCGTGAGCGGGAAATTCGCAGCTTTATTCCTGAAGAGTACTGGGAAGTCTATGCGGATCTCCTGGCCACCGGGAGTGATGCGGTCCGTTTTCAGGTCGTTAAAGAGAGCGGGGCAAATTTCAGGCCTACCAGTAAGGCAGAGACGGATAAGGTCCTGGCTCAGTTACAGCAGGGGCAATACGCCCTGACCAGCCGTGAAGACAAGCCAACCCAGAGCAAGCCTTCGGCACCGTTTATCACATCAACACTGCAGCAGTCGGCAAGTACGCGCCTTGGTTTCAGTGTCAAGAAAACCATGATGCTGGCCCAACGCCTGTATGAAGCGGGTTACATCACCTATATGCGAACCGACTCCACCAATCTGAGTCAGGATGCTGTTGCCAGTGCCCGGTCCTTTATTGCCAGACAGTACGGTGATCGATACTGTCCGGAACAGCCAAATCTGTACAGCAGCAAGCAAGGTGCCCAGGAAGCTCACGAAGCGATTCGACCATCCAGTGTTACGTTAAAGCCCGATGGCCTGTCTGGAATGGAGCGGGATGCAGAGCGTCTGTATGACTTGATCTGGCGTCAGTTCGTTGCCTGTCAGATGACACCTGCCGAGTATCTCAGTACGTCCCTGGTCGTCGACGTTAACGGCTATCAACTCAAAGCCAGGGGACGGACACTGAAGTTTGATGGTTATACCCGGGTGCAAAAGCCTCTGGCCAGAAAAGGTGAGGATGTGATTCTGCCGGATCTGCAAAAAGGGGTAGCCCTGACCTTGGAAAAACTGGACCCCAAACAGCTGTTCACCCGCCCACCGGCCCGTTTCAGCGAGGCGGCACTGGTCAAGGAGTTGGAAAAACAGGGTATTGGTCGGCCATCAACCTATGCGTCGATTATTTCCACCATTCAGGACCGTGGTTACGTTTCAGTGAAGAATCGCCGCTTTTATGCGGAAAAAATGGGTGACATTGTCACTGATCGTCTGAATGAGTCGTTTAATGAGCTTATGGACTTTCACTTCACGGCAAGAATGGAAGAGAAACTCGATGATATTGCTGAAGGTGAAAAAAACTGGAAGCAGGTACTGGATGATTTTTATAGCGACTTTACCCTTCAGTTAACCCAGGCTGAACAGAGTGACGGAGGGATGCGTGCAAATGAACCCTCCCTGACCGATATAGAGTGTCCTACTTGCCATCGACCCATGATGATTCGCACGGCATCGACCGGGGTATTTCTCGGGTGTTCCGGTTATTCACTGCCACCGAAGGAACGCTGTAAAACGACGATTAACCTGGTTCCCGGTGAAGAGGTGGAAGACGCCGATGATGAATACGCCGAGGTTAACGCCCTGCGTGCCATGCGTCGTTGTCCCAAGTGCTCTACCGCGATGGAAAGCTACCTGATTGATGAGCAGAGAAAGTTACACGTCTGTGGCAATAACCCTGATTGTTCCGGCTTTGAGGTGGAGAAGGGGAGTTACAAATTAAAAGGTTATGATGGTCCCGTACTTGACTGTGATAAGTGCGGCAGTGAAATGCAGTTGAAAACCGGCCGCTTCGGCAAGTATTTTGGTTGTACCAACAGTGAATGCAAGAACACCAGAAAGTTGCTGAAAAGTGGTGAGCCAGCTCCACCCAAAATGGAGCCGGTGCCCATGCCTGAGCTAAAGTGCGTCAAAGTTGATGACCATTATGTGCTCAGGGACGGTGCTTCCGGATTGTTCCTTGCGGCCAGTCAATTTCCCAAGAACAGAGAGACCCGTGCTCCCCTGGTTGCGGAACTATTGCCGCACCAGGCAATGATTGACCCTAAGTATGGTTATCTGATGGATGCCCCCCGACAGGATCCTGATGGGAACCCCGCAATTATTCGATACAGCCGCAAGACCAAGCAGCAATACGTTATGTCCGAGTTCGATGGTAAGGCAACGGGTTGGAGCGCGGTATTTGATGATGGTCGCTGGCATGAAAAGCAGGCCAAAAAGCGCCAGTCCAGTTAGATTTACCTCAAACTCCTGGTTCATAAGACAGGGCTATCAAGCCCTGTTGTTCTATGGCTGTTTATTATCATTTGGCCCGGCAGATTGATGGAGTTGGCTATGACAAACAATTGGCAGGGATTTACCAATAAAATGCTCTTTCACTCCCGATTGTTGCTGGATGCCTGGGAGGCAGCAGATGATCTTGCCAAACCAGCATTCCGGGAGGCCTGCCTGAATGCAATGGTTCAGGCTTATCGGTCGTTACTTGCTGAAATTATGACGAATTACCGTTTGCCGGTAAATCAACTACCGTCCCTTGATGAGGCAATGAACAGTGTTCATCACAAGGGAGAGGTGTCCACTGAGTTACAGTACATTGATCGTCTCGAACAACAGGATTCCTGGTTGTCGGCGTTGTTAAAAAGCCATCAGGACTGCTCCATGCCGATACAGCGTAAAAGTGTTGATCGGAATGCAATTCCTCTTTTCAATGCAAACAGTGTTCGGTTTGATCAGTCAGAAGGATTCCTTTCTGTACTTGAGTCACTGAAGGAGCTTGTAACTTATAGTCGGAACTTCAGTCTTGAATGGTAGGCTCCTGAAGTTTGCGGTTTGTTTATTTCCGGTAATACCCAGTTATCAGGAACGGCTGATGTCTTGAAAGCCGCTGCGGGCTAATGCACAATGCTCCATCGCTAACCATTCCGGTGTTACTATTTATGTCAGCGTCATTTCTAGAAATTGTTGAATTACCTTCCGGCGAAATTGTTTTGCGTCGCAGTGATGAGGAGAACGCTGAGCCTCTGGTTACCATGTCATTCTCCCAGGAGCTGCTTGACTTTCTCCAGGGAGATCAACTGGAGGTTGCCAGGGCTATGCTGGATACCTGCATAGCTGAAGTAGGGCGTAAAACAGAAGCTGACGCTGGCGAGTATATCCCTGAAAACAGGGTTATTCATTAATGGTCATTCAACCAGTTTTTAGTAACGGTAAAGGTGCTAGTTCCTGATAACCCCCACACTCAGTCCTTCGATAGCAAATGTATCAACGCTGAGGTCTACTTCGATTGTCTTGAATTCCTTGTTTTCCGGGTGAAGGTAAACTTTGTTCTTCACTTGTTCAAAGCGTTTGACGGTCACTTCATCTTCAATTCTGGCAACGACAATCTGGCCATTGGCTGCCGTTGATGTTTTATGAACAGCCAGAAGATCCCCGTCAAGAATGCCGATATCCTTCATGCTCATCCCTTTTACCCGAAGCATGAAATCTGCTTTGGGGGAAAAGAAAGCAGGGTTGATGGACAGGTGGTCTTCAATATGTTCCTGGGCAAGAATGGGGCTTCCTGCAGCAACCTGCCCTACAATAGGCAGACCAGAGTATTCCGTGCCAGGGACACGAATACCTCTTGAGGTTCCGGGGGTGATCTCAATGGCTCCCTTGCGGGCAAGGGCCCTGAGATGTTCTTCTGCCGCATTGGGGGACCGGAAACCGAATGTCTGTGCGATTTCTGCACGGGTGGGAGGGAAGCCGGTCTCTTCTATATGAGACTTGATCAGTTCAAGAATCTCAGTTTGACGCTTGGTTAATTTATACATGATTTGATCTGTGTTTTTATACAGTATATGTGATTATATACAGTATTTAATGGGTTGCAACTACCTATATCTTATTAATCAAACTTGATGTTTCCGTTGGCAAACGTTAGTTTTAAACAAATGTTTACATTGGAGGTTTTACCGGCATGTCACAGTCAGCGACAGTAGACAGGATCCTGGACGCTGCAGAGAAGTTATTTGCTGAGCATGGGTTCGCAGAGACCTCGCTGCGTTCAATCACCAGTCAAGCGGGTGTTAACCTGGCCGCTGTCAATTATCACTTTGGCTCCAAAAAGTCCCTTATCCAGGCTGTCTTTTCCCGTTTTCTAGACCCTTTTGTCAGCAATCTTTCCAGGGCACTTGTGCGGTATCAGGATAATAATGATGCCGTTGACCTGGAAGAATTACTTCATTTGCTGGTTGATCAGATTATGGCGGTTAAGCCCCGCAGTCCTGAAGATCTCTCAGTTTGTATGAGGATGATCGGGTTGGCATACACACAGGGGCAGGGCCACCTGAAGAAGTATTTACGGGAAGTCTATGGGGAAGTTTTCCAGGCCTACCTTCAGCTGTTGGTGAAAGCGTGTCCTGATTTGCCAATGAGTGACCTGTTCTGGAGAGTTTATTTTATCCTGGGTTCTGCTGTTTTTACCCTTTCAGGCGCTGATGCGCTAAGGGCTATTGCGGAAAACGATTATGGGGTCAAGGGTGAACTGGAAGATATCATGAGGAAGATGGTTCCTTTCATGGCTGCAGGCCTCAGGGCACACAGCTGACGAATCATTTTACGATAAGAGAGCTTGATTTACCCATGTATCTTACTGTTCATATTGCCAGTCAAGAGATGGTGCTTCACGAGAAAGGCAGCAAGCGCCGTGTTTATTCGATTTCTACTGCGAGCAGAGGAACCGGTCAGCAGGAAGGGAGCTGGCAAACACCTCTTGGGCGTCATGTTATCCGGGCGAAAATTGGCGCAGGTCTGCCGATTAATTCAGTATTTGTCGGACGTCGCTTTACCGGTGAGATTTATTCACCTGAGCTCTTGAAGCAGTGCCCTGAAAGAAAGGACTGGATATTAACCAGAATTTTATGGCTCAGTGGTCTGGAGCCCGGATATAACCGGCTTGGAAATGTTGATACCATGCGCCGCTTCATATACATCCATGGCTCACCTGATACTGCAGTGATGGGAGAGCCGGGTTCACGGGGCTGTATCCGAATGCATGGGGAAGATATTATTGATCTGTTTGACCGTGTAGATACGGGGACCAGGATCGATATACAGCCTGGCTGATACATCTTTTGCCGTGAAAAATATTTCGCTTAACCATTTTTCATCCCTGAGGGTGGCGCAAAATATTTCCACGCGCCATGGGCATTT
>NZ_JAHHPP010000253.1 GCF_024606265.1 Endozoicomonas sp. SESOKO1
ATAAATTTCCCCAAGAAAATAAAATATTAAAATATTTTTTTAAACAGGGAAAAAAACACATCATTTTGCTATAAACAAATCTTATCTTTATATCTGGAATAGTCCTCGTTTATGCAAGTTTATCGGGTGGGTGGTGCAGTCAGAGATCAATTACTGGGGTTGCCTGTCAAGGACAATGACTGGGTTGTCGTTGGTGCAACACCCGGGCAGATGAAGGATCTCGGTTTTCAGCCGGTTGGCCGGGACTTCCCGGTTTTCCTTCACCCTGAAACCAGAGAGGAATATGCCCTGGCCCGGACGGAACGCAAAACCGGTCATGGTTATGCTGGTTTCAGTTTTTACACATCCATTGATATATCCCTTGAGGAAGACTTACTGAGACGGGATTTAACCATCAATGCCATGGCAGAAGACCAGCACGGGAGCATCATTGACCCCTATGGGGGTCAGGAAGACCTGAAAAACCGCCTGCTCCGTCACGTATCGCCTGCTTTTCAGGAAGATCCTTTGAGAATCCTCAGGGTTGCCCGGTTCGCCGCGAGACTTGCTCCTCTGGGTTTCAAGGTTGCTGAAGAAACGCTGGAATTAATGCGCAACATGGTCAATAACGGTGAGGCATCCCATCTGGTACCCGAAAGAGTGTGGCAGGAGACCTCAAACGCCTTGATGGAACCGACCCCCTCGGTCTACTTTCAAACACTGGAAAACTGCGGTGCTTTTCAAGCCGTACTGCCCGAGTTCAGAACCTTGATGCATAACCAGACCTTATTACACCTTAACCTGGCCGCCCAGGCAGAAAAAACAGCACTGATCCGGTTTGGTTGCCTGTTCTCACCGCTCCTGCCTCAGCCCGAAGCCGAAAAAAACAACAGCATCCAGACGCTTCAAGACGCTACATCAAGAATGCGATTACCCTCAGAATATGCCGATATGGCGCTTCTGGTCACCGAGCACGCCCAAAGCGTTACTTCGGTTATTCACAGCGATGATGCAGAGTCCCTGATGTCCCTGTTTGAAGCCAGCGATGCCCTGCGTCGACCAGAACGCTTTATTAACCTCATTACGATTCTTTCCTATAGCTTTGCAACGGTGAAATTGAAAAAGAATCAGGTCATTGAACTATTGGACAGTTGTTTATCCATCAAAGCCAGGGATTTGATGACTGAAAACATCACAGGAAAAGCCCTTGGTGAAGCATTAAGACAGAGAAGGCTTCAGCAGATTCAATCAACGATGCATTTTAACGAATAAAATCTGCAATTAAAGCCAGAGTAATTTATGCCAAGGCATTAAGAGTTATTGATATTAATTTCAAGCTCTTAATGCATCCCAAAGTATATTCTGATTATTGGTATTTCATTAATTGATATCAAACTGGAACAAAACTCCAAATAAAGTGTCCAAACGTTCAGTCAATGCTCCATTGATGTAATTAATCATACAAATTGAATAAGGACATAAACCATGGCAAATACCACCGGTCCAGTATTACCACCCCAGGTAACTACCACCAACACTCCACCAGTCCCACCGCCTCCACCTGGCGTCAAATCGCCTGCGGTTGTTAATGCCCAACCTGTGGCATCATCATCCCCGGCAACTCAAGTTAACCAGTCAACCCAGGTGCCGCAGCAGCAAGCACGACGTCTACACCTGTCTGAGAGAGTTAAACAGGGTATCGCTGCCATAGGTGCCAAACCTGCAGGGGTTGCGGAAAAAGGTATCCAGGCAACGCCTGCCCAGGAGGCACCGGCTGAAAAATCAGAGAAAGCTTCTGAGACAAAAGCTTCTGAGACAAAAACAGCTGAAACAAATGCACAACCCATTACTGTCATTCACAAGCGCAGCCTGGGTGAACGTGTCATTGACAAACTGAAAGTCGTGGGCTCATACCTTGTTGCTCCGTTAAAGCTCCTCGTTAATGTCGTCAAGTTTGTTACCAAACCGCTGCAGGATTACGTGATTACCCCTGCTTACAAAGGGTTCCTCTACGTATTCCAGCCAGCCAAGTATGACGCCATGAAGCTCGCGCAGAAAGCCGCTGCAGAAAAGGCTGAGCATGATCGCAAGCAGGAAAAACGTCAGGCATTTGAAATAGCCTGCATGAATGAGGCCACTAAACAGCACGTCAAGTTAAACGCAGACCTGTCTTGCATTAGGCTCGCCAGGCAATTCGGTGTCACTGAACAGGAAGTGGAAGAAGAAGTAAACCGTCAAAAAGCGCGAGCTGACGCTAACCATTTGTTCAATAAGCAACTGCAGGATGGCAAGCTGGCGCTGCACAAAGAAAAGGCACTCCGCGTGAATCCGGAAACTGGTGAGCAATACTACGTCACCCCAACCCAGACTTTAGTACCTGCGGATGAAACCAAACGAGCAACCGTTACTATCAAAGAAAAGACCCCGGATGGCAAAGAGGTAGAGAAGCGCCTTGACGCTGACGATGCCGCAGTCGCGAAGAGACTGGGTAATGACCCGGCGTTGGCAACCGCCCTGAATGATTACAACAAAGCGATGGAAGCCTATGAACAGAAATTGGCAACCTTCATAAAGGACGATGCAAAATACCAGCAAGCCCTGGAAAAAGCGGCGAAGAAGGGTAAAGCGTGTGACCAGCAAGCGCCTGTACACCCTGGCGAACCTCCGAAGCGTCCTGTGTTTAAATGTACTGATGAGAACGTGGTCGCCGCATTCAAGCTGGTCAGGGAACAATATCGCACCAATCTTCAGGCAGCAGCAGACACCCTGACCAAAGAGGTGGAAACGTTGAAGGCTGATTTTTCCACAGCCTACCCGGGCATCCAGAATGTCACGCACTACATCCTGAATATGCCTGATCCTGAAGCCTTTAAAGCGGAAGTACAAGGACGGGTTAACAAGTTAGAAGCCACGCTTGGAGAACTGCAAACGACGCTGAAGCAGGCAGAAGACAGCGGAAACCAGTCAACGGTACAAACATGCAATCATCAAATCAGCAGCCTGCAGGCAGATATCAATTTCAACAAGCGCCACCTGGCAATCTATGCCAAGGAGTGCGAGAAGGCGACGATCCAGCAAGAACTCGAATACCTGAACCGGATGTGCCCTGACGTCCAGGAACACCGTAAAAATGACATTGATGACTGGCAAAACGGTGCGTATGTCCATGACCCTAAAGCTCTTGATTACGAAAAAAGAGTATCAGGTACACGGGACAGGCTGGAAATTGGCCGCTTGAAGGAGTGGGTTTACAAAGATGGGAAAGGCAATGTCCTGGATATCTTTATCAAAGATGCCAATGGCACAAAAGTCGGTATCGACCGGGCCAGGTACGCCCTGGTGAACGATGTGATCATCCCCGCGCC
The DNA here is from genome assembly GCF_024606265.1 of Endozoicomonas sp. SESOKO1. GTDB lineage: Bacteria > Pseudomonadota > Gammaproteobacteria > Pseudomonadales > Endozoicomonadaceae > Endozoicomonas. The sequence continues at coordinate 3,345 of NZ_JAHHPP010000253.1, forward strand.
TGACAAAAAGCTTACCCCGACTTACAACGGAAAAACGCCTGCTCTTGATTACCAGGATCAGCAGGGCATGAAGTGGAGCAAGATGAACCCGGCTGAGCGCCCATATCAAGGCTATGTTGCCCAAAGGGATAAAAATGGCAAAGTCCTGAAAGACAGCGACGGTAACATCAGGTGGAAGGAAGCGCCTGGCCAGCTTGTCAATCACTGGGTGGTTAAGCACAGTGACGTCGATGGCAGGCATGAGGGCTATGACAAGTTCACAACCATTGTCAAAAACAGGGCACTGGTCAGTGAATCTGAAGTTCCTGTCAAAGTACCTGAGGTAAAAGTACCTGAGGTAAAAGTACCTGTGCCAAACACAGCGCTTGAGAAATTAGAACAGGAAACACGGGAAGCTATTGCCAGTATGAAAGTCCGGCTAGCAGCGTGTGGAGAAAAACGCAGCGCCCTGACCGATGACAATGTGTTTGCTTATAAAAAGAGGCTGGCGGCAGAAAACAGCCAGCAAAGGCCTCGTTCAGCGTCAGTCAGTGGCCTTCCGGGCAAATTGACTGAGGTCGGCTCAGAGACTGACGATTGCTTCGAAACCATGGTCAGGCAGGTGTTTCAGCACGAAGAGCGTGGGAGGCAGATCCGTCAATACATGGAGGATAGTGAGCGTTTTCAGGAACGAATCGAAAGCATAAGGACTGCCAGACAGGACGATAGTTCAGAGTCCACCGATGACTCCGTTCACAATAGCGTGATTGAGGAGATATTCACGAACTCAACAGCTGAGGACCGTAAATCCATGTCCACCAATCAATTCGTGGAGGAGTATAGTGCCAGGAAAGCGGTGCATGATAGCCAATCTAGCGAAAATGGTCGTACATTCCATGCTGACGATGTTTCTGAAGTCACTGGCGGGGAGCAATTGATTGAGCTAATCAATTCACCGGAGGCTGCTGCTGCATATGAGTCGCTCATGGCAGTTCTCAATCAATTAAATCGTATGGTTGAATTAGCGATGAGGAGAACTCAACAACCTCGCACATAAGTACAGGCTATTTGCCATGTTTTTTTTCAGGCTAACCCCTGAATGCTCTGGCCGTCTTTTCAAGACGGCCTTTTTTTTGAAATTATACTTTCCGTTCCCTTCATTTATCCCTGTTTAACAGCTCTTTCACCAACGGCCGAAACCAGGGTTCTTTAACCTGGCTGATCAGCTTTTCCGCTACCAGAGCATCAGCACAGTCAACCGCCAGCAGAAGATCGATATCCGCAGCGCACAGGCGTTGTTGACGATCCCTTCCCAGTTGCTCTTCAAGCCTCTTGCACCATCGCTGCAATGCTTCAGCCCCCATGTCTGACTCAAGGCAAACCACCCCGTTGGTATAATCCGGAGCCTCAGGACCAACCGCTTTCGTGGTCACCAGCTCACTGACGCTGACCTTACCAAATCGCTGCTCCAGTGCTGTTATCATCTGATGACACTGATACTCAGCGTTTATATTGGAACCAATACCAAGCACATAGACAGTCACGGTTAACTATTCCTGCCCCATCATCTGTGCCCGGGTTCGCTCACACCAGACAGTGGCAAGCGCATTGGTCAAAGCCTTTGGCTTGCGAATGGTCACGGCCACTTTATCCACCGGGTAATGCTCCATCACCTGAGCGATAATACCGCCAGCCAGCGCCTCAATCAGCTGATACCGCGAGGCTTCACAAAAGGCCCTGACACACTGGGTAATGGCATCGTAATCCAGTGCATCCTGCAGGTCGTCACTGGTAAACGCACGGGTAAAATCAGTCGTCAGTTCCAGATCCAGCACCAATGGCTGTGGCGCTTCGTGTTCGAACGCATAAACACCGATGACCGCTTGCGTTTCAATGGCTTCTATTCGTACTTTATCCATAGGGGCACTCTTTTTTCATGAAGACAGTGGCGCAAAATATTTTCACGCGCCATGGGCATTTTGGGTTCAAAAGCCTCCCAGCGGCTCCAGCTCTTCCATGGGCCAGCGAGGCACCGGCACCACTTCAGGTCCATCGCTCTGGCCTGCCAGCAGCCGCTGACAGCCAGCATAGGCGATCATGGCGCCATTATCCGTGCAGAACTGCGGACGGGCATAACGCAGCACCGCACCTTCTTTTTCCACCATGGATTCCAGGGCAGCCCGTAATGACTGATTGGCACTGACACCACCGGCAATAATCAGCTGTTTCATACCGGTCTGCTGCAAGGCCCGGCGACATTTGATGGTCAGCGTTGCCACCACCGCCTCTTCAAACGCACGGGCGATATCCGCACGATCCTGGTCCGTAGGCTCTTTGTCTATCGCTGCTTCACGGCATTTGGTGACGGTATTGAGGGTATAGGTTTTCAAGCCACTGAAGCTGAAATCCAGCCCCGGGCGATCCGTCATGGGCCGGGGGAAGCGGAAACGCCCCGCCTGCCCCTGTTCTGCCAGCCGGGCGATGGCAGGGCCGCCGGGATAATCCAGCCCCAGCATGGCGGCCACTTTGTCAAACGCTTCTCCTGCAGCATCATCTACCGACTCCCCCAGCAGGGTGTAACGGCCAATGCCATCCACCTGCACCAGCTGGGTGTGACCACCGGATACCAGCAGCGCCACAAACGGAAACGCTACGGGTGTTTCTTCCAGCATGGGCGCCAGCAGATGGCCTTCCATATGATGCACCCCCACCGATGGAATGCCCCAGGCCCAGGCCAGTGCCTTGCCAATACAGGCTCCCACCATCAAGGCTCCCACCAGCCCGGGGCCGCGGGTGTAAGCTACGGCATCGATCTGGTCTTTACAGATACCTGCCTGCTCAAGCACTTCGTTAATCAGGGGCAATACTCTCTGGATATGGTCCCTGGAAGCCAGTTCAGGTACGACACCACCGTAATCGATGTGCATATCAATCTGACTGAACAGGGCATCGCTCAGCAGGCCTTTCCCGCTGTCATCTTTTCTGCTTTCATAGAGCGCAATGCCGGTTTCATCGCAGGAAGTTTCTATCCCGAGAACAATCATTTAACAAACCTGTGAAACGAAAAAATAGGTGGCAAAAATCCCGAATCCGGATATTTCATAAAGGGAAAGAATCATACGTTAAATGGGTGTTTTTTGCATTTTTGTTGATAAAGCTTTAGAATTCGCGCCCTTGAAAAACTGTGATTAATCTGTCTTGCTAGTGTGAGTATTAACGTCTCGCTTCGGGTAAAGACCTGTCTTTTCCAAGCATGAAATTAGTAATCACAGGGCGGTTTATCGCATTCGCGCAGCATTGGCTGTAATCCAGCCGTGAATTTTTTAGCTCTCAGTCGCACTGACCGGGGCGGATTCATGGTCAACATTTGTTATTAAAAGGAAGGTGATCTCTGCATGCCTGCTGTTAAAGTTAAAGAGAATGAACCGTTTGACGTAGCCCTGCGCCGTTTCAAGCGCTCTTGTGAAAAAGCTGGTATCCTGGCTGAAGTCCGTCGTCGTGAACACTACGAGAAGCCAACCACTGTTCGCAAGCGCAAGGCCGCTGCTGCTGTCAAGCGCCATCTTAAAAAACTGCAGCGCGAGCAGCGTCGTCGTGAGCGTCTGTATTGATCAACCGGCCTTAACGTCGGTTGCTTCAATCGTATGATTTACGCGTTGACTATTATTGAGCCTTGAACCCACCAACCTTAATTTCAGGTAAAAAGGAACGTGTCATGAGTGATTGCATTGTCAGGGATCAACTGACAGAAGCCATGAAGGATGCCATGCGCAATCGCGACAAGCCACGACTGGGTACTATCCGTTTGGCCCTGGCCGAACTGAAGCGCATTGAAGTCGATGAAAAATCATTAGACGATCAACGTGCCCTGGCAGCTCTGGACAAAATGGTAAAGCAGCGTCGCGATGCCATTGAACAGTTCGAGTCTGCCGGGCGCACGGATCTTGCTGACCAGGAAAAGCTTGAGCTTGAAGTCCTTGCTGACTTTCTCCCTACTCCGCTATCGGACACTGAAATCACCGAACTGGTCGACCTCGCCATTAATAGCACAGGCGCATCCAGCATGGCCGATATGGGCAAGGTGATGGGCATGGTCAAACCACAGGCGCAGGGCCGGGCAGACATGTCATCCATCAGCAAAATTGTTAAATCACGCCTGAGCGAGCATTAACCGGGGGGAATCAGCAACGCCGAATCCCGCATAATTTCTCTATAAACATAGCAACCTCCCTGTCGACTCCTTTCCTTTTGGATCCACACTAATGCATATGAAGCGTGTCTACCATTAAACAAAGGTATCCCTAGACAAAAGTCTGATCCATATCTTATAAATACCGACATTCACCCACGCAGATGATAGAATGAGTTTCCAGATCACATTCATTCCTTGTTCACGAACACTCCACCATGGCCGGACGGATTCCCCAGTATTTTATTGATGACCTCCTTACTCGCATCGATATCGTCGATGTTATCGATCACCGGGTCAAGCTGAAAAAAACCGGTCGCAACTACTCTGCCTGCTGCCCTTTCCACAAAGAGAAGACTCCGTCCTTTACCGTGAGTCCTGACAAGCAGTTCTACTACTGCTTTGGTTGCGGGGCCAGTGGCAACGCTGTTGGCTTTGTTATGGATCACGACCACCTGGACTTTCCTGAGGCAGTTGACACCCTGGCAGGACAGCTGGGCCTGGAAGTCCCCAGGGAAGAAAACCCGCACAGGCAACGGGGCCCGGACCACAGCGAACTCTATAATCTGCTGGATCGCGCAGTGGACTTCTATAGCCGCCAGTTGAAACAGCATGAGCAATCCCCAAGGGCATCCCACTACCTGAAAAACCGGGGGCTTGATCCGCAGACCTGCCAGCACTTTGCCATCGGCTTTGCACCGCCGGGCTGGGACAACCTGAAAAAAGAGCTGGCCACCTCACCAGAAAAAGAGCAACAGCTGATCACCACTGGCATGCTGGTCAAAAATGAAGACCGCAATACGATCTATGATCGATTCCGGGAGCGCATCATTTTCCCTATCCGGGATAGCCGGGGCCGCTATATTGCGTTTGGCGGACGCGTTCTGGGTGATGAAAAACCAAAGTACCTTAACTCGCCCGAATCCCCTGTTTTCCACAAAGGCAAAGAGCTTTACGGACTATTTGAAGCCCGGCAGGCCAACCGCAAACTGAGCCGCATCCTGGTGGTTGAAGGTTACATGGATGTGGTGGCGCTTGCCCAACAGGGAATCACCAACGCGGTGGCAACCCTTGGCACAGCCACCACCCCTGACCATATGCAGCGATTGTTCAAAGTCGTGCCCGAAGTCATTTTCTGCTTCGATGGCGATGATGCCGGCCGACGGGCTGCATGGCGTGCACTGGAATCCACACTGTCCAACATGCAGGATGGTCGTCAGGCCCGTTTCCTGTTTCTGCCACAGGGCGAAGATCCGGATAGCATGGTTCGCAAGGAAGGCTCCGAAAGCTTTATTGAGCGAATCAAAAGCCAGGCCATCAGCCTGGATAACTTACTGTTCCGGGAACTGGAGTCAGAGCTGGATCTGACCACCATGGATGGTCGTGCCCGTTTGGCCAAACTGGCTCAACCTTATCTTGATAAACTGCCGGAAGGCTTGTTTCGTCAGTTGCTGGTGAAAAAGCTCTCAGACCGGACAGGACTGGATACACACTACCTGGAAGCTCACTTTCAGGAGAGTGCCCGCACCAAAGAGTTATCCACAAGCCGACCAGAGCCGGAAGCACGCAACATCAGCCAGGAAGCACAGGTTCATCATGTTCATTATCAGCCAGCGCCTTTCTACGATGCAGACTACGAAGAAAGACAGTACGCACCAGAAGAACACCCGAGCTATAACACACCTGAGATTTCACGCAGGCCTTCAACCCGCCATCTGACCAACTCAGCCAGACTGGTGACCTGCGGTTACGCCATACGACAATTATTATGTAATCCGGAGTTTGCCCGGGAAGTTTCCGAGCCATTTGACCACCTGAAACTGGAAAACGACAGTGACAGTAAATTACTGATTGACCTGTTAGCCATACTCAAAAAAGAACCGTCACTGAAAGCCAGCACGCTCATTGCCCAATGGTATGGAACCGAAAAAGGTAAACGTCTGCAAGCCCTGGCAGCCCTGGATCACGGCACTGCAGCTCATCGGGATGAGTTTCTGGAAACCCTGGCCAAAATTCGCAAGAAGCACAACGAAGCTCAAAGTCACAATGAGCACAACAGCTTTCTGGTGGCCAGCCTGCAAAACAAGCGACCAAGCCAGCTTGACGAAGAAACACGAAAAAAATACCTGAAACTACTTGAAAGCAAGCGACAAAGCCTCAACTATAAGAAAAGTGACGCCCAATTCCCTGAGGAGTAAAACCCAAAAGTCATAAAAAATGACTGCACAACAAAAAATATTAGGTATACTTGAGTGTCACTGTGTCCCGTGGAACTGCATTATTGGCCACATTTCTAATTCAAACCCGGTCTGAAAACACCAAGGAAAGGTAACCCGCGTCATGGAATGCATTCCGGTACCTCGTCCAACCAAGTCGGGCCGCTGCCCTGTGGTACTATACCCAGTTTATGAGCTATAATTGCCTGCTTACGTTTTTTTGTCCGGTTCGTCAATATCCGCTGTTAAAGGGTTGATATGTCAGCAAATTCGCAACAACAATCCAGATTAAAAGAGCTTATCGCCCGTGGTAAGGAACAGGGGTACCTGACTTACGCGGAGGTTAATGACCATCTTCCGGAAGATATTTCCGATCCTGATCAGGTGGAAGATATTATCCGCATGATCAATGACATGGGTATCAGCGTCTACGAGACCGCTCCCGATGCCGACACCCTACTCATGGCTGAAGCCGACACCGATGAGGCTGCCGCCGAAGAAGCCGCCGCAGCCCTTGCCGCCGTCGAACAGGAAGCAGGCAGAACCACTGACCCGGTCCGCATGTACATGCGGGAAATGGGGACAGTAGAGCTGTTAACCCGTGAAGGCGAAATCCAGATTGCCAAGCGCATCGAGGAAGGCTGGCGTGAAGTCATGTCGGCACTGGCCCAATTCCCCGGTTCTGCCCGGATTGTCCTCGACGAGTACGATCGCCTGACTGAAGAAGAAGGACGCCTCACCGACGTCATCAGTGGCTATATAGATCCCGACGATGATACTGAGATCGCCAATACCGATGATGACGATGTAGAAATCAACGAATCACTTGATGACGATAACGATGACGACGATGGTGATGAAGACAGCGAAGAAGAGGGCGATAGCGGACTTGATCCGGAAGAAGCCAAAGAACGCTTCAACCTTCTGAGAGAGGCCCTGGAAAAAGCCACCACAGCCATTGCCAATAATGGTCGTGATAACAGCCAGGCGGCCCTCGACGAACTGGCCGAAGCTTTCATGCCTCTGAAGCTGGTACCACGCATCTTTGACATGCTGGTGTTCAGAATCCGCAATGCCGTAGAGCGCATCCGTGATAATGAACGCGCTGTAATGCAACTGTGTGTTCGCAAATCGAAAATGCCCCGCAAGATCTTCCTTAAGGCATTTCCGGGCAACGAAACCAACCTTGGCTGGATCGATGAGCTGGCCGCTGGCAGCGGTGGTTACGCAGAGGCTTTGCAGAACTATCGCGAAGAGATTATTCGTGCCCAGAAAAAGCTGGCCAATATTGAGAAAGAATTCGACCTTTCCCTGGCCCAGATAAAAGACATCAACCGTAAAATGTCTCTTGGCGAAGCTCGTGCCCGCCGCGCCAAAAAAGAGATGGTTGAAGCCAACCTTCGTCTGGTTATTTCTATTGCCAAGAAATATACCAACCGTGGCCTGCAATTTCTCGACCTGATTCAGGAAGGCAACATCGGTCTGATGAAGGCGGTGGACAAGTTTGAATATCGCCGTGGCTACAAGTTCTCGACCTACGCTACCTGGTGGATTCGACAGGCGATTACCCGATCGATCGCGGACCAGGCCCGCACCATCCGTATTCCGGTTCACATGATTGAAACCATCAACAAGCTGAACCGGATCTCACGACAGATGTTGCAGGAGATGGGCCGGGAACCCACACCGGACGAACTGGCTGTGCGCATGGATATGCCAGAAGACAAGATTCGTAAGGTACTGAAGATCTCCAAAGAGCCTATCTCCATGGAGACGCCCATTGGTGATGATGAAGATTCGCACCTGGGTGACTTTATTGAAGATGCCACCATGCAGTCGCCTATCGACCGGGCAACGGGCGAAGGCCTGAAGGAATCTACCCGCATGGTTCTGGCTGGCCTCACCGCTCGTGAAGCCAAGGTACTGAGAATGCGCTTCGGTATCGATATGAACACCGACCACACGCTGGAAGAAGTGGGCAAGCAGTTCGACGTTACCCGTGAGCGTATCCGCCAGATTGAGGCCAAGGCCCTGAGAAAACTGCGTCACCCAACCCGCTCGGATCACCTCCGCAGCTTCCTTGATGAGTAATCATCAACCATAAAAAAAGCACCGCAAGGTGCTTTTTTTATGGCCTGTTGAAAGAGAGGCTGGCACTGGGGCCAGCCTCTGGAACAGTGATTACTCAGCCGTTGCCGCCTGCTGCTCTTTAATGCGGGCAACTTCCTTCATGCTCAGCTTAATACGACCACGGTTGTCCAGATCCATCACAACCACTTCAAGCTTCTGCCCCATCTTGACGTAGTCAGCAACGTTCTCAACCCGGTGATCAGCAATCTGGGAAATATGCACCAGACCATCCTGACCAGGCAGAATGTTAACAAAAGCGCCAAACTCCACAATGCGGGTTACCGTACCGTTGTAAATCTTGCCGATTTCCGCTTCAGCAGTGACGCCGTAGACACGATCATAAGCCGCCTGACAGGCTTCACGGGTCTCACCATAAATTTTAACGGTGCCGTCGTCAGCAATATCAACCGATGCACCGGTATCTTCACAGATAGAACGGATAGTGGCACCACCTTTACCAATAACATCACGAATCTTATCCTGATCAATCTTCAGGGTCATGGTCATTGGTGCGTTTGGTGACAGCTCACTGCGGGAACGGGCGATGACTTTATTCATCTCAGCCAGGATATGCAGACGGGCATGCAGGGCCTGATCAAGAGCGATATCCATGATCTCTTCAGTGATACCGGCAATCTTGATATCCATCTGCAATGCAGTAACACCATGAGCAGTACCGGCCACTTTAAAGTCCATATCACCCAGGTGATCTTCATCACCCAGAATATCGGTCAGTACAGCAAACTGCTCGCCTTCCTTGACCAGACCCATGGCGATACCGGCAACCGGTGCCTTCAGAGGCACACCGGCATCCATCAGTGCCAGGGAAGAACCACAGACAGAAGCCATGGAGCTGGAACCATTGGATTCGGTAATTTCAGACACCACCCGAATGGTATAAGGGAACTCTTCTTCACCTGGCAGTACCGCCTGGATACCACGACGGGCAAGACGACCATGGCCGATTTCACGGCGTCCCGGAGGACCCATACGACCCGCCTCGCCTACAGAGTAGGGAGGGAAGTTGTAATGCAGCATGAACGGGTCACGGCTTTCACCTTCCAGGGCATCGACAAACTGCGCGTCACGGGCAGTACCCAGCGTGGTGGTAACGATAGCCTGAGTTTCACCACGGGTGAACAGGGCAGAACCGTGGGTCTTTTTCAGAACGCCAACTTCTACCGTGATCGGGCGAACGGTTTTGGTATCACGACCATCGATACGTGGCTGACCATTAATGATGTTGCCACGGACGACGGACTTCTCCAACTTGCTGAAGTAGGTCTGAACATCATCAGCACTGAACTTGCCTGCGTCTTCGCCAACCAGCTCAGCTTCAGCTTCAGCGCGCAGTTCCGCCAGCTTGTTGCTGCGCTCCTGCTTGATGGTGATGCCATAAGCGTCACGAATTTTCTGTTCAAAACCAGCAGCAACAGCCTCTTTAACTGCTGTCTTTTCTGGTTCTGGCTGCCAGTCCCAGGTTGGCTTACCCGCTTCTGCCGCAAATTCTTTAACCGCAGCAATAACTGACTGATACTCCTGCTGGGCAAACAGAACAGCACCCAGCATTTCATCTTCAGTCAGCTCCTGTGCCTCAGACTCAACCATCAGGACAGCGTCACTGGTACCGGCAACCACCATGTCGAGCTCAGACTTTTTCATTTGCTCAAAAGATGGGTTCAGGATGTAACCATCGTCTTCAGTGAAGCCAACACGGGCAGCACCCACAGGACCGGCAAAGGGAATACCGGAAATAGCCAGGGCGGCAGAAGTGGCAATCATACCCAGAATGTCAGGATCGTTCTTCTTATCCACAGACATGACAGTGATGATAACCTGAACCTCGTTCATGAAACCTTTCGGGAACAGCGGACGAATAGGACGGTCGATCAGGCGGGAAGTCAGCGTCTCTTTTTCGCTGGCCTTACCCTCACGCTTCAGAAAGCCACCAGGAATTTTACCGGCAGCGTAAACCTTTTCCTGATAGTGAACAGACAACGGGAAAAAGTCCTGACCATCACGGGCACTCTTGGCACCCACCACAGTCGCCAGAACCTGAAGTTCACCCATGGTTGCCAGCACGGCACCGGTGGCCTGACGGGCAATCCGTCCTGTTTCCAGCGTAACGGTGTGTTCACCAAACTGGAAAGTTTTTGTAAATGCTTTTGGAGCAATACTCACGTTATCTTCCTTTATTGCCAAACGATATCACCCCACCTGCATCCACACTGTCATAGAGATGGATGCAATTCAGAGACCTCTGCACCAAAGTCTCTGAATTGCACCCCATGCAGACAGAGTGCAGGCATGGGCAATGCTTGTCTTACCAACCCGTAAATAACAAAACACCGCCAGCCACAGATAATGCAGCTCGCGGTGCCTTGACTGTGGGAGGTGATATCAGGACATCACCGCCCATATGACCGTATCAAACGATTAGCGACGCAGACCCAGAAGCTGGATCAGGCTACGGTAACGTTCAACATCCTTACGCTTCAGGTAGTCCAGCAGGTTACGACGCTGGTTTACCATGCGAATCAGACCACGACGGGAGTGATGATCCTTGTGATTCACCTTGAAGTGTCCCTGCAGGCCTTCGATGTTAGCAGTCAGCAGAGCCACCTGAACTTCAGGGGATCCAGTGTCGCCTTCAGTACGAGCGAATTTCTTCAGGATTTCAGCTTTCTTTTCAGCAGTCAAAGCCATTGTTCAATCTCCAGATAATATGCAATACAGAAAACCGGCATGACCGTGCATATTTACAGCCAGCCATCCAAACAACCGACGAAGTCTATCACTATGTTGTGAACGCGTCCAAAAAAACTATATAAGTAGTTGGCCACCCGGAATTTTTGCTGAATCAACCTTTGACCAGACGCCTGGGCGCAACCAGACCATCATCAGTAATTTCACCGATGCCCAGGAACACCATACCTTCAACACCTTCAGCAACTCCATAGATACGGACATTACCTGAGGTCGGCGCCTGGGGAACCTGGACGGGATTCCCCTGGGAAATGTAATAACTGCTGGTTGCACCCAGTTTTACCTGCGGCCAGTCACTGACAGCACTATCCTGAGGCAACAACAGGTCATCAATAACACGATCACCAGCCTTATTGCGGATTCTGGATAACTCCCTGAGGCGCTCTGACTGCCCCTGTTCCAGCTTGTCACGACCCAGCACTTCCGCCAGAGCGGACAGCTCGGCAAACTCAATACGCTCTTCGACACCCAGGGCAGACTCACGGGCTTCATCCCGCATCGCCGCAAGCTCATCAAGAGAATACGCCTGATGCTCAGTGTAAGGGCCTGCCTTAAGGCGCTTCAGCTCAGCAACATGACCAAGGCAACCCAGGGCCTCACCAATATCTTCAATCAACGTGCGGATATAGGTTCCCTTGGTACAATCCACTTCGAAAACACACTCATCACCCTCAAAATCCAGCAATTCCAGACGGTGAATGGTAATGGTGCGCGACGGACGCTCAATTTCAATACCTTCACGGGCATATTCGTACAGCGGCCTGCCGTTATGCTTGAGCGCCGAGTACATGCTGGGCACCTGCTCAACATTCCCCCGGAATTGTTGCAAAATAGCTTCCACATCAGAGCGGGTGACTGTCACCGGGCGCTCTTCGACGATCTCACCCTCGCGATCACCCGTAGTGGTTCTCACCCCCATTTTCATGGTGGTACGGTAGGATTTATCAGAATCGAGCAAATACTGGGAAAACTTGGTCGCCTCTCCCAGGCAGATGGGTAAAACGCCCGTCGCCAGTGGATCAAGACTGCCGGTATGGCCAGCCTTGGCAGCATTAAACAGCCGCTTCACCCGTTGGAGCACCTCATTGGAAGAAGCGCCATACATTTTATCAACCACAATAATGCCGTCCACCGGACGGCCCCGATTAGCGCGTCGACCTCTTCTGCCCATGACTTACTCCTCAGTACCTTCTTCTGAGCCCTTATCCGCTTTCGCGTCTCTGGCAACCGCCTGATCGATCAGTGAGGACAGGTAAGCCCCGCGCCGCAGACTGTTGTCATAGTAAAAGCGGAGCCGAGGGGTAAATCTCAGCTTGATGGCCTTAGCCAACTGAGAACGCAGGAACCCCGCCGCCTGACTCAATATCTCCAGGGATTGATCAATTTTTTCCTGGTCATCAACGCCCAGAAAAGAGACATAAACATCTGCAAAGGCAAGATCCCGGCTCACTTCGACCACACTGACCGTGACCATACCAAGACGGGGATCTTTCATTTCCAGTTGAATCAGCTGAGCCAGTTCTTTCTGAATCTGGTCGGCTACTCGCTGGGTACGACTGTACTCTTTAGCCATTGAATACTCACTCCGTAAACCACAATACCCATAAGGCATAAAAGGCACAGAGACACAAAGCAATCTTTCCCTTTGTGACTTTGTGCCTTTGCGGTTAAAAAAAGCCTGCGGAAGAAACCGCAGGCTCTGGCGTCTATCTCATATACATAACGTCACACACGTAACGAATTAAAGCGTACGCTGCACTTCAATTGTCTTGTAAACCTCAATCTTGTCACCAGGCTTAACGTCGTTGTAGCTCTTAACGGCGATACCACACTCCATACCGTTACGAACTTCGTTGACATCGTCCTTGTAACGACGCAGAGACTCCAGCTCACCTTCGTAGATCACCACGTTATCACGCAGTACGCGGATACGGTCGTTGCGGTACACAGTACCTTCAATAACCATACAGCCAGCCACCGCACCAAACTTCGGTGAACGGAATACTTCACGAACTTCGGCGGTACCCACGATCTGTTCACGGGTATCGGAGCCCAGCATACCGGTCAGCGCTTTCTTAACGTCATCAATGATGTCGTAGATAACACTGTAGTAACGCAGATCCAGCTCTTCGGACTCGACCACTTTACGGGCAGAAGCATCGGCACGAACGTTAAAGCCGACGATAACGGCGTTGGAAGCCAGGGCCAGGTTGGCGTCGGTTTCGGTAATACCACCAACACCGCCAGAGATTACCCTTACTTCGACCTCATCGTTGCCCTGCTCTTCCAGAGAAGCGGTCAGCGCCTCCAGGGAGCCTCGTACGTCCGCCTTGAGGACGATGTTGAGCGTCTTCTTATCTTCAGTACCCATTCTGGAGAACATATTCTCCAGTTTGGAAGCCTGTTGACGAGCCAGCTTGACTTCGCGGAACTTGCCTTGACGGAACAGGGCGATTTCACGGGCTTTACGCTCATCGCGAACCACCAGCATTTCGTCACCGGCATCCGGCGTACCATCCAGACCCAGAATCTCTACCGGGATAGAAGGACCCGCTTCTTTAATGGGCTGACCGTTCTCATCCAGCATGGCACGAACACGACCATACTGTTGTCCCACCAGGATATTATCACCCTGATTCAACTTACCGCCCTGAACCAGAACGGTAGCTACAGGACCACGGCCTTTATCCAGACGGGACTCAACGACCACGCCGCGGGCAGGCCCTTCGTCCGGAGCAGTCAACTCAAGTACTTCGGCCTGAAGAATAACCGCTTCCAGCAGATCCTCAACACCTTCCCCGGTCAGAGCGGACACTGGCATAAACTGCGTATCACCACCCCACTCCTCAGGAATAACGTCCCGGGCTGCCAACTCGTTTTTCACCCGATCCGGATCCGCTTCCGGCTTATCCATCTTGTTCACGGCAACCACGATGGGTACACCAGCCGCTTTCGCGTGCTGCACCGCTTCTTCGGTTTGAGGCATGACACCGTCGTCCGCAGCAACCACCAGGATGACGATATCCGTCGCCTTGGCACCACGGGCACGCATGGCAGTAAACGCCGCGTGTCCGGGCGTATCCAGGAAGGACACCATGCCACGATCTGTTTCTACATGGTACGCACCAATGTGCTGGGTAATACCACCGGCTTCACCAGCCTGAACGCGACTTTTACGGATGTAGTCCAGCAGCGAGGTCTTACCATGGTCAACGTGACCCATGACGGTAACTACCGGCGCACGGGGCCTGGCTTCGTAAGACACATCTTCCAGCTGATCATCCACCAGCGTATCTTCGATGGCATCCGCCTTGGTCAGCTTGTATTTGTGCCCCATTTCTTCAACCACGATACTGGCGGTATCCTGATCGATGACCTGGTTGATGGTTACCATGGAGCCCATTTTGAACATGGCCTTGATAACGTCAGCCGCCTTGATGGCCATCTTGCTGGCCAGCTCTGCAACCGTAATGGTTTCCGGAATGGAAACTTCACGCACCACCGGCGCTGTTGGCTTGGTAAAGCCGTGAGCAGCCATGGACTCAGGCGCCATGGTCCGGGCAAACTTGCGGCTGCCGCCACGGCGATCATCACGTTCGTTGCGACCACCTTTACCACGGCGCGGCAGATCGTCATTATCATTACGACGATCTTTACCCTTGCTGCCACGCTTGTTGCGGGACTTGCGGTCATCTGTCGGCGGTGGTGCATCACCGAAAGAAGGTGCCGCTGACGGCGCCGGTGCTCCACTGGTACGCGGACCACGATCACCACCAGGACGTGGGCCACGGTCACCACCAGAACGCTCACCACCCGGACGAGGACCACGATCACCAGAACGTGGGGCACGATCATCACTTCGAGCACCGCGCTCATCTTTCTGGCCACGATCATCCCTGCGTGGACCACGATCATCTTTACGCTGACCGCGATCATCCCGACGCTGACCACGCTCTTCCTGCTTATCAGAACGAGCAGCTGCCTGATCAGCTTTTGGAGCTTCTTCAGCGGCTTCGCGCTTGACGTAGGTACGTTTCTTACGCACTTCTACGTTAACAACTTTATTTTTGCCTGAACTGCCACCAGACACTTTCATGCGGCTGACCGTCTTACGCTTCAGCGTAATTTTGGTCGGTTCAGAACCGGTACCGGCATCACCATGAGTTCGCTTCAGGTGGGCCAGCAGTTGCTGTTTTTCTGCATCGGACACAGACTCTTTGGCGCTGCTTTTAGTAAGACCAGCGTCTTTCATCTGCTGCAACAACCGCTCCACTGGAGCGCCGACCACTGCTGCGAGTTGCTCTACGGTTACATCTGCCATTCACACTTCTCCTCTCAGTGGCCCGCTCAGTTACCCGCTTCTTCAAACCACGGTTTCCGCGCCGTCATGATCAGCTCGCCAGCCCGATCTTCATCCATTCCTTCAATATCCAGAAGGTCATCGATCGACTGTTCAGCCAGGTCTTCCATCGTGACGACACCGCGACTGGCCAGCTCATAGGCCAGTTGCTGCTCCATACCCTCCATATTCAGAAGGTCATCAGCAGGCTGGGTACCATCGAGTTTTTCTTCCTGGGCAATGGCCTGAGTCAATAACTGATCCTTGGCCCTTGAGCGCAACTGTTCAACGATATCTTCATCAAAGCCTTCAATAGCCAGCATCTCCTCCAGGGGAACGTAGGCAATCTCTTCCATGGAGGTAAAACCTTCCGCCACCAGCAGTTCAGCCAGATCATCATCAACATCCAGCCTTTCCATAAAGGTCTGAACCACGCGACCGGCTTCCTGCTGCTGTTTGGCGGCGGCATCCTCTTCTGTCATGACATTCAGGGTCCAGCCGGTCAGTTCACTGGCAAGGCGGACATTCTGGCCACCACGCCCAATCGCCTGGGCCAGGTTATCTTCACTGACAGCAATATCCATCGTGCCTTTATCTTCATCGACAATGATCGAAGCCACTTCCGCTGGCTGCATGGCATTAATCACGTACTGAACCGGGTTGTCATCGTAAAGAACAATATCAACACGCTCATTACCCAGCTCACCGGAGACCGCCTGAACCCGGGCACCGCGCATACCGACACAGGCACCGACTGGATCAATCCGGCCATCATTGGTTTTCACGGCAATCTTGGCCCGTGAACCCGGATCCCTGGCCGCACCCTTGATTTCAATCACCTCTTCTGAAATCTCAGGAACTTCAATACGGAACAGCTCAATCAGCATCGCCGGGGCCGTTCTTGAAAGCATCAACTGAGGGCCACGACCCTCTGTTGACAATTCATGGAGCAGGGCCCGCACGTGAGCGCCCATTCTGAAGTTCTCGCGAGGCAGTATCTGATCTTTCTTTAATACCGCTTCAGCGTTATTGCCAAGATCAACAATAATGCTGTCCCGTGTGGTCTTCTTGACGGTACCGGAAATCAGGGTACCCATCTTGTCACGGTACTGCTCAACCATCTGCAGGCGCTCAGCTTCACGTACCTTCTGAACAATCACCTGCTTGGCTGTCTGGGCAGCAATACGGCCAAAGCCTACCGATTCAACCGGTTCTTCCCAGATACCACCAATTTCAAGAGACTCATCCTGCTCCTTGCCTTCATCCAGGGTCAGATGCATGCCGGCAAATTCAAAATCTTCGTCAGCAACGACAGTCCAGCGACGGAATGTATCGTATTCCCCATTAGCCCGGTTGATCGCCACCCGGATATCCACTTCGGTTTCGTACCGTTTTTTGGTCGCTGTCGCCAGAGCGGTTTCCAACGCCTCAAAGATTACCTCGGGCGGTACTCCCTTCTCATTGGATACGGACTCTACGACCAACAGAATCTCTTTACTCATGCTCTGCCTCGCCTATGCTGAACCAGTCCATGCCTATGCCAACACATCCCTGGCTGCTAAACCGGGATATCCGCCCGGCCTGAAGGATAATTCAGTCGAACTGTGGTATCACCTGTGCCTTATCAATACTCTCGATTGGCAACAGAAGCTCATGGCCATCGGCCTCTATAACGACATCCTGATCTTCAATTCCCTTGATGATGCCCCGATACTTTCTGCGCCCCTCAAAAGGCACCCTCAGGCGTATACTGACCATATAGCCAGCCATCATCTCATACTGCTCAAGCCGGAACAGCGGCCTGTCCAATCCCGGAGAAGATACTTCCAGGGTATATTCGTCCGCAATGGGGTCTTCAACGTCCATAACGGCACTCACCTGGCGACTGACCTGTTCACAATCATCCAGGGTGATGCCATTTTCTGCATCGATATAGACCCGAAGCAGCGAATTCCGCCCACGGGAAACAAACTCAATACCCCAGAGACGGTAATCAAGCGACGCCACGATCGGCTCGATAAGTGCCTCCAGCTGCGACTGCTTACCTGCCACGACTGAATACCTGCCAAAAAAACAAAAAAAGGGCTATAAAGCCCCATATATTCGCACAATGGCCAGAACAGCCATCACACATCAATTACTCGCTACCTAACAAAAAACCCCACAAAGGGGGTTTTCCAGGATTTGGTAGCGGGGGCTGGATTCGAACCAACGACCTTCGGGTTATGAGCCCGACGAGCTACCAGGCTGCTCCACCCCGCATCAAAGTGTTCATCAGTATACTTCGGCAAGAGCCAGCTGACAACCTCTCCCCAATATCAAATATACTGATCCAAAAGCAAAGAATCAGCTCTGAATTCAAACCACTGTACTTTGCAAAAGCTGCCTGCAAAACAGTAATGTTAAAACTCTATTCCATAAAAAACGGTTCTATTATCTACCTTTTCCTGGAACTGTCAACTCGACCGAAGCACTCCCGAACACCTACCGCTTCATCAGTACACACAAAACCAACAGGGCCATTGCCATCATCCCCAGGGCAATGACTAATCCGGACAAAAGTTCCAAAGCCGATAGGCTGGCTATAGAGACAAAGCCACGAATACCGGTAATTCCCTCCAGAAAAGTAATAAGAAGAAAAAATATTAACAAAGCGGTTAACAGTTTAATGTTCCAGAGTCCAAACCGAAACTTTCTACCCATAACAAAAACGGAATTTATGTCTTTGCCAAAAGAGTATGCGCCATTAAAAAAGCAGGGGCACTTCCCCGGGCTCCGGCAATGTCTTTCTGCCCCTTCTGAACAGCATCGGCAAGAGCATCCCACAGGGCAGTCCATTACCCGGTTCTGGTTGTATTCACCATATAAGATCATTGCATGATCACCACAAGAAGGCCGCTGCAGCGGATCGTATTGGGAAGGCATCCCCTGCCGGGCAGGGTGGTTTGTGTTTTTCCGATAGTCGGCATAATAGTCAAGACACAATTGAAAAAATACCAGATCACTATCCGGAAAAATGGCTTTACCACCAATAATCATACCGTGACCGACTTGCCGGGCATTCTCTTTCCTGGCTATTTTTTTTACCGGGCTTTTCTCTCTTTTTTTGGCTTTCAGCGGTCGCCATCGTCTGGAAACTGGCAGAAATCCTTTTGTGATCCTGCCATTGTGCATAAAAACAAACAGATCACCTGCCACCCGGGGTTGAGGGCAATGGCTGCTGAATGATGGTCGATGAGCTGAGCAACTGTTCGGCCAGCAGCGCCGGTGAAGCTTAAGAGGACGGAATAAAAAAGGATGAAACAGATAAGGGCGAATAAAACTCTGCAGAGGATATATACGACGAGACCTTAATGATCGGTTAACAATATCATTCCGCCCGGATAAATCTTTATTGTTATCCTGCTCATCCTGCCCGACAGGAACCGTCAAAGACCGGCCGCGCCGTTCATAACCGGCAATTTCAAACCCGGCAAAGCCACCCCGCCTGCCAATAACCGGGAACCCGGATGAGCGGCTATGCCCTGAGCGGTCAATCCCGTCAACCGCATATAACCCGGACAGGGTTTCAGAGTTACCAGTAATACCGATCATTTAGATGCCATCTGTGAACAATTGCCGGTCAACGGCCATCAATTAATAATACGGATATTTATTCATCAGAGCGTCCGGAGTTCGCAAAAGAACATAAGGTTTTCTACCCTGTTGCCCATGAATATACTTTTATACAACGATCTCAACGCAGACCAGATACCCGGCTTTGCCAAAGTTCGCAAAGCCCTTGAGCGCAATAACTTCCAGCAGGCGGATGTGCGCAAGATCGGGGATAACCTCTAACGCGCACGACTGAACCGCAACGACCGGCTGTTATTCTCCCTGCACCGTTACAATGGCAAGCCCTATTGCCTGATTCTGGAGTATATCCGCAATCACGCCTATGAAAAGTCCCGTTTCCTGGAGCGGGGGGTAACCATTGATGAGAAAAAAATTCCGGTGATTAATACTCCGGAAACAGAGTCCCCGGCAGAACTGACTTACCTCAATACCGACCACGACCGATTCAACCTGCTGGACAAGATTATCTCCTTCGACGGTGAACAGCAGTCTGTCTACCACTTACCGCCGCCGCTGGTGATTATCGGCAGCGCTGGCAGCGGCAAAACCGCCCTGACCCTGGAGAAAATGAAGCAGGCAACGGGCGATGTGCTCTATGTCAGCCACTCCCCGTTTCTGGTACAAAGTGCCCGAAATCTTTACTACGCCCACCACTACGACAATGAAGAACAGAATGTGGAATTCCTCTCCTTCCGGGAGTTTCTGGAGAGCATTCGGGTACCCGCCGGACGGGAAGTGACGCTGAAAGACTTCGAAGGCTGGTTCCAGCGCCATAAGGGCAACAGCAAACAGAAAGACCCTCATAAACTCTTTGAGGAGTTCCGGGGCGTGCTGAGTGGCCCTTCCAACGAGTCACCCTGGCTCTCCCGTGATGAGTACCTGAAGCTGGGGGTTAAGCAATCCATCTTCAGTGATGAAGAGCGTCCGGGCGTTTACGACCTGTTCGATAAATACCGGCAGTTCCTGGAAAAGGAGCAGTTATACGACACTAACATTATCAGCCACCGCTACCTGGCCAGCGCCGAACCCCAATACGACTTTATCGTGGTGGATGAGGTACAGGACATTACCAACATTCAGCTCTACCTGATACTGAAGACCCTTCGGCATCCGGGCCACTTTATTCTCTGTGGTGACTCCAACCAGATTGTCCACCCGAACTTTTTCTCCTGGTCCAAGGTCAAGACCCTGTTTTTCGAGCAGCAGGGCCTGACCGGTGAGGGCGAAATTATCCGGATACTCCAGTCCAATTACCGCAATGCACCGGTGATCACCCATATTGCCAACCGGATTCTGAAACTGAAGCACGCACGCTTTGGCTCCATCGATAAAGAGAGCAACTACCTGGTCAACAGCATTGGCGAACACCGGGGGCAACTGCAATTACTGGCAGACAGCCAGAAAGTGAAACAGGACCTGGACAACAAAACCGCCCGCTCCACCCGCTTTGCCGTGCTGGTGATGCACCCGGACCAGAAAGCTGCCGCCCGCCAGTGGTTCAATACGCCGCTGGTCTTCTCCATTCAGGAGGCCAAGGGTCTGGAATACGACAATATCATTCTTTACAACTTTATCAGCGATGAAGAAAAGAGCTTCCGGGATATTGCCGCGGGTGTCGACCCCGCCGCGCTGGAAAAAGAGACACTGGAATACGCCAGGGCGAAAAACAAACAGGACAAATCCCTGGAGGTCTACAAGTTCTATATCAACGCTCTCTATGTAGCCATTACCCGGGCGGTAAGCAACCTCTACATTATCGAAGCCAACCAGAAACATCCGTTAATGCGGCTACTGGATCTGGAAAGATTTACCGGTGACCTGCAGATGGATAAGCAGGACTCCAGCCTGGATGAGTTGCAAAAAGAGGCCCGCAAGCTGGAATTGCAGGGCAAGCAGGAACAGGCCGATGAGATCCGCAGCCGGATACTGCAGCAAAAGCCAGTACCCTGGCCGGTACTTGATCGCACGGCCTTCACGCAACTTCAGCAAGAAGCCATAAGTGGCAATAACAAGAAAAAACAGCTGCTGGCTTTGGAATACGCCCTGATCCACTGGCATCAACCCATGCTTAATCAGTTGATCAGCAGCGACTTTAAACCCGCCACTCAGACGGAAGAAAAAGCGGTCAAACAGCTGCATCAAAAGCACTACATGACCTACGACCTCAATAACCCCGGCAGTGTATTGCGCGATACGGAGAAATACGGCATCGACCACCGCACTATCTTCAACCTGACTCCGTTGATGGTTGCTGCCCGGCTTGGCAATGCTGGCCTGGTCAGAGACCTGATGGAGCGCGGTGCCAACCCGGATCTGTCCGGCAGCCATGGTCTCAACGCCCTGCAGATAGCCCTGGAACAGGCGCTGATGGATGAGCGCTATGCCCGCCATAAACTGGCTCCGGTCTACAGCAGTCTGGAACCGGACAGCCTGCCCATTCAGGCCCAGGGCCGGCTGATCAAGCTGGACAAGCGCCTGATGGGGCTGTTTGTACTGAACCTGATGTTTGCCATGTTTTATCGCAAACTGGGCGAACTGGCTGGCAGAGGTGACGGTTTCTCAGCCAAAGCCATTACCGAATGGGTGCAAACCCTGCCTGATGAGGTCTTGCCACAACGGCGGAAGAAGCAGAGTTACATCAGCAGTATTCTCTCCGGCAATGAGGTAGACCGTGATGCGCCCTACAACCGCAAGTTGTTCAAGCGCATCCGTCGTGGGCATTACATCATCAACCCCGGTATAAAACTGCGCCGGGGCGAGGAATGGGTCGCCGTGCATGAACTGTTAAGGCCGGAAGACCTGGGCTTCAAACCGAGCTGGATGAACCTGAAAGAGGATCAGCTGATCTTTAAGCACCGGTATGAACATTTCGACCAGAACCGCTGGAAAAATCTCACGGCCTATTGTGAGTACATTCGAAAACTTCAGGAGCAGGTAGATAAAGAACTTGAAGAACGCCGAGTGAAGTCCCGGCTGGACATCCAAAATGAGGAACTTACCAGCGGATAGGCTGTAGCAACGCCACACTCGGCTACCCGCAACTATCGGCTACCCGCAACGTCGGGATTACTTTTGCAGGAAGCATTCTCAATCCAAGCCATCAGCCGCAGCACTTCTTATACTTACGCCCGCTACCACAGGGGCAGGGATCATTTCTTCCTACCTTAGGGTGTTGTCTGACCAGCGGCTGTGCAGGTTTCCCGGGAGAGGCGGAGTGAAAGGGCCGTTGCCGACCCGGCAGCTGTGTCGACCTGCGTGTTTGTGGATTGGTTTTTCTGGCTGGCCAGGGCCTCGACACACGCTGAACATCCTCCGGCTCAGCGTTACTCCCCACAGGCGCACGCTCAGCGGGCTTCTCCGCCGGCCGACTGCTGTTAAAGCTTGCCCAGCCTTCAAACTCAGCCACACAGTCATCAATCAGGGCAAAGCTTTCATAGGAAGGGAACCGCAGGTCACCGGGATGCTCCTGTAACATTGCCGTCAACCGCTCCCTGCCCATAAATGAATCGGTCAGTAATCCCCGGTCAAACACCTCCAGAACGGAAGCTTCCAGCCCGGCAGTTCCGGCGATAATGCAGTTAGAGACCAGCCCATCCCAAACGGGGTTGTGCTGCGGCTCAAGCCTCCCATTAAATAACTCTTCAAAGTAGCTGACCAGCGTCTTACGAGTCAAAAACCCATGGAAAACCAGAATCGTCAGGCAGGTCAGGCAGGAAGAGCGAACGTGAGGATGGACCGCGGTATTTTCAATCACCTGCTTCAGCGGTGACACGTCACATCCGTCACCGGTACCACTTTCACTGTTTGCGGCACCGGCCATCGCTGAAGCCAGTATTCGTGCCAGGCTTTCACTGACCACATAACCGAGCAGTCGGTTAACCGTCCGGGGGCTGGCAGACACGATCCGGAGCATTACCGGCAATGCCTTTGATTCACGAAACTGGGCCAGCAGGTAAAAGGCAAAAAAAACCAGATCCGCTCGCTGGCCTTCGGGCATCTCACCCCCCTGCCCGGCAACGCTTTCCAGATACTCAAGCAGGCGCGGAATCAATTCTGCCCGCTGCTCACTGGCCGCCAGCAGTGCTTCTCTGGGTAGCTCACCCATTACATGGTTTGATAACCGGTTGATAACATCGTCAATGGTCACGGGTACTCATCCTGTCTCTTGTCGCTATTTTGGTATAAGCATAGCTTCTCAGAGTCAGTACGAGCCGCAGGAATCCAACATCCACCGATAAGGGTTCATCACCACCATCCAGCACCTTATAAACCACCCAGTGCAAACGATGCTTCTGTTCACCCGGGCATCGGTTAGTCCCGCATTACAAGGAAACCAGATCAGACACAATACGGCAGAGGTCAGGAAGATTCACGTTCGAAAGACGCAGGGGATAAAAACGAAAGCACAAAAAAAAGGCCATCAAAGACCTTTTTTAAGCGATTACTGTCAAACAGCAACCTTAAACTGAAGCTCAGCAAAAAAAAGTTAATTTTGCCGTATACCATCAAGGCAGCAAGTAAAACGACATATTTAGTCTATTTTACTAACCCTTTTACATTACACATTGATCTTATTGGTGCCGAAGACGAGACTCGAACTCGTACGCCCATACAGGCACTGCCCCCTCAAGACAGCGTGTCTACCAATTCCACCACTTCGGCCTTGACTGCCGCTCTCGCGACAGAAAAATTATTTCTGAAAACTCTTTATAAATCAATAAGATTTTCAATCTTACTGAGCGTTTTCAGAGTTGCTGGAGCCATCACTCTCAACGGGCTGAGACTCTAACACAGGCGCATCGCTTTCGGTAGTGTTTTCTAATGAATCAACCGCAAAAGGTGCATCATTAACCGGCACAATCTGTTCAACCTGAACAGAAGGCAAACCGGCATCAGCAACACTGTCAGCCTTCTGCCTGGCCATCATTGCCAGACCGATACTGGTAACGAAAAAGATCGTTGCCAGAATAGCGGTTGTACGACTCAGAAAGTTCGCTGAGCCCTGACTTCCAAACACCGTCTGAGAAGCCCCTGAGCCAAAACTGGCTCCTGTTTCTGCACCTTTGCCCTGCTGCAGCATGATCATAGCGATCACGCCAACAGCTACCAGCACGTGCACAAGAAGAATAATGGTTTCCATTACTATCCCGCAGCGTGACAAATCACCTTGAAATCAGCAGCTACCAGCGAAGCACCACCGATCAGACCACCATCAACATCAGGCTGGCTCATCAGTTCTGCCGCGTTGTCAGCCTTCATGCTACCACCATACAGAACACGGGTTCTGTCCGCCATGGACGGATCGCTTTCTGCCAGCAGCGCACGAATTTCAGCATGAACTTCCTGCGCCTGTTCCGGGGTTGCAGTCAGACCAGTGCCAATAGCCCAAACTGGTTCATAGGCAATTACAAAATTAGCCAGACGCTCCGAACCAGCAGCTCGAAGCACCGTATTGATCTGATGAGCCACTACTTTCATAGTGTCACCAGCTTCGCGCTCTGACAGGGTCTCACCAACACAAAGGACTGGCACCAGACCCTGATCCACCAGGGCGCAGAATTTCGCGGCCACATCGGCATCGGTTTCGCCATACAGGGAACGACGCTCAGAGTGACCAATCAGTACATATTCACAGCCAAGGTCTTTGGCCATCAGAGGAGAGATTTCACCAGTGTAGGCTCCAGACAGCTTATCGGAGGCATTTTGCACACCAAATTTAACCGGAGACCCCTTCAGCAAGTCGCGTACCTGCTGAATGTATACGCTAGGTGGAAAAACAAGCACCTCAGCCTTGGTTTCAAGCCCTGAAAGGATTCCATCAACAAGTTCACGGATACTGTCTGAAGACCCATTCATCTTCCAGTTTCCAGCTACCAGTGGCTGACGCATACTGCTTACCTCTTTGATCGCGAGGCCGGAATACTAACCTGAAAGACGCCAACATACAATAAGTCAAGTCCTCTGAGCTGATTGTAATCAGGGCCATACCCGGACAGCACCGTCCCGTTGCAGGCCAATGCCTGCAACGGGCATCAATCAGCATATTTCCTGCTCAGCTCCTGCTCAACTGCTGCTCAACTCCTGCTCAACCACTTTTGCCAGCTTTTCAGCCTGAGCCTTTACCTGGGCGCCATCTTCACCCTCTACCATCACCCGGATAACCGGTTCTGTTCCGGAAGGTCGCAGAAGGACACGGCCTTTGCCAGCCATTTCCTGCTCCGCTTTTTTTACCGCGTCAACAATACCGGGAATGCTATCAGTATCCCGCTTATTCTGAACCCGGACATTGATCATCACCTGGGGATAAAGGGTAATCGCACTCACCATTTCTGACAGAGACTGACCGGCTGTCTGCATGGCCTTTAATACTTTCAGTGCCGATACAATACCATCACCGGTGGTCGAGGCATCGCGACAGATAATATGGCCTGAAGACTCACCACCGAGCTGCCAGTCATTGGCTATCAGCAACTCATTCACATAACGGTCACCAACATTGGCCCGGGCGAAGGGAATCCCGGCGGCTTCCAGGGCTTTCTCCATCCCCAGATTGGTCATCAACGTGCCCACCACACCACCATTCAACACCCCTCTGGAGTGGCGGTCCATAGCGATAATAAAGAGCAGCTGGTCGCCATCGACGACCTCCCCCTTATCATCCACCATAATGACCCGGTCACCATCACCGTCAAAAGCAATCCCCAGATCTGCACCGGTTTCCCGGACTCTGGCCGCCATGCCTTCCGGCCTGGTAGAGCCTGCATTCTCATTGATATTGACGCCATCCGGATGAGTGCCCATCGTGATCACTTCAGCACCCAGTTCACGAAAAACTGCAGGCCCAACCAGATAAGTTGCACCATGACCGGCATCGATCACCATTTTCATGCCACGCAGATCCAGCTGCTGGGAAGTGCTGCCCTTGCAGTACTCAATGTAGCGGCCTGCAGCATCATCCATCCGGGTCACTTTTCCCAGGCTCTGGGAATCAACTACCTCAATTTCTGACTCAAGCAATGCTTCAATCCTCAGCTCGACGTCATCCGACAGCTTGGTACCGTCACCGGCAAAGAACTTTATACCATTGTCGTAAAACGGGTTATGGGAGGCGCTGATCACAATACCCGCCTGCCCATTAAAGGTCCGGGTCAGATAGGCAATGGCAGGGGTTGGCATTGGGCCGGTCAGGACAACATCGATACCGGCAGCAGACAGCCCCGCCTCCAGGGCTGATTCAAACATGTAACCGGAGATCCGGGTATCCTTGCCAATAATAACTTTCCCTTCACCCTGTTCAGCCAGGACACGACCCGCTGCCCAGCCCAGCTTAAGGACAAAATCCGGTGTAATTGGAAAGTCACCAACCTTCCCTCGAATTCCGTCGGTACCAAAATATTTTCGCGCCATAGCCGTTTACCAAAGGTCTCTGTAAGCAATAGCCGGTAATCATCGCACTCATTCAAGTGAACCACCAGTACCATCAGGATATGTTGAAAGGCGAAGAGGATTTACAGAACGACAGAGGCTGGATATTCAATAACCAGTGAGCGATTACCCACCACTCTGGAAGCACAATCTCCAGACTGGCAGGCGTCATTATTTGAAATAACAAACTTACGCTTCGTCAACGGCCTGAAGTAAACGCAGGACATCGACCGTTTCCCTGACATCATGCACACGGATGATATGAGCACCCGCCTGTGCAGCCAGCATGGCTGCCGCCAGGCTGCCCGGCAGCCGGTCTTCGGTGTCGCGGTCTAACGTTGCCCCAATAAAGGACTTTCTGGACATACCTGCCAGGACCGGCAGCCCTGGTTCATGAAAGCGGCGAAAACCCTTCAGCATCTCAAGGTCATGCACCGGCGTTTTACCAAACATACCGCCCCCAAAGCCGGGATCCAGTATTAAGCGTTCCCTGACAATCCCGGCATTCTCACAGCGCTCCACACAATCCTGCAGATACTGGCAGACCTCTGCAACAACATCACCATAAACAGGGACAACCCCTGGCTCAGGTTGATCAACGAGGGAATGCATCAAAATAATGGGTACATTGGTTTCTGCTGCAGCTTCCAATGCTCCCTCACGATGCAGCGCCCGGACATCATTAATAATCCCCGCGCCAGCCTGCACTGCCTCTTTCATCACCAGAGGAGAGCTGGTATCGATAGAGATAATGACATTGAAGCGCGATACCAGACCTTCGATGACCGGCAGGACCCGCTCCAGTTCCTGTTCCTGTGCTGGCGCGCCTGAAGCACCGGGGCGTGTTGACTCACCACCAATATCCAGAATATCCGCCCCGTCCTTGATCATCTGTTCGGCAACCTTCAACCAGCTATCAGAACAGCGGCTCCCTTCATAAAAAGAGTCTGGTGTAACGTTTAAAACCCCCATAACCCTGGGCTTATTCAGATCCAGTATTTTCCCTGCACAATTCAACTTAAATTCGTTGCTCATAAAAGCTCCTCTGATCCCCGGACAGTCAAACGTTCTTATTCACAGGCGACTGTCCTGACAAGTCACTACCCTGAAGTTGGTATACCCAAAGTAGCCACAAACACCGATAACAATGTTGCCAGGTAGAAGACATAAAAAAGGGCAGGATAAACCTGCCCTTCACAATCATAGACCTGACCTGGTATCAGTGCTCCCCGGCGGGGCCACCAATCGAACTGCCAGAATCTTTTTTATCACCGCCTTCAGTCTTGTCGTCAGCCATCACTTCAGAGTCATCGGCAGCTTTGACACCACTGTCATCGTTATCGCCTGAATCCTTCGGAGGGCGAACTTCACGGCCAGTCATAATGTCATCAATCTGATCACTATCGATGGTTTCATACTGAATCAGAGCCTCAGCCATTTTATCCAGCTTGTCGCGATTGTCGACGAGAATCTGGTTGGCGCGGGAATAGCATTCATCAACTACCCGGCGAACTTCCTCATCAATAAGCTTCGCCGTTTCTCCGGAGACATTCATTCTGGAGCCACCACTGCCGTAGTTTTTACCCAGGAATACCTCACCCTCATCCTCATCGTAAAGCAGTGGACCCAGCTTTTCGGACAGGCCCCATTTGGTCACCATGCTTCTGGCAATCTGGGTAGCGCGCTGAATATCGTTAGAGGCACCGGTGGTTACACCATCTTTGCCCAACGTCATCTCTTCAGCGATACGGCCGCCAAACAGCGAGCATATCTGGCTAAGCAGCGCCTGGCGGCTCTGGCTGTAGCGATCCTCTTCAGGCAGGAACATGGTCACCCCAAGTGCCCGGCCTCGCGGAATAATACTCACTTTGTAGACTGGATCATGGTCCGGAACCAATCGACCAACGATGGCATGGCCGGCTTCATGATAAGCCGTATTGCTCTTCTCCTTATCACTCATGACCATGGACTTGCGCTCAGCGCCCATCATGATTTTGTCTTTCGCCAGATCAAACTCTTTCTGGCCAACGGTGCGCTGGTTAGCCCGTGCCGCAAAGAGTGCCGCTTCGTTAACCAGATTAGCCAGGTCGGCACCGGAGAATCCGGGAGTACCACGGGCAATAACCGAAGGCTGCACATTGTCAGAAACCGGAACCTTGCGCATATGCACTTTAAGGATCTGCTCACGACCACGGATATCCGGCAAGCCAACCACCACCTGACGATCAAAACGACCGGGACGCAATAACGCAGGGTCAAGAACATCAGGACGGTTGGTAGCAGCAATTACAATAATACCGTCGTTCGCTTCAAAACCGTCCATCTCAACCAGCAGCTGGTTGAGGGTCTGTTCACGTTCATCGTGACCACCGCCCATACCGGCACCACGGTGACGACCGACCGCATCAATCTCGTCAATAAAGATAATGCAGGGTGCCTGCTTCTTGGCCTGTTCAAACATGTCACGGACACGGGAGGCACCAACACCCACAAACATTTCAACAAAGTCAGAACCGGAGATGGTAAAGAACGGAACCTTGGCCTCACCGGCAATCGCTTTGGCGATCAGGGTTTTACCGGTACCCGGAGGACCCACCATCAGAACGCCCCGGGGAATACGACCACCCAGACGCTGGAATTTACCGGGATCCTTCAGGAAGTCCACCAGCTCCTGGACATCTTCCTTGGCTTCTTCAACACCGGCCACATCGGCAAACGTGGTTTTGATCTGATCTTCAGACAGCAGACGGGCCTTGCTTTTGCCAAAGCTCATCGGGCCACCCCGGCCTCCGCCGCCGCCCTGCATCTGACGCATAAAGAACATAAATACCGCAAGAATCACCAGAATCGGGAAGCTGGCTACCAATAGCTGTGTCCAGATGCTCTGCTTTTCAATAGGCTTGGATTCAACCTGAACCTTGCCCAGCAGGAGTTCATCCATCAGTTTGTTGTCTGGCACCGTGGGCGGCAGGTTGGTTTCAAAACGTTCACTGTTGTTTAACAGGCCGGTGATGGTAAAACCATCAATGACAACCTTACTGACCTGCCGATTTTCTACCATGCTGATGAAGTCAGAATAGGCAACCTTCTGGGTAGACGACTGCATGCCATCAAAGTTTTTAAAGACGGTCAATAGCACCAAGGCGATTATGACCCAGAGAATCAAATTTTTTGCCATATCATTCAAGGGGCTAACCTCTCTTGAGCGTACTTAAGCCTCAGGTAATCGTTTATATTGAGCACGTTCCCCTGGCTCGCTGTGATTATGTATAAATGCTTATTTGCAACGATACACGATCAGCGGACGGTGTGACAGTGATTGTCTTCTATCATGCTGATTAATGCATCCTATTATTTCAACGCCCGGTATTATCCCCTGAAGCCTGTGGCCAGCAGATATACTTCTCTAGAGCGCGCCCTGGAAGCCGTAGGCTTGCGAGTCTGCACTTTGTCAAAACTGGTTTTCATATCTTTCAGACAGGCATCAAAACCTTCACCCTGAAATACCTTGACCAGAAAAACACCTCCTTTACGCAATACCTGCCTGGACAGATCCAGTGCCAGTTCAACAAGGTACATGGCATTGGGCTGATCAACGCAGAGTGCTCCACTCATATTGGGGGCCATATCGGAAATTACAAGGTCTACCCGGTCCGAGCCGATGGTTTCAAGTATTTGTTCCAGCACCGCATCTTCTGTGAAATCACCCTGAACAAAGTCAACCCCGGCGATAGGATCCATTGGCAGAATATCAGAAGCAACCACCCGCCCCTGATCACCAGCCAGCTCAACCGCTACCTGAGACCAGCCACCGGGCGCCGCGCCAAGATCAACCACCCGAATACCCGAGCGAAAGAGTTTATCTTTCTCCTGAATCTCCAGAAGTTTATAACTGGCCCTGGATCGCCACCCGTCTTTTTGCGACTGCTTGACATAATGGTCATCAAAGTGCTCTTTTAACCAGCGACCACTACTTTTGGATCTCGCCATAATCTTTTTGCAAACTGCCTGTAAATTAAGCCTGAACCGAAAGGAATAAAAGTTTACACCTGAGGGCAGCTGGTATTTCCATCAGCCTGCAAAGTGAAAGTCATGAAAATAATATCTTATACGTCCTGACTGTGACAGCAGAAGACGACAGAAGATCAAGCGGTAAATTAGGTATTATTGTGCATTGCAAGCTAACACGTTCCACACCCTTGTGTGGGTCAAGCGCTTTGGCAGCCCTGTGCTGGTAGAGTTGACATTAATCAACAGTAGTAACCCCATCAAGAGGATAAGTATTGTTCAACCTGTTCAACTAACGGTAAAAAAATACCCGACTCAATCAAACAACCCATGCCCGGAAGTGAGCAGCATGGAAGTCAGCTTATCATGATCCAGAGCCTCACCACTGAGCACACAGGCCAGAATCTCACTGCCAAACAATTGTGGCGAGAGAATAACATCGGCCTTGACTTGCCTTATTTTTTTCATGTTTTTAGCGTCATTAACGACAAGGACTGTTTTGATGCCAGGATTCATTTCTCTCGCAGTCAGTACGATAAATGCGTTCGATGCATCGTCATCAGTAAGTGCCAGCAAAGCGCGGCAATTCATGATTCCGGCACTGTCCAACACGGTATTATCCGTACTGTCCCCGGAGATCAAGTCCAGCTTTTGCCCTACCTTCTGTTCTATCTGGGAAAATTCATCTTGTGTACGCACCGTGACCACCGTTAAATCGAGGCCCCGCTGCTTCAGTTGACTAATCGTCCCCATTGCCAGAATGGAAGTACCACAGATGATAAAATGATCTGCCCTTTTCATAGCCTGCTCTCTGCCTTTAACCAGTTTGCCGATACCACTGCGAATGACCGGCCCAAAAACCGTAGTGAGTGACGTAGCGAACACAGTAATACCCGCGACGATCATAGACACGGTGAACAACCGGGCCGACTCTGTTTTTGGAATAATGTCGCCATACCCGACCGTCGTCATCGTAACAATGGAAAAGTAGAAAGCTGTTACCAGGCTATCAATTTCCGGCGAAAAACCACTGCCGAAATAGAGTGCGCCGTAACTGGCATAAAATAATAAAATGGTGAAACTGATGATGGCAAAAATACCCCCTGCGGTTGCACTGGAACGATTGAAATCTCTTCCCAGCAACAGTATTCCCACCAGCGTCAAGGCACAAAAAAGTATTCTTGTCCGAAGCAGGGGATAAAAATGAACGGTAAAAGCCAATGTAATAATTAACAGAAATACACTGACAGCCCAGGCAGTTCTTGCCCGGAACAACATACCCAGCGCATTCAGCATCAGGAAAACACTGAGCAAAAACCATGGCCCACCGGCCACATCAGACCAGTCAATATCAACCAGATTGTTGATCTGAAAAAGATCCGGCAGATTAACCGGCATCCCCCAGATGGTTTTAAAAATCAGCAACCCATTGGCAAAAACAGCAAAGGCGACAAATGAGTGCCTGAATTCAAGCCAGAAACTCACCAGCCTTCGCCACAAATGAGTGTAATCGCCCAACGCGCCACCTTTGTCTGGTTGCCCGCTGCAAGTCTAGTACATGATTCCAATGAATTGGATGCGCTCAAGGAAAAACGAAAGTTAAAATAGAGGGTTAATGGAGTCGCAGCCACACTTCCCTCAGCCGCCAGAAAGCGCTAGCATGCGCCACCAGAAGCTTGAATAGGCATTAGTTCACTCTCTTCGACGCCCAGTCAATGACCGTGAAGTGCGCTATGAACAGTACTTCTCTGTCCCCAACCTGCATTAACGAAAACTTCTCCGGAAAAATAAGGTCATACCCATCATCAGAAATCGTGTATGACGATTCGTTATTAAAGAAATTATCAGGAATTGCAAACATGAGCTTGAATGCAGCCAAAAAGAAGCATTTTCGTACCATCGGCCACAACCTGAACCCTGTCGTCATTGTGGCAGACAAGGGGCTGACGGATGGCGTGGTTGAAGAGACATTGCGTGCGCTGAATGACCATGAACTGATCAAGGTCAAATTCGCCATTGGTGACCGGGAAATCCGCCAGCAACTGATCAGCGAACTGATCAGCGCTACAAACTCTGACCTTATTCAGACGATTGGCAAAATCGCACTGATTTTCAAAGCCGCCGACAAACCTAACCCGGCACTTTCAAACCTGCTGAGAGTCTAGGAGCCTGACCACAGAAAAGGCCACAATTGTGGCCTGTATCAACGCCCGTTGGCAAAAATTTACCGCCCTGCCACTTTTGTCGCCAGAATTGCCTGAAGCTTATAGATATTGGTCTTGCCATTAAATTCCATCGACATTGGCTCTGGCTGGCCGGAAATCCATATTTTCAGTTCTGCATCCAGATCAAAATGACCGGCAGACTCTACAGTAAACATGGTGATCGACTTATAAGGTATTGAGCGATATTCAACCTTACGTCCGGTAAGCCCCTGTTTATCGATAAAAATCAAACGGTGACTGGTCAAAACCACCATATCCCGAACCAGCTTATAGGCCAGCTCTATTGACTCCGACGGGGTAAGAATGGTTGCCAGATCTTCCATTGCTTTTTCGTTGGTCATCTCACCTGCATTGCCCAGCAGGGCATCAAACAGACCCATAGCATTTCTCCAAAATTTTTAACAGGTTATCCACAAGCAAACAGGAACATCTGAAAAGCGGAAATATTTATCCACGCTGCAGCACAAAACAACCTGCCAACAAGTATCGTTTTTGGGGGAACGACATTTGGGTCGGATGGCAGATGATCAAATGTTCAATGAGTTTAGGCCCTCCCGATCTTATTCGGAATCCATCATCGTCAGCAATGCCTTGATGAACTCCTTCCTTTTCATCTGGTAATGATTAACAGGCTGGGTGGTCGCTAACCAACCATTAACTCTGTGCATAAAATCATTACGATAAATATGGCTATGCAATTTCATTTGAAGATTATCCGTCAGTCCATGAAGGCGTTGCTTCTCTTCCTGGAGCCAACCAATCCGGCCGTCAGATCTGCCGGGGTCCCTTTCAGAGTACAAGGCAATAAAATCCCTGCCTTTATTCAGGGTAAGCAGTGAGCGTATAAGCAAACCGCAAATACGGTCCCAGGTGTTTTGTGGATTGTTGAACAGAATGGTTCGGGGTACATCAAATACTGCTCCGCTACGCAATTGCTCGGTCAGTGGATCAAGGTTGTTAATGAAGTTTTCCAGCGTATCGTTCAGTAGCCTGGTTTCTTCAGCAAACGACAAACACCTTACCAGCCTCTCAACGCCGGGCACGTGAACAGCCAATCGTGCTGCACTTCCATGGGCAACCCGGGCGTCAATACTAACCTGAAGTCCCATGGTTTTAGTAGCCAAATCACCGTCCCTGAGCTGAATACTATAGGTATTTGGTAGTTTAATTGCCTGACATCCCGGGATTGGCCAGACAATGACGCTTCTGGGGATTTCCAAATCCCTGTCGTTGTTCATGGCCTGCAGCTTGTGAAAAAGTGTTCTGGCAGACGCTTCTGTCGTACAAATAATGTCAATATCATTAAATATCGAGCAGAGGTTCTGTAAAAAACGCGAGTATGAACCGGTGATCAGAATGGGGGGGTCGGGATAAGAACCATTGATGTCCTGAATAATCCCCAAGGTTTTCAGCGTCAACGCATTTAACCGCTGAACCTGACCCTCCGGCAAAACCAGTTCACCTGTTTTTGCCAGTGGCTTCTGCGATTGGGCGGCACTGACGGTAACAGCCTGAGTAGCAGACATATTCCCCGCTGTGCCGCCTTCATCCCGGCATTCCTTGACCGGACAGGGGAATGAGCGTTCCTTGCCAGAATCGGCAACGGTCCCCTCATGCTGGTAGGCAGAGGCCCCATGCCCGAGAGGACGACCACAGCCCCACCTGGAGCCAACGTTATTTACCCGTTTAAACAGTAACTCGTCCATTATATTGACTTCTGAGCTACGTTGTTCAAGCCAGAAGCCTAAAGCATTACGCAACTTGCTTTTCACAGGGAAATTCTGAAGGTATTCCAGAACCTGGTCCTTGTGGATTTGTCGTCCATCAACAAACTGCCTCGTTATACAACAGTGTGCCAGGAAGAAAAAATGGATGCGTGAGTTCTGAAATGAACTCCTCAGTGATTTGATGGATTGGAGTACCTGTTCTGCGGGCACTCGCTGATGATCAATTGGCAGCTCGTGCTGCAACGCCATGAATTTCAATATACATTGCAACCGATGTTGCTCATCGTCTTTGACCGATACATTGCTCAGGACTTGCCAAGCCTCCTGGAGTATATCCCGGGCTTCACTGGTTTCATCAAATTGCTGTGATTGTTTCAGCCTTTGAATGAGATACCGGGCTTGCCTTACAGAATGATCCCCGGGTAATTCATTAAATGCTTTCAATACTTCCCGGTTATTTAGATAGTTGCCATTCAATTCTCTTGCATTCAATGCCAGCTGAACATAAAAAATAGCCCTTTCGAGTAACCAGCCACCGCGCTCATAATCCTTGACCACTGCTGCCGATGTGACCTGCCGACCATGCAACAGCACTCCCCTCAGGCAACACTGTTCTTTAAAGCGCACCAGCTCCAGTTCTGCCCTGGCCGCCTGATAATCCTTGACCACCGCATCCGGTGTGACCGGCTGGCCGTGCAAGAGCAGCCCCCCCAGGCAACATTCTGCTTTGAAGCGTGCCAGCTCCAGTTTTGCCCTGGCGGCCTGATAATCCTCAACCACCACATCCGGGGTCACCGGCTGGCCATTCAGCGGCAGGTCCCTCAGGCAACATTCCGCTTTGAAGCGCGCCAGTTCCAGTGTTGCCCGAACTGCCTGATAACCCTCAACCACCTCATCCGTAATGATCTGCTGGCCATTCAACACCAAGCCCCTCAGGCAACATTCTGCCTTGAAGCGCGCAACCGCCAGTTTGCCCTCCGGGCTATCCGGGAAACCCGTGACTACAGCATCCGGTGTAACCTGCTGGCCATTCAGGAGCAAGCCCCTCAGGCAACAAGATTGCCTGAAGCGCGCTGACTCAAGTGTTGCCCTGGCTGCCTGATAATCCTTAACCACCGCATCCGGTGTGACCTGCTGGCCATTCAGGAGCAGTCCCCTCAGGCAACATTCCGCCCTGAACCGCACGAGTTCCAGAGTTACCCTGGCTGCCTGATAAGCCTTAACCACCGCATCTGGTGTAACCTGCTGGCCATTCAACAGCAGACCCCTCAGACAACATTCCGCTTTGAAGCGCGCCAGCTCCAGTGTTGCCCTGGTTGCCTGATAATTTCCAGCCACTTCATCCGGCGTGACTGGCTGACCATTGAGCGGCAGGCCCCTCAGGCAACATCGTTCACGGAACCTTGCTATCCCGAGTTGGCCTTTCGGACTGTCCGGGAACGCCATAATCACCGCATCCGGTGTAACTTTCCGGCCATTCAACGGCAACCCACTCAGACAGCATTCTGCCTTGAAGCGTGCCTCCGGCAGTGTCGCCCTGGCTGCCTGATACTCCCTAACCACTGCATCCGGTGTGACCTGCTGGCCATTAAACGACAGGCCCTTCAGGCAACATTGTTCCATGAAGTGCGCCAGCTCCAGGGTTGCGTTGACTGCCTGATAAGTCCTGGACAACGCATCCGGTGTAACCGGCTGACCATTCAACGACAGACCCTTCAGGCAACATTGCTCCTGAAAGCGCGCTATCCCCAGTTTGCCTTCCGTGCTCTCGGGAAACGCCTTAACCACCTCATCCGGTGTGACCTGCTGGCCATTCAACCGCAGTCCCCTCAGACAGCATTCCGCTTTGAAGT